>NZ_JBFAHP010000017.1:0-179740 GCF_040654255.1 Streptomyces sp. NPDC050732
GGCGCACCTTCTCGGCGTACGAGCCGGGGGTGCGGCGGACGCTGGGCGAGCTGGTGAGACGTGGGCCGGCGGGGGCCGGAGCCGGGCGCTAGCATCGGCCAGCATCGGCGGGCATCGTTCCCAAGCTCTTGATGAGCAGGGGAGCCCCCCACTACCTCCAGGCCAGGGAGCGAATCGTGCTGATCACCCACGACACCCGGTGTTCTCTCGACGCCGTGGTCGATCTGGTGAACACCGCACCGGAGACGAACGGCACAGACGGGCTCGCGAATCTGGCGTCGCTCGGTGAATTCGTACGAAGCCACGACGTCAGCGATGTCGGCACGCTCTCCGAAGGCGACCTCGCCGACGTCCACCGCATCCGCGCCCGCTTCGGGGAGGTCTTCGCGAACCCCGAACCGCAGGCCGCCTCCGTGATCCTCAACGAACTGATCGCGACGGCGGGCACCACGCCCCGGCTCACCGACCACGACGGCTACGACTGGCACATCCACTACTTCGCGCCCGGCGCCTCCGTCGCGGACCACCTCGCGGCCGACTGCGGGATGGCGCTGTCCTTCTTCCTCGTCGCCGGGGAGCAGGAGCGGCTGCGGCGCTGCGAGGCGCCGGACTGCCGGCACGCCTTCGTCGACCTCTCCCGCAATCGCTCGCGCCGCTACTGCGACAGCCGCACCTGCGGCAACCGGCTGCACGTCGCCGCGTACCGCGCCCGCCGCAAGGAGGCCGCGGGCTAGCGGAGCCGCGGGCTAGAGCAGCAGCAGGTCGTGCAGCGAGGCCACCAGGATCAAGGTGCTGATCACCGCCAGGAAGATCATCAGGGGTGGCTGCGAGAGGGCGAAGAGACAGCCCTGCCGCTCCTCGTCGCCGGTGGCGTGCCGCTCGGTGTCGGCAGGTCGCTCATGGGCCGGTGCCGCTCGTCCGCCGTCGTCCGGCGGGGCGGCATCGCCCTCTGTGGTGGTGTCAAGCATCTCGCGGTGATGATGACGCAGCCGCCGGGCCGTCGCCTACCAACACGCCCGGTCGGAGCGGCAGTTAGCCGGATCCCGTGAACAGGCGAAAGTCCCGTGCCCAGCGCGCTCCGCCCATGGCTCACGGGCGTCCTCCCTCGCGAGACCCGGCGGCACCGTCCGCACTCGAACGAGGGAGCCGCGCATGACCATGGAACGCAGCCGGCTGTTGACGACCACCTCGGCACAGCGGCGGTCGCCGGACGTGGTGCGGACGCTGCTGCCGTCAGATGTCAGATGCCGTGCTTCTTCAGAATCGCCTCGATGTCGCTGAAGTCCTCCGCGGGCGCGGCCTTCTGCGGCTTGGCCGCGGGGCGGCCCTCGGGCGGACGGGCGCTCGCGCCGAGCGAGGGCGCCGACGCGGCGGGCGCCACCGCCTCCCGCTGCGCGGCCTTCGCCGCCTTGCGCTCCTTGCGGGTGCCGCCGGTGCGGCGCTCCACCGCACGCGTGCCCAGGAACATGAGCCAGGCCACGCCGAGCACGCCGAAGCCGATCCATGCCTTGAGGCTGAACGCCGTGTCGGCGGCCCAGCCGACGACTCCCGTCATCACCAGGCCGACGGGAACCAGTGAGTACGCGGCGAGCCGGGCGGCGGAGAGGAAGCGCTTGCGGTAGGCCGAGACCGCGGCGATGCCGAGCCCGGCCGCGGATACGGCGGAACAGACGGTCTCGGCAATCATCCGGTCCTCCAGGCATGCGGGCTTACGTCGGAAAAGACGCTGTCGTCCCTTCCATCCTGCACCGGACGGGCGCCGTGTAGCCATGTCCCGGTCGGACCTCAGGGACATTTCCGGGTCATCTCGGGGTCCGGCCTCCTCCCCAGGTGCCGGTCGGCGCCGCCCCTCCGGTTGGGTGGCGCGTTCTCGGGCTGGAAGACTGTGCGTATGAGCGACTCCCCTCCTGACCACCCGGCCCGCCCCGTCGTCATCGACGTCTGGTGCGAGCTGCAGTGCCCCGACTGCCGCACCGCCCTCGACGACGTGCGCGCCCTGCGCGCCCGCTACGGCGACCGCGTCGAGCTGCGCCTGAGGCACTTCCCCCTCGAAAAGCACAAGCACTCCTTCGCCGCCGCCCAGGCCGCCGAGGAGGCCTTCGAGCAGGGCAAGGGATGGCCGTACGTCGAGGCGGTGCTCGCCGGGGTGGAGAACCTCGACCGCGAGGGTGAGAAGTACCTGGTGGACACGGCCCGCGAACTCGGCCTCGACGACGACGAGTTCGACACCGCGCTGATCGACGGGCGGCACATCCTGATCGTCGACGCCGACCAGGCCGAGGGCAAGGCGATCGGCGTCACCGGCACGCCGACGTACGTCGTCGACGGCGAGCGCCTGGACGGCGGCAAGAGCCAGGAGGGCCTGCGCGAGCGCGTCGAGGGGATCGCCGACCGTCTTCTCGCGACGGACGACGCCTAGAGCGGACGCCGGGAGCAGACCCCTAGATCAGCGGCTTGTAGAGGTAGTACGAGGCGGGTTCGTAGCCCAGCGACTCGTACAGGCGCAGGGCCGGGGTGTTGCCGGCGAAGACGTTGAGGCCGATGCGGTTCCGGCCGGCCGCGCGGCCCTGCGCCTCCGCGACGCGCATGAGGGAACGGCCGTGGCCTTGCCCTCGGTGCTCCTCAGCCACCTCTACGTTGTAGACGAAGGCGTCCTCATCCTCCAGGGCGACCCACAGGGTGCCCACCCGCACACCGTGCCGGGTCAGGACGCTCACCCAGGAGTCAGGCGTCGCGAGCCCCTGCGGGAGCAGGCGCGCGTGGTCGGCGCGCGCCTTGGCACGCGCCTCCGCCTCGGGCACACCGCGCTCCGTCCAGTCCTGTACGTAACCGTCCTCCTCGCGCGCCAGCCACGGTTCGTACTCGTCCTCAGCCATCGGCCGCCACTCGACGCCGTCGGGCAGGGCGGGCGCGTCGGCGGGCAGCGGCTTGCGCAGCACGCGGTTCCGCTCGACGTACCCGAGGGCCATGCAGAGGCGCAGGGCCGCGGTGGCTGCGGCGGGGACGGCGGCCTCGATACGCGTGCAGCCCCAGCCGCGCGCCACCTCCTCGGCGGCCAGCGCAGCCACTGTGCCGCGCCCGCGTCCGCGGTCCGGCTCCGTGATGCGCAGGTCGCGGACCCGGCAGACGCGGGGGCCGAAGACCTCGTGCGTGGCGAGGGCTATCGAGCCCACGGGACGGCTGTTCACACAGACGTCGTACGTGCGCGCCTTGCCGCCGTCGGCGCTCTGCTGAAGCGGCCCGGTCGGCCGCAGGGTCGTGGTCATCCCTCTGGTTCTACCCGCCACGGGCCCGCACCGTCACCGGGGATTCCCCGGACTTACGGATCCAGGTCGTCCGCGGCCCGCTCGTCGAAGATCCGCATCGCCTTGGTGGTCACCGGCCCGGGGGCCGTGGGGATTTGACGTCCGTCGACGCGGTGCACGGCCTGCACGTCGCGCAGTGTCGACGTCAGGAAGACCTCGTCGGCGCGGTCCAGGACGTCCAGGGGCAGGTCGGTCTCGTGCGCGCCCGTCCACTCGACGGCCAGCTCGCGCGTGATGCCGGCGAGGCACCCGGAGGCGACCGGCGGGGTGTGGATCTCGCCGTCGAGAACGACGAAGACGTTGGATCCGGTGCCCTCGCAGAGCTGTCCGACGGTGTTCGCGAACAGTGCCTCCGAAGCGCCCTGTTCGCGCGCGCGGGCCAGGGCCACGACGTTCTCCGCGTACGAGGTGGTCTTCAGGCCGGTCAGCGCGCCGCGTTCGTTGCGGGTCCACGGCACCGTGACCACCGCGGTGGTGTCGGGCCGCCGCTGGGCCTCGCCGAGAGCCACGACGAGGGTGGTGCCCTGGTCGCCGCGGTCCGAGCCGAGCGGCGAGAGGCCCCCGGTGTAGGTGATCCGCAGCCGGCCGAGCGGCAGGGGGTTGGCGGCCAGGACGGCGGCGCAGGCGCGGCGCACCTCGTCGAGGTCCGGCTCGGGCAGTCCGAGGCCGCGCGCCGACTTCGCGAGCCGGGCGAGGTGGCGGGTCAGGGCGAAGGGACGGCCCTCGACCGACTTCACCGTCTCGAAGATGCCGTCGCCGACCGTCAGCCCGTGGTCGAGGACGGAGACGCGGGCGTCGTCGAGGTCCTGCAGCCCGCCATTGAGCCAGATCTTCACGTGGTGGTCCCTCCGCTCGCTTCGTAGGCCCCCGACGCTACCGCCAGCAGCCGCGCGGCCTTCAGCTCGGTCTCCCGCCACTCCCCCTCGGGGTCCGAGCCCCAGGTGATGCCCGCCCCGGTGCCGAAGCGCAGGACGCCCTCGGCCCGGTCGATCCAGAAGGTGCGGATGCCGACGGCGAGCTCGCCGGTGCCGCGGTCGGCGTCGACCCAGCCGATGCCGCCGCAGTACGGGCCGCGGGGCGCGGTCTCCAGTTCGTCGATGATCCGCAGGGCGCTGGACTTCGGGGCGCCGGTGACGGAGCCGGGCGGGAACGCGGCGGCGAACAGCTCGGGCCAGCCCGCGCCGGGCCGCAGCTCGCCGCCGACGGTGGAGACGAGGTGGACGAGTCCGGGGTGCTTCTCGACGACACAGAGGTCGGGGACGGTCACCGAACCGGTCGCGCAGACGCGTCCGAGGTCGTTGCGGACGAGGTCCACGATCATGACGTTCTCGGCGTAGTCCTTCTCCAGGAGGTCCGCCTCGGTGCGGCCGGTGCCCTTGATGGGGCCCGACTCCACGGAGCGTCCCCGGCGGCGCAGGAAGAGCTCGGGGGAGGCGGTGGCCACCTCCACGCCGTACTCGGGAAGCCGAATCGTTCCGGCGTACGGAGCGGGGTTCCCGCGCGCGAGGAGGGACGTCAGGGCGTCCACGTCGGCGTCGGCGGGGACGGGCGCGGACAGTACGCGGCAGAGGTTGGCCTGGTAGACCTCGCCGGCGGCTATGTACGCGCGTACGCGGCGTACGCCCTCCGTGTACGCGGCGCGGTCGAGGGACGACGTCCAGTCGTCGGCGGCCGGGCCGTGCCACCTCCCCGGGACGGGGGCGGGCACGGCTTCCGCGCGCACGTCGTCGAAGCGGGCGCAGACCACGCCCCCTTCGAAGTCCGCGGTCACCGCCCAGAAGCCGGTGGAGTCCAGGGCGGCGGGGTCGCTGGTCACGTCGCGCAGGCCGGTGGCCACGAGACCGCCGAAGCGCGCCATGGGAGGGAGCGTGGAGGAGGACGTCAGAGGGGGGTTGTGCACGGCTGTGAGTCTATGACCGGTGTGCCGGCCGTGCCTCGGACCAGGGACAGCGCAGCACGCTGCGCAAACGCGTTTTTGTACTGGCCCAGGAATCCGCTAGAGTTCAACACGTCGCCGGGACGCGCAAGCGGACCGGGAAAGACAAGCGGACGTAGCTCAGTTGGTAGAGCGCAACCTTGCCAAGGTTGAGGTCGCCAGTTCGAACCTGGTCGTCCGCTCGCAGGAAAGTGGGGGATCTTCCCGAACCCCTACGCTCCTGGTGGAGTGGCCGAGAGGCGAGGCAACGGCCTGCAAAGCCGTCTACACGGGTTCAAATCCCGTCTCCACCTCCAAGGACGATTAGCTCAGCGGGAGAGCGCTTCCCTGACACGGAAGAGGTCACTGGTTCAATCCCAGTATCGTCCACTGGATCTTGGTGAAGGCCGATGGAGATCGGTTTCATGGAGATCGTCCCGCGCGATTAGCTCAGCGGGAGAGCGCTTCCCTGACACGGAAGAGGTCACTGGTTCAATCCCAGTATCGCGCACGCAGTACGCAGCACAGCACACCCTATGCAGCACGCAGCACATGCAGGTTGCCCCGCGCGATTAGCTCAGCGGGAGAGCGCTTCCCTGACACGGAAGAGGTCACTGGTTCAATCCCAGTATCGCGCACCAGCACAGAAGCCCCCGGCCGTCTCCGCGACCGGGGGCTTCGTCGTTCACTTCGCCGTTCGTTCAGGACGAGAAGAGCATGTGCCCGAAGCTCTTGTGACGCTTGTGGCCGTAGTGGTCGCCGTGGCCGTGGTGGCCGCCGCCGTGAGCGACGTGCGGGGCGCCCCAGGCGGGAGCCGGAGCCGCGGGGTAGGCCTGGGGGGCGGCGGGCGGCGCGGGCGGCGGGGGAACCTGCTGGCCGCCCCACTGCGCCTCAAGGCGCGTCAGCGACTCCAGCTCGCCGTAGTCCAGGAATATCCCGCGGCAGTTGTTGCACTGCTCGATCTGGACGCCATTGCGGTTGTACGTGTGCATTGGTGCGTGGCACTTGGGGCACTGCATATGGACGGCTCAACTCCTCGCCGATGGTGACTGCTTCGCCGGGAAGACTGCCCGGCTTCGGTGCGTTGCACCCTACTTCGTCGTGTCCGGTACCAACTCGGGCGGGCGAGCGGCCACTCCGGCCATCCGGTCACAGGCGTCGACCAGGGCCTGCTCCACCTCGTCCAGGGGGCGTCCGGCGGCGACCGCCTTGGCGATGGCCAGGGCGGCGGTCTGCACGGTCAGGGCGCGGGCCGGGACGTCCAGGGAGGGCCAGGGGTCGGAGCCGTCCACGGGGACCGCGCGGCCGCCGGCGCTCCGATAGGCGTCGAGGAACCGCGTCCACTCCTCCGGAGCGAGGAGGCCGCACGCGTACCAGGCGGCGGGGCGCGCCAGGTCCCAGGCGGGGTCACCGCCGCCGAGGTCGTCCACGTCGATGAGCAGCCAGTGCCCTGCCGCCGCGCGCACGAGCTGGCCCAGGTGGAAGTCGCCGTGGCACAGGTGCCGGGGGCCGGGTGCGGGGGCCTCGGCACGGGCCCAGGCCGGCAGGCCCGCCCAGGCCCGCAGGACCGGGGGCGCCGCGGGGTGCGGACCGGTGGCCCGGAGCCGCTCGACGGCTCTCGCCGCCTTGGCCGGTCCGCGCATCGGCGGGAGCGGGCGCGGCAGCGCGGTCGCAGGGGTGGCGTGCAGGCGGGCGAGAAGGGTGGCGGCGGCCTCCCAGGGGGCGGCGTCGGGGTCGTCGCGGTCGACCGGGGTGCCGTGGGGCCAGAACGTCACGAGGCGCCCGTGCAGCCGGTCTGCGGCGGTTCGCAGCGGAGCCAGCAGGACACCGGGGAGGCGCGCGGCCACGCCGAGACGCACCGCCAGCTCACCCGGCTCCGTCTCAGGAGCGTGAGCCTTCGCGACGAGCTCGCCGTGCCGAACGACGGTGGCGTCCACCCGGTCCGCAAGCACCCCGCCCCCGTCCCCGGCCCCGCAGACGCAGGGCCCGCCGGGGCGGGGGTGGGCCGCGGCACGGGCCTTGGCGGTCAGAGCGGTGAGGATCGCGATGGTCACGTGCTTCCGTACGTCGAAGTGCTGTCGCCGAACGAAGCGTACGACTGCCTGCGCGCCTTGACGGCACCGCAGGGGCGGGGGCCCGGGGCGCAGCCTGAGCGGACGGGGCCGGGGGCACCGCTGCGGGCCGGGTGTCCGCGTCGGACGTCTGCATACCGACCGACGGGGCGCCGCGTGGCGCCGCGCCTTGACGACAGCGTATGAGCGGAGGCCGGGGGCGCCCGCCCGAGCGGGCGGGCCGGGGGGCACAGCTACGTGCCGAGCATCCACGTCGGGCGTCCACGCTCCGACCGCCCAGGCGGCACCCTACGAGCGGAGGCCGGGCGCGCCTGCCCCGAGCGTGCGGAGCCCGGGAGCACCAGTGCGTGCCCGGTGTCCGTGCCGGGCGTCCGCCTGCCTGCCGCCCGGGCGCCGCGTCGCGCCGACCGTCTTGACGGCAGCGTGTGAGCGGGGCCAGGGGCGCCGCCTGAACGGGCGGGCCGGGAAGGGCCGCTGCCGTGCCGGGCCTCCACGTCAGGCGTCCACGCGCCGCGCCACCCACCTTGACGGCACCCCACGAGAGGGGTCAGGGCCGCCACCCGAGCGGGCGTAGCCCGGGGGCGCCGCTGCGGGCCCGGTGTCCGCGTGTCCGTCGTCCGGGGGCCGCGTTCGCGGTCGGTGTCGGGCATGGCAATGCCCGCGCAGCTCCCCAGCTGCGCGGGCATTCTGCCGTCCGCCGCACCCCCGTCCCCACGGGGTTTCAAGGCCGGATGTCCCCGCCCGGACCGCTCTTCCGGGCCCGGGGCGCCGCTCAGCGCCCCAGCATCACGCCTACGGACGACGCTTGTGTGACCACTGCCTCCCAGCCGCCGAAGACGACCACGAGCAGGGCTGCCAGGGGGAGGACCATGGCCGTCGCCACCAAGGGATGGCGCGTGCCGGACGGGCGGACGCCGAACGCGGAGAACCTGCGCCCCTGCGTGCGGATCATGGTCCGCGGTGCCGTGTCCGCCATGATTCCTCTCCTGACCCCTTCGATGTGGATTTGGAGCGGCGAGTGTCTGACCTCGGGGGACGAGTGCTACACCCGCCGCTTGACCTCAAATTTAGGCGCGCGGGGGGTCCCGGGCGTCATGCCCTCGTACCGATTGCCGGGCCTCCCGGAGGATGAGCGGCCGGGGTGCGCGTACTCCCGTGGGTGGAGATGGGGTCCTACGACGGGGTCCTAGGACTTAGGGGGACTCAGGGTCTGCCCTGAGGGACGCGCCGTGGCTTCCGAAGCGTCCTCCCTGGGGACGGGCTGCTCCACCAGGGCCAGGACCCGGGTCGCCATGAAACGCGCCGTACGCACCACAGACCCGCTACGGGTGACTTCGCTCACTTCGACCACTCCCCTGCGGACCGCCGTCTCCACCCGCCGACCGGCCCTGCTCGCCACCACTTCGTACGTCCGAGTCGTGTCACCGGCGTCCACGACTATCTCCACACGATCACCCTTCACGGGATCAATCCCCCTTCAGTGACGGTTGGTTGGAGCACGGGGCGACGGCAACCGCCGCCCGGCCCCCGCCCCCTGACCACTCTTCAAGTTTCCCACCCGGCACTGACAATCGATCGCCCCGCGAGGGCGCGGCCTCTGCACGTGCCCGGCCGCGGAAACGTAAGCTGTGGCTCGTCAGACGGACCGGGTAGCGGGGATGGACATGGCGATGATGCGGCTCCGGCGCGAGGACCCGCGTGTCGTCGGCTCGTTCAGGCTGCACAGGCGCCTGGGCGCCGGCGGCATGGGGGTCGTCTATCTGGGGTCGGACCGGAGGGGGCAGCGCGTCGCCCTGAAGGTGATCCGGCCCGATCTGGCGGAGGATCAGGAGTTCAGGTCGCGGTTCGCGCGGGAGGTCTCGGCCGCCCGGCGTATTCGCGGCGGCTGCACGGCGCGGCTCGTCGCCGCCGACCTCGACGCGGACCGGCCGTGGTTCGCCACGCAGTACGTCCCCGGGCCCTCGCTGCACGACAAGGTCGCCGCCGAGGGACCGCTCTCCGCAGCGGATGTCGCGGTGGTCGGCTCGGCGCTCGCCGAAGGGCTCGTGGCGGTGCACGAGGCCGGTGTCGTGCACCGGGACCTCAAGCCGTCCAACATCCTGCTGTCCCCGAAGGGGCCGCGGATCATCGACTTCGGTATCGCGTGGGCCACCGGCGCCTCGACGCTGACGCATGTCGGGACCGCCGTGGGCTCCCCCGGCTTCCTCGCCCCCGAACAGGTGCGCGGCGCGGCCGTCACCCCCGCCACCGACGTCTTCGCGCTCGGCGCCACGCTCGCGTACGCGGGCATGGCGGACTCGCCCTTCGGCCACGGCAGTTCCGAGGTCATGCTCTACCGCGTGGTGCACGAGGAGGCGCAGCTGCACGGCGTGCCCGACGCGCTCGCGCCGCTCATCAGGGCCTGTCTCGCCAAGGACCCGGAGGAGCGGCCCAGCACGCTCCAACTGTCGCTGCGGCTGAAGGAGATCGCCGCCCGCGAGGCCCAGGGGATCGGCGAGGCGCGGCCGCCCGCGCCGCGGCAGGACCACGACCGGCCGACCGGCAGGCTCGCCGAGAGCTACCTGGACGAGCGCACCCAGCGGCGGGCCGCCCCGGGCGCCACTCCCCCGCCCCGGTCGGGGCCGGCCAGGACCGGCTCGTCCCGCCCGGCCGCGCCGCGGTCCGGCTCCCGGCCCGCCGGGCCCCGCAACACCACCCGTTCCGGCGGCAGGCCCGCCCCCCGCAGCGGCACCGGGCGCCAGGGGCCGCGCACGGGCCCGCGCACCACGGGTACGGGCCGTCGGATGCCCGCCAATCCGCGGCTGCTGCGGCAGCGGCTCACCGTGTTCGTCGTCGTGACGCTGCTGGTCGCGCTCGGCATCGCGGCGGCCCAGGGGTGCCAGGGGCCCGCGCGGAGCCTCGGCGACACGGACGTACACCAGCAGAAGCAGGCACAGACGCAGACGCAGTCATACCGTCCGCCGGGCGGGCCCGGGGGCGGCGTCCGCAGCTGAGCGCGTCCGTCCCGTCAGAGCCGCGGGCGGCCCGTCGCCACCGCGTAGAACGCGACCGCCGCCGCCGCGCCCACGTTGAGCGAGTCCACGCCGTGGGCCATCGGGATGCGCACCCATTCGTCGGCGGCGACCAGCGCCTGGGTGGAGAGTCCTTCGCCCTCCGCGCCGAGCATCAGCGCGACACGGTCCATGCGGTGCGGTGCCACCTCGTCCAGCGACGTGGCCTTCTCGTCGGGGGTGAGCGCGAGGAGGTTGAAGCCCGCCTCGCGGACGCCCTCAAGGCCCTTGGGCCAGGACTCCAGGCGGGCGTACGGGACCGAGAAGACGGCGCCCATCGAGACCTTGACCGAGCGTCGGTAGAGCGGGTCCGCGCAGTCCGGGGAGAGCAGGACGGCGTCCATGCCGAGCGCCGCCGCCGAGCGGAAGATGGCGCCGATGTTGGTGTGGTCGTTGACCGCTTCCATGACGACCACGCGGCGGGTGGTCGCGAGGAGCTCGTCGGCGGTGGGCAGCGGCTTGCGCTGCATGGAGGCGAGGGCGCCGCGGTGCACATGGTAGCCGGTGACCCGCTCGGCGAGGTCGGGGCTGACCGCGTACACCGGCGCGGGGAGTTCGTCGATGACGTCGCGCATGACGTCGACCCACTTGGCCGAGAGCAGCATCGAGCGCATCTCGTACCCGGCGTCCTTGGCCCGTCTGATGACCTTCTCGCCCTCCGCGATGAACAGGCCCTCGGCCGGTTCACGCTTGCGGCGCAGCTCGACGTCGGTCAGGCCTGTGTAGTCGCGCACGCGTGGGTCGTCGGGGTCGTCGACGGTGATGAGATCAGCCACAGGGTGATACTGCCTTGTCCTGGGTGTGGTGCCAACGGCTCCGGACGGGTTCCGTTACCGCTGGTTACGTGGAGGTGGGCGGGGCGGGTTACGCGAGGGGCTCGGGGCCGACCTTCACCACGTCGCCGATGACGATGACGGCCGGGGGCTTCACCTCGTGGGTGCGGACCGCGTCGGCGACGGTGCCGAGTGTCGCGTCGACGCGGCGCTGGGCGGCCGTCGTGCCCTCCTGGATCAGGGCGAGCGGGGTGTCGGCCTTCTTCCCGTGGGCGATCAGGGCCTCCGCGATCCTGCCGATCTTGTCGACGCCCATGAGGATCACCAGGGTGCCGCGCAGCTTGGCCAGGGACTGCCAGTCGACCAGGGAGCGCTCGTCGTCCGGGGCCACGTGGCCGCTGACCACCGTGAACTCGTGGGCGACACCGCGGTGGGTGACGGGGATGCCGGCGGCCGAGGGGACGGAGATCGAGCTGGAGATGCCGGGTACGACGGTGCAGGTGATGCCCGCTTCGGCGAGCGCCTGGAGCTCCTCCATGCCGCGGCCGTAGACGTAGGGGTCGCCGCCCTTGAGGCGGACGACGGCCTTGCCCTGCTTGGCGTGCTCGATCAGCGCGTTGTTGATCGCCTCCTGCGCCATGAAGCGGCCGTACGGGATCTTCGCGGCGTCGATGACCTCGACGTGCGGCGGCAGCTCGTCGAGGAGGTCGCGGGGGCCGAGGCGGTCGGCGATGACAACGTCCGCGGCGGCGAGCAGGCGCCGGCCGCGGACCGTGATCAGGTCGGGGTCGCCGGGGCCGCCGCCGACCAGGGCCACGCCGGGGGTCCTGGTGCGCAGGTGCGGGGCGACGAGGCTGCCGTCGCGCAGGCCCTCGACGACCGCGTCGCGGATGGCGGCGGTGCGGCGCGGGTCGCGGTCGTGGACGTCGCTGGAGAGGACCGCCACGGTGACGCCCTCGGAGCGGCCGGTGGCCGGGGTCCAGGCGGTGGCCGCCTCCGCGTCGTCGGAGCGCACGCACCAGACACGCTGCCGCTCGGCCTCGGCGGAGGCACGGGTGTTCGCCTCGGCGTCGCTGGTGGCGATCAGGGCGTACCAGGCGTCCTGGAGGTCGCCTTCCTCGTAACGGCGCCTGGTCCAGGTGATCTCGCCCGCGTCCGCCATGGCCTCCACGGACGGCGTCGCCGAGGGAGAGACGAGGAGGACGTCGGCACCTGCCTTGATCAGCGCCGGAAGGCGGCGCTGGGCCACCTGGCCGCCACCGAGGACGACGACGCGGCGTCCCGCGAGGCGGAGACCTACGGGGTAGGCGGGGTTATCGGCCATGGCTCTGGGGCTCCTCGTGCGGGCGGAGTCTTCGTGGTGCGCTACCGCTGCTGCGCTGGAGCGGCTGCTTGACGTGCGGGTTCAGTATGGCGGGGGCGGGGCCGGAGGTCTCCCCCAGCCCCGCCCCGGTACCGAAAACGGGGGCTTCGCCCCTGGACGGCTGCTTCTACTTCTCGGTGACGCCGGCCGAGTCGAACGTGGCCACCTCGTGCATCGCGCGGGCCGCGCTCTGGACGACCGGCAGGGCCAGGAGCGCGCCCGTGCCCTCGCCGAGGCGGAGGTCCAGGTCGACCAGGGGGCGCAGGCCCAGCTTGTTCAGGGCCGCCACATGGCCGGGCTCCGCGCTGCGGTGGCCCGCGATGCAGGCCGCGAGGACCTCGGGGGCGATGGCGCGGGCGACCAGGGCCGCGGCGCCGGCGCTGACGCCGTCCAGGATGACGGGCGTACGCAGGGAGGCGCCGCCAAGCAGCAGGCCGACCATGGCCGCGTGCTCCAGGCCGCCGATCGCCGCGAGGACGCCGATCGGGTCCGCCGGGTCGGGCTGGTGGAGGTCCAGGGCGCGGCGGACCACCTCGACCTTGCGGCTGTGCATCTCGTCGTTGATGCCCGTGCCGCGGCCGGTGACCTCGGCGGGGTCCACCTCGGTGTAGACGGAGATGAGGGCCGCGGACGCGGTCGTGTTCGCGATGCCCATCTCACCGGTGAGGAGCGCCTTGTTGCCGGCGGCCACCAGGTCGCGGGCCGTCTCGATGCCGACCTCGATCGCCGCCTTGACCTCCTCACGGGTCAGGGCGGGGCCGGTCGTCATGTCGGCGGTGCCCGCGCGGACCTTGCGGGGCAGCAGGCCCGGGGTGGCGGGCAGTTCGCTCGCCACGCCCACGTCGATGACGCAGACCTCGGCGCCCACCTGGTTGGCGAAGGCGTTGCAGACCGCGCCGCCGCCGAGGAAGTTGGCGACCATCTGCGCGGTCACCTCCTGGGGCCAGGCGGTGACGCCCTGGGCGTGCACGCCGTGGTCGCCCGCGAAGATCGCGACGGCCGCGGGCTCCGGGATCGGCGGCGGGCACATCCGGGAGAGGCCGGAGAGCTGGGCGGAGATGATCTCCAGCATGCCGAGCGCGCCCGGCGGCTTGGTCATGCGCTTCTGGCGTTCCCACGCCTCGCCGAGCGCCTTGGCGTCCAGCGGGCGGATGTTGGCGACGGTCTCGGCGAGCAGGTCGTGCGGGTCCTCGCCGGGCAGCGCGCGCCGGCCGTACGTCTCCTCGTGGACGACCCAGGACAGCGGGCGGCGCTTGGACCAGCCCGCCTGCATCAGCTCGGGCTCGTCCGGGAACTCGTCGACGTAACCCACGCAGAGGTACGCGACGACTTCGAGGTGCTCGGGCAGGCCGAGGGCGCGGACCATCTCGCGCTCGTCGAAGAAGCTGACCCAGCCGACGCCGAGGCCTTCGGCGCGGGCGGCGAGCCAGAGGTTCTCGACGGCGAGCGCCGAGGAATACGGGGCCATCTGCGGCTGGGTGTGCCGACCGAGGGTGTGGCGGCCGCCGCGGGTGGGGTCGGCGGTGACGACGATGTTCACCGGGGTGTCGAGGATGGCCTCGATCTTCAGTTCCTTGAACTGCTTCGCGCGGCCCTTGGGGAGGGACTTGGCGTACGCGTCGCGCTGGCGCATGGCCAGTTCGTGCATGCTGCGCCGGGTGTCGGCGGACTTGATGACGACGAAGTCCCAGGGCTGGGAGTGGCCCACGGAGGGCGCCGTGTGGGCCGCCTCCAGGACGCGCAGCAGCACCTCGTGCGGGATCGGGTCCGAACGGAAGCCGTTGCGGATGTCGCGGCGCTCGCGCATGACGCGCAGGACGGCCTCGCGCTCGGCGTCGGCGTAGCCGGGAGCGGCGGTGCCGGGCGACATCGCGGGCTCGGCCGGGTCGGCGGTCGGCTCCACCACGATCAGGGGCTCCGGGGCCTCCGCCGTCTCCGCCACGGCCATTGCCGGGGCCGCGACGGCGTGTGCTTCGGCGACGGGCGCCTCAGCTTCGGGGGCTTCCTGCGCGGCGACGGGCGCGAGTGCCTCGGGGGCCTCGGCCGTCTCGGGCGCGGGGGCGGGTGCTTCAGGCGCTTCGGCCATCTCGGGTGCTTCGGCCACTTCGGTCACTTCGTTCGCTTCGATCGGTTCGAACGAGATGACTTCGTCGGCCTCGTCCAACTCGTCGGCCGGGTCGGCCGTCTCGGGCGCGGCCGGGAACTCGGTCGGAGCCGCCGCAGAGGAGACAATACGGGGCACAGTGGGGGCGGGCGGGACCTGGGGGGTCCGCACGGGCTCGGCCGGTGCCTCGCCCGTCGGGCTCTCGTCGCTCTGCTGGGGGGCCGCTTCGGGCACATCGCTCTGCTGGACGGCCGCTTCCGGCGCGCCGGTCGGCTCTGCGGCGGGTGCCGCCGTGGGCTGGGCGCCGTCGCGCGGGCCGGGCACGGTGACGGCGGGCTGCCCCGCTGCCTCGGGTCTCGCTTCGGCGGCTGCCGGTTCCTCGGGGGCTGCCTGCTCTTCGGCGGCTGCCGGCGCTGCGTGAGCTGCCGGCGCTGTGTGAACGATCGGCGCTTCGTGAGCCGTCTGCTCGGCGGCGGCCGAGGGCTCGGCGGTCATGGCCTCGGGTGCCGCGGCTTCCGCGACCTCCAGGGGCGGTACGGGGACGGGGGCACCGTCGGCCGGGTCCGCGGGGAACTCCGGGGCGGGGGCCTGCGGAGCGGTGTCCTCCTGGACGGGACGGGTCTCGGCGGCCTGGTCCTCCTGGGGGACGACCACGGGGTGCGGAGGCGTCGGCGCCAGGTGGGGCGTGGTCGGGACCGTGCCTTCGACCGGCACGAACTGGCCGATGGGCGCGGGCTCCTGCGGCATCCGGGGCTCAGGGCTGTGCGGGTCCGGCGCGGCATGCCGCGCCTCGGGAGCGAAGCCGGCCTGAGCCGCCTCTTCGGCGTGCGGGGCCTGGGCGCTCTCCCATGGCTGGGCGGAGGCGACGGCGAACGTGGACTGGCCGACGGCGGCGGGCACGCCCTGCACGAACGCGGGCTGCTCCTCCGCCGGAAGCTGTTGCGCGGCCGGCGGGAACTGCTGCTCCGCCACCGGGAACTGCTGCTG
This sequence comes from Streptomyces sp. NPDC050732, assembly GCF_040654255.1. Lineage (NCBI taxonomy): Bacteria > Bacillati > Actinomycetota > Actinomycetes > Kitasatosporales > Streptomycetaceae > Streptomyces > Streptomyces sp. NPDC050732. Next base: position 15,570 of record NZ_JBFAHP010000017.1, read on the forward strand.
CGCCATGGGGAACTGCTGTTCCTCCACCGGAGCCTGGCCGAGCTCGGCGGCGTGCTGCGCCATGGGGGCGGCCTCGCCCGGAGCGCCGTCCCCGGCGTCCGCGGCCTGCGGGAACACGGAGGGCTGGGGGGCCGCGGGCGCTTCGGCCGCCACGGGGGTCTCGGATGCCTCGGGCACCTCAGGTGCCTCATGCACCTCGGTCGCCTCGGGCAGCTGCGGAGCCGGAACATCCGCCTCCGGGGACTCCGGTGCAGGCGTTACAGCTGTGACACCCGTTGCCGCCGTGGCGGCTGTTGCGCCCGCGGCCTCTGGGACGACCGTTTCTGCTGGCGCGGAATAGGCGCCCGCGCCCTCGGGGGCCCACGGCGCGGCTCCCTGCGGCTGGATCTCGCCCAGCTGCGGACCCGGCAGCCCCGCGTCGTCCCGCGGAATGTCGAGATACTCGGGGCCGGTGGTCGGCGGTCCCGCCTGGCGTACCGGCACGGAGTGCTGCTGCGCTGCCGGGGCGCCCGCGGGGCCCCGGTCGGCGAGCGAACGCACCGGGCTGCCCGTGCTGTCCGGCACGACCGGGCCCGAGGGGCCGTGGTGCAGCGGGCGGCGGGCGGGGCCCGGGTGGGACGCGGCGGGCGTGGCGCCGGGCATGCGGACGCCGGTCAGGTCGACCGAACCGCTGTCCCGGCCCGACGTCTCGTGCGGCCCGGGCTGGTGGACGGCGTGGACGGCCCCGGTGTGCCCCGGAACCGCCGTCTGACCCTCGCTCCACGCGCCCTGCGCGCCCGGCATCAGCAGCAGGTCGTCGTCGTCGGCGGGATGCTCGGCGAAGTCGGAGGGGGCGGCGGGAGCAGCGGGGTCGGCGGGGTCAGCCGCGGCGGCCGCATCGGCGAAGGGACGCGTGCCCTGCGCGGAGACGCCCGGCTGCTGTGCTTCCATGCCCTGCACGGGCCCGGAAGGCACACCGTTGCCTGCGCCCTCCGGCAGTCCCTCACCCGGGACCTGGCCGGTGTCGGTCATGCGTAACCCCTCGCCCATCGGTTAGTGCTTCTTCGGCCGCCCCCCGGCCTTCGGCCGGGGCGGCCCCATCGCCCGGAGCGGCGCACCAACCGCCCGTCATCCTCAACGAGCGTGCGCGCCCCGCGGCACGAACCGCGCGCCGGACAACAGGCATTGTCCCTGTCGGTCCGCCGCCGTGGCAGCTTGATCGGCCACGGCCCGCTGTGGACTGCGCCACGTTGCGCGTCCTCCGGTCATGCCGTACCACACACCCCCCGAAAACGGGCGGGCTTTCCGGGGATCGACCAGCGAACCGCTGGGCGCCCGGGTGCAGTACAACAATCGGCCAGCCTACCCCGCACTCTGTGTCGGCAGGGTCACGGGGAGCGGTCGGGCAGCCGCCCCGAGAGCAGGAACGCCACCGTCCGCTTCTCTTCGCGCCAGCCCCGGGTGTCGAGTTCCACGGACTGCAGGAGAGCGCACTCCACGGTGTATCCGTGCTCGCTCAGGTCCCTGCCGATGAGTTCGGCGGCGTCGCGTGTCGCGGCGTGCGTCACGATGCGCTCCGGCCGGCGGTCGGCGACCGCCGAGACCACCGCGGCTCCCCCGCCCCCGACGCGTACGACATCGGGTTCGGGCAGGTCTTCGAGGATGTGCGGGGCGACGCCGTGCACGGTCTGCGCCTGGACGCCGAAGCGGCGGACGGCCGCCGTCGTGCGGCCGAGGGCGTCGGGGTCGCGGTCGACGGCGATCACGGCGGCGCCGAAGCGCGCCGCCTCCGCGGTGAAGGCGCCGCTGCCGCAGCCGATGTCCCAGACGAGGTCCCCGAGGCGCGGCCCGAGGCGCGCGAGTTGGGCCGCCCGCAGCCGGTCGTTCTCCCCCTCGCCGAGCCAGATGTCGCCGCCGTACTCCGCGGCGGGCAGCGCCCAGCCTCGTGCGCCGCGGGCCGGTTCGCGCCCCATGATCCAGCCGGTGTCGGCGGCCGCGGCGGTGCCGCCGATGACGATGACGACGTTCGGGTCGCGCCAGGTGTGGTCGGCTGCGTTGTCGGAGGTGACGACGGAGACCTGCTCGCGTTCGGTGCCGAGCTCCTCGCAGATCACGAAGGTGCGGTGGACGCCCTGGAGCAGCAGGCCGAGCTCCGCGGGGCCCGCGCCGGGCGAGGTGAGGACGGCGACCTTGGGGTGGGCGCGGCAGACGTTGACGGCGCGGCGCAGGGTGCGGCGGTGGGCGACCACGACCTCGGCGTCGTCCCAGGGCATGCCGGCGCGGGCGAAGGCCTGGGCGACGGAGGAGACGGCGGGCACCACTTCGACTTCGAGGCCGAATTCCGGGGCGCGCAGGGTGCGTACGACGCCGAAGAAGCCGGGGTCGCCGTCGGCGAGGACGACGGCGGTGCCGCGGTGGGCGGCGATGCGGCGGGCGGCGAGGGCGACGCTGCCGAGGCGGATCCGTTCGGCGCGGGCGGGGAGCTCGTCGAGCGCCAGGTGGTGGGCGGCGCCCGCCACGAGCGTCGCCGCGCCGAGCGCGGAGCGCGCCGCCGCGGTCAGCGGCGTGCCGTCCCAGCCGATCACCGTGACCCGGTCGGCCATCTTGGTCTGTCTCCTGGGTTCTCGCGGGTCGTCAGTGCGGGGTGGCGGCTGCGGTGGGGACAGCCGGGCACGCGGCCATGGGCGAGCCTACCTGCTGGAAGCGGGGTCAGTTCCAGTCGGAGAAGGCCGAGAAGCCGCTGTCGGCGAGGCTTTCGGAGACGCCTTCGAGGTCTTCGGGGAGGAGGCTCCACACGATGAGGTCGGTGCGCACCTGCAGCCAGCCGCCGAAGGGGTCGCCGCCGTTGCGCGTGCGCGCTATCCAGGCGCCGCGCAGGACGCCCTCGCTGATGCAGCCGATCTTCTGCGCGACCTGCTGGGCGGCGGTGTTGTCGGCGGCGGTGCGCAGTTCGATACGTTCGAACTTCTGGTCGTGGAACAGCCATTGGGCGGTGGCGAGCGCCGCCTCCGACGCGTAGCCCTCGCCGCGGGCCCAGGGGGCCACGACGTAGTTCAGTTCGGTGGAGCGCACGCGCCAGTCGGTGCACTTGAGTTGGATGATGCCGACGAGGCGCTGGGTGAGGAATTCGGTGACGGCCAGGACGATGCCGCGGGCCTCGGCGCGCTCGGCGGGGGCCAGCCGGGTGATCCAGTCGCGGGCGTCGGCCTCGGTGAAGGGCTCGGGCACGGAGGTCCAGGCAGTGACCTGCTCGTCGTTCATCATCTCCGCGTACGCGGGGACGTCCGCCTCTTCGAGGGGGCGCAGCACCAGCCGCTCCGTGCTGATGGAGATGTCGGGGAAACCGGCCGAGCCCGACGTGCCCGATGTGCCCGAGGAGGCTGTAGTCATGCGCCGCTCCGTAACCTTCATAGACCTGAAGGACCTTCACCTTTCGGCCTTCTGAAGTGCCCAGCATGCAGCATGTGCGGGCGCAGACGCACCACGGGGTCCTCTCCCGGTGTGGAGGAGGACCCCGTGGGCGGCACGCGCGCGTGAGGCCGTTCAGCCCGCCTCGACGGGCAGCACGGAGCCCCTGTACTTGTCCTCGATGAACCTCTTCACCTCGGGCGAAGTCAGCAGTTTCGCCAGCTTCCTGACCCGCGGGTCGTCCTCGTCGCCCTTCTTGACGGCGAGGACGTTGTTGTAGGGGTTGCTCTTCGGGGACTCAAGGAGGATGGCGTCCTTCTTGGGGCTGAGCTTCGCGTCGAGCGCGTAGTTGTTGTTGATGACCGCCGCGTCGAGGTCGTCGAGGGAGCGCGGCAGCTGCGCCGGTTCGAGCGGCTTGACGGTGAGCTTCTTCGGGTTGGACGTGATGTCCTCGGGCGTGGCGGTGCCGCCGACGCCCTTCTTCAGCCCGATGAGGCCCTTGGAGGCGAGCAGTTGGAGCGCCCGGCCCTCGTTGGTCGTGTCGTTCGGGACGCCCACGGTGGCACCTTCGGGGAGCCGGGTGAGGTCCTTGGTCTCCTTCGCGTACACGCCCATCGGGGGCAGGTACACCTCGGTGACCGGTACCAGGTCCGCGTTCTTCGACTTGTTGAAGTCTTCGAGGTACGGGGTGTGCTGGTACAGGTTGGCGTCGAGGGAGCCCTCCTGGAGCGCGGTGTTCGGCGTGACGTAGTCCGTGAACTCCGTGATCCGTAGGTCGAGGCCCTCCTTCTTCGCGAGGTTCTGCTGGATGTACGCGAGGACCTCGCCGGCCGGCGTCGGGGTGGCGCCGACCACGAGCTCGCCGTCGTTCCCGGTGTCCGCGCCGCACGCGGTGAGGCCCAGCGCGAGGGTCAGGGCCCCCGCCGCGGCGGCGATGGCGGACGTACGCATGATCAGAACGCCGCGACGACGGCGCCGTCGTACTTGTCCTCGATGAACTTCTTGACCTCGGGCGAGGTGAGGAGCTTGGCGAGCTTCTTCACGCGCGGGTCGTCCTCGTCGCCCTTCTTGACGGCGAGGAAGTTGCCGTAGGGGTTGCCCTTGGCGGGCTCGGCGGCGATGGCGTCCTTGGCGGGGCTGAGCGCGGGCTTGGCCTCCAGGGCGTAGTTGCCGTTGATCACCGCGGCGTCGACGTCGGCCAGGGTGCGGGGCACCGTGGGGGCCTCAAGCTCCTTGAACTTGATGTTCTTGGGGTTCTTGGCGATGTCCTTGGGGGTGGCCTCGTAGCCCACGCCCTTCTTCAGCTCGATGATGCCGTTGTCCGCGAGGAGCTTGAGCGCGCGGGCCTCGTTGGTGGTGTCGTTCGGAATGGCGACGGTGGCGCCGTTCTTCAGCTCACCGAGCTTCTTGACCTTCTGCGAGTAGACGCCGAGCGGCTCCAGGTGAACCGTGGCTCCCGGGACGGGCACGATGTCGGTGCCGCGCTTCTTGTTGAAGTCGTCCAGGTACGGCTTGTGCTGGAAGTAGTTCGCGAAGACCTCGCCCTGTTCCACGGCGGTGTTCGGCGTGATGTAGTCGGTGAATTCCTTCACCTCAAGGTCGAGGCCGGCCTTCTTGGCGAGGTTCTTCTGGACGAAGTCCAGGATCTCGCCCTGCGGCGTGGCGGTCGCGGCGACGACGAGCGGGCCGTCCTTGTCGGAGCCCTTGTCGGAGCCGCAGCCGGAGAGCCCGAGGGTGAGGGCTCCGGCGGCGAGGACAGCGGTGGTGATCTTGGCGGTGTTACGCACGAAAAGTGCCTTTCTCCATGGGTGGTGCAGCCCCGCGGTGGTGGTGCGCGGGGAAGTCTGCGGTGACGCCCGGCGGCCGGTTCTCCCGGTCAGCCGGTCTTCGTGGTCGACTCGGCGGTCACGGCGGAGGGCACCGCGCCCCGCAGCGGCCGGAAGAGCGGCAGCCGGCCGGAGCCGCCGCCGCGCTTGTGCAGCCTGCGGGCCGCGTAGTCGCCGACGAACTGGATGATCGAGATGACCACGGCGAGGATCGCCACGGTGATCCACATGAGCTCGGTCTCGAAGCGCTGGTAGCCGTAGCGCAGGGCGAGGTCGCCGAGGCCGCCGCCGCCGACGGTGCCCGCCATGGCGGAGTAGCCGATGAGCGCGACGATCGTGGTGGTGGCGCCCGAGATCAGCGAGGGCAGCGACTCCGGGACGAGGACCTTGCGTACGACGGTCCAGGTGGAGCCGCCCATCGACTGCACGGCCTCGACGAGCCCGCCGTCGACCTCACGGATGGAGGTCTCCACCAGGCGCGCGAAGAACGGGATGGCGCCGATGGCCAGCGGCACGAGTGCGGCGTCGCGGCCGATCGTGGTGCCGGTGATCCAGCGCGTGAACCCCATCAGGGCGACCATCAGGATGATGAAGGGCATCGAGCGCGCGATGTTCACGATCTGCCCGATCACCTTGTTGAGGAGGGCGTTCTGCAGCAGCCCGCCGCGCTCGGTGAGGACGAGCAGGACACCGAGCGGCAGCCCGGCGACGACGGCTATCAGCGTCGACCAGCCCACCATGTAGAGGGTGTCCCAACAGGCCTGCTCCAGCAGGGGCTGCATCTCCGACCAGGTCACTTGGCACCTTCCTTGACCAGCAGCGTCGCGTCCTTCGGCGTGGGCGCGGCGTCTTCGCCCGCGATGTCGACCTGCAGCCCCTGCTCGCGCAGGAAGCCGATCGGGACGACGTTCTCCTCGAAGCGGCCTGGCAGCTCGATGCGCATGCGGCCGACCTGCTTGCCCGCGACGGTGTCCATCGCGGCGCCGAGGATCGAGATGTCGATGTTGTACGTGCGCGACAGCTGGGAGATGACCGGCTGGGTGGCGGCCTCGCCGTGGAAGGTCACGTCGACGACGGTGCGGTCGGCGCCCGTGGCCTCGCCGCTGACCGGGAAGAGCGCGGCGGCGAGCTCGGAGCCGGGCGTCGCGAGGAGCTCGCTGACGGTGCCCGACTCGATGATCTGTCCGCGCTCCATGAGGGCGGCGGAGTCGCAGACGCTCTTGACGACGTCCATCTCGTGCGTGATGAGCAGGACGGTCAGGCCGAGCTGCCGGTTGAGGTCGCGCAGGAGCTGGAGGATGGAGCGGGTGGTCTCGGGGTCGAGGGCGCTGGTCGCCTCGTCGGAGAGCAGCACCTTCGGGTCGCCGGCCAGGGCGCGGGCGATGCCGACGCGCTGCTTCTGGCCGCCGGAGAGCTGGGCCGGGTAGGACCTGGCCTTGTCGGCGAGGCCGACGAGGTCGAGGAGTTCGAGGGCCTTGCGGGAGCGCTCCTGGCCGGAGAGGCCGAGGATCTCCAGGGGCAGCTCGACGTTGTCCTGCACGGTCCTGGAGGACAGCAGGTTGAAGTGCTGGAAGACCATGCCGATGCGGCTGCGGGCCTGACGCAGCTCCTTGCCCGCGCGCGGACCGCGTCCCGCCAGGGCGGTGAGGTCCTGGCCGGCGACGGTCACGGTGCCGGAGGTGGGGCGCTCCAGGAGGTTGACGCAGCGGATCAGGGAGGACTTGCCGGCGCCGGACTGGCCGATGACGCCGTACACCTCGCCCTCGCGGACGTGCAGGTCGACTCCGTCGAGGGCGGTTACTTCACGACCGCGTGAGCGGTAGACCTTGGTGAGGCCGGAAGTGGTGATCACAGGGGTTTCCGTCACTGTCGAGTGCGCGGCGCGGGATGCGCCGGGCACGGGGCATTCGTTCGGAACGCGGCACGGTTCTCGCGGTGGTGGTGCGGTGGAACCGGAGGACGTGTGCGCGGGGCCGGCTCGCCTCCTACGTCGACTTGTCGACTCCATGGGATTCATCGGGATGGAGTTCATGGAGTACGTCGATCAGGAGTGCGGCACAGCGGCTTCGCTTCGGGGCGCGAGGCTCAGAGGTGGTGCGGGGGCCCTCAGAAGGCGCACATTCGACACATACAACGAGCACCGGGCGTCGTGATCGCCTCGGTCGCAAGGGTGCGGCTGCTCGTCGTGGTCATGGGCCCAAGTAAAACACGCGTGAGGTCGGCGTCCGCCACCGCTGTCCGCATTGCGGACAGCGGTGGGACGGCGCCGGACGCCCCGGCCTGACGGTTCAGCCGGCGGTCACGATCTCCACGCCGCCCGCCGTGGCCTGCGCGGACACGGCGGAGAGGTCCTTGACGACGACGTCGGCGGAGAGCTCGGAGGCGTCGTGCGTTGTGGCCAACGCCACGGTGGTCATGCCGGCGGCCCGCCCCGCCTGCAGCCCGGCCGGCGCGTCCTCGAAAACGACGCAGCGCGCGGGGTCGGCGCCGAGCTTCCCGGCCGCGAGGAGGTAGGGCTCCGGATCGGGCTTGCCGTGCGTGATGTCGTCGGCGGCTATGACGAGGCCGGGGCGGATGCCGACCTCGGCGAGCCTGGCCTCGGCGAGGACGCGGGTCGCGGAGGTCACCACGGCCCAGCGGTCCATCGGCAGGGAGTCCAGGAGCTCACGCGTACCGGGCAGCAGCACGACGCCGCCCGTCACGTCGGAGACCTCCAGCTCCTCGATGCGGGCGACGGCCTCGGCGACCTTGTCCGCGGGCAGCAGGTCGGCGGCTATCTCGGCGGCGGGGCGCCCGTGCAGCTCGACCCGGCCGAATTCCTCGGCGGTGATCCCGTACTCCCGCGCCCATCGCGTCCAGCAGCGGTACACCGACTCCAGGGAGGAGACGAGGGTGCCGTCGTTGTCGAACAGGAGCGCGTCAGCATGGATCTTCATGGGCATCGAGCGTACGGGGCGCTCCCGTGGGCGGTGCCGGGGGCCGAGGGCCGGACGCGGCGGGCCGAAGGCCCCGTAATAAAGTCACGGGCATGCTTGTTGCCCTGACGATCGCGACCTCGGTGGCCGCGCTCGCCCTCGCCGCCTGGTGCGGTTTCGCCGCGTACCGCGACCAGCCGACCAAGGACTGGCACTTCATCGGCATGGGCGTGGTGACTCTGCTGGCCGCCGTCCAGCTGGTCGCCGGCATCGTCCAGCTCGCCCGCGGCGAGCACGCGGAGCAGGGCACGGTGATCTTCGTGGCGTATCTGATCGGCGCTTTCGCGTGCGTCCCCGCGGCGGGCTTCATGTCGCTCGCCGAGCGCAGCCGCTGGGGCTCCCTGACGGTGGCCGCGGGCGGCGTGGTGCTCGCGGTGCTCGAAGTACGGCTCTACGACATCTGGGGAGGCTGAGGTGACGGTGACCGAAGAGAGCGAGCCCCACAAGTCCCACGAGACCCGCGACACCCGCGACACCCGCCAGAAGCTGATCAGCGGCCCGGGCATCCTGCTGGTGTGGCTGTACGGCGTGATGGTCGTCGGCGCGGTGTCCCGCTCGGCCGTGCAGATCTCCACGGACTTCGACAAGGCCCCGCTCGCGTACTCGCTCTCCGCGCTCGCGGGCCTCGTCTACGGCTTCATCACGTACTCGCTGGTGCGCGGCGGGAGCACGGCCCGCACGGCGGCGCTGGTGTGCTGCGCCGCCGAGCTGGTCGGCGTGCTCGGCGTGGGCACCTGGACGCTCGTGGAGCCGTCCGCCTTCCCCGACGCCACGGTGTGGTCGGACTTCGGGATGGGCTACCTCTTCATCCCGGTGATCCTGCCGGTGACGGCGATCTTCTGGCTGGCGAAGGCTCGGCGCGCGACGCACTGAGCCCTCGCCACCGGGCTTACGCGATCAGGCCGTCAAGGTGATGTGGGACACGCTCTCGCCGCTGGCGTCCGCCTCCTTGGCGAGGGTCACGACGGTGAGCCGGTCGTCGACGCGCTGGGTCCTGACCTGCGCGTAGCCGTGCTTGCGGTACAGCTGGAGGTTCTGTTCGCTGCGGTGGCCGGTGAAGAGTTCGAAGGACTTCGCGGTGCCGTCCGCGCCGAGGTGGCGTTCGATCGCGTCGAGGAGGCGGCCGCCCAGGCCGTGCCGCTGCATGCGGGGGTGGACGATGAGTTTGCCGATGCGGGCCGTGCCGTCGGCGTCGACCGTGCCGCGCACGGAGGCCACCACCTCGTCGCCGAGGCGGGCCACCAGGGCGGTGCCCGCGGCCAGTTCCGCCCTGAGGGAGTCGAGGGACTGGGTCAGCGGCTCGATCGAGTAGTCGCCGTAGAGCTCGGCCTCGCTCTGGTAGCAGAGGTACTGCAGTTTGAGGATCTGTTCGGCGGCGTCCTGGTCGTCGGCCGCCGCCTCCGAGATGGTCACGCTCATGCCCATGTGTGCATGCCTCCCGCTCACCTGCTCCACCGGTTGTCTAACGCTCCATTCCCCTCGGGGTTGGAGCCGCAACCTCCGCCGCCAGCATTCTGCGCAGGCATCCCAGGCAACGGGAACGTTCCGGCCCCAGACTCCCCTGTGACATTCCCAACTCTCCTGCGATTTCTCGGTAGGTGAGGTCTTCGGGGGACAGCAGTGCGGCCATGAGGCGGGGGCAGCGTCCGGGCAGTCTGCGCACCGCGGCGTGCAGCGCGCGGTCCCGGTCGGCGGTCAGGGCACGCTGTTCGGGGCCGCGCTCGGCGGCGTCGGCGGGCTCGGCCGCGTACGCCGCTTCCCGTCGGCTCGTACGCCGGGTGCGGCGCGCCTCGGCCTGGACGGCGCCGCGCAGCCACAGCGCCGGGTCGGCGGGCGGCCCTTCGGACTCCACGCGCTCCAACAGGCGCAGCCAGACGGCCTGTTCGAGGTCGCCGGGGTCGGTGCCCGAGCCCAGCGCCTCCGCGGACGCCTCGGCGGCGAGCAGCGGGCGCAGGGTGGGGATGAGCGCGGGGATGAGGTCGTACGTCATGCACGGCGGGACGCGGCCGCTCCGGCGCCGGGTTTCCGGAGCGGCCGTGTCTCACCCCAACCGGGGCCTGCGGCTCACCGGTTGACGAAGTCGGCGGCGGCGAGCAGGGCGGTGTCCGGGTTGTCGGAGAAGATGCCGTCGATGCCCGTCTCGAAGTAGGTCTTGAAGGCTCCGAAGGCGTCCCCGTAGGCGGCCGGGTCGGTGCCCTTCCTGAAGTTCGCGGGCAGGAAGGTGTTCTCGTTGCGCATCGTGTACGGGTGCAGGATCAGGTCCGCCGCGTGGGCGTCCTTGACGAGCGTGGTCGGGGTGCCGAGGCTGCCGTCGGCCTTCCTGGGGATGATCAGGTCGAGGGTCGGGCCGATGCCCTGCGCGAAGCGCGCCATCCACCGCAGCCCCTCGGGCTTGATCAGGTCGGCGACGGTGCGCGGGTCGCCCGCCTCGACGAAGTCCCAGGGGCGGGAGTTCGCGCCGGACAGGAGCACGACGCGCGGCGCCGAGACCAGCTTGGCCAGCCGCTGGATGCTGCTGGGCTCGAAGGACTGCAGGAAGGTGGGCGAGTTCTTCGTGTGCCGGCCGTAGCGGCGCAGGAGCTTGGCGAGCGGCTCTTCAAGGCCGAGGCCCAGCTTGCGGAAGTACGTGGGGTGCTTGGTCTCGATGTGCAGCCAGATCGGCTTTCCGCGCTTGCGGCCCTCCTTCTCCGCCCAGCGGAAGACCTCTTCGAGGGTGGGGACGTCCCAGCGGCCGTCGTAGAGGGTGTTGCGCTGGCGGGTGCCCGGGATGCGCTCCTTGGCGCGCAGCGTCTTCAGCTCGGCGAGCGTGAAGTCCTCGGTGAACCAGCCGGTGAGCGAGGTGCCGTCCACGGACTTGGTCGTCCTGCGGGACGCGAACTCGGGGTGCGCGGCGACATCCGTCGTCGCCGTGATGTCGTTCTCGTGACGGCATACGAGATGGCCGTCCTTGGTCGGCACGATGTCCTGCTCGATGACGTGCGCGCCCATGTCGAGGGCGAGCTGGTACGAGCCGAGCGTGTGTTCCGGCCGATAGCCGCTCGCCCCCCGGTGGGCCACGACCGTCGGCACGGGCAGCGACTTGTATCCGCCATGTCTGCCGTGCCCGCCGCCGTGCCGTTCGTCGGCTCTCGCCACGCCGGGCAGTCCCACGGCGGCGGTGCCCGCGCCGAGGATCGCCGCCCCCAGTACCGCTCGACGCCCCCGGCTCGTCCCCGGCTGCTGCTGACCCGACTCCTGCGTCGCCATTGGCGCTCCTCCCGATGTACCGCTGCCTTGCACCTGACAAAGCGGGACTGATCGTAGGTGGCCACAAGTGACCTGTGGGAGACCCCTGAAGGAACGGCGGGATGACGTGGCGTGGCGACTGGGCGCACCATGGGGGTGGCGGTGCGTGCCGCGCGGCCACCACGCACAGCGAACGGTGTGCGTGACAAGAACCACTGATTCGGGCCACAGCGACACCGCGGGGATACGGTCGCCCCACGGGCGACTGCCCCGGGTGACACCGCACGGAATCAGGTCAACAGTGCGTATCGGGTGCATGAACCCGATGTGCAAAGGGCGGTGGCCCGCGAGTACCGTACTCACCTGCACTTACTCGTCGTCGACCCGTTGACACCGGAGGGCCTGTTGTCCCGTCTAGCGCTCATCAAGGCAGTGCTCGGACCGATCTTGCGCCTGATGTTCCGTCCACGGGTAGAAGGTGCCGAGAACATCCCGGGGACCGGACCCGTCATCCTGGCCGGAAACCACCTGACGTTCATCGACTCGATGATCCTGCCGCTCGTGACCAACCGGCCGGTGTTCTTCATCGGCAAGGACGAGTACGTCACCGGCAAGGGCCTCAAGGGCCGCCTCATGGCGTGGTTCTTCACGGGCGTCGGCATGATCCCGGTCGACCGGGACGGCGGGCGCGGCGGTGTCGCCGCGCTGATGACCGGTCGGCGCATTCTCGACGACGGCAAGGTCTTCGGCATCTACCCCGAGGGGACGCGGTCGCCCGACGGGCGGTTGTACCGGGGCCGTACGGGCATCGCTCGGCTGACGCTGATGACGGGGGCGCCGGTCGTCCCCTTCGCGATGATCGGCACGGACAAGCTCCAGCCGGGCGGCAAGGGGCTGCCGCGGCCCGGCAAGGTGACGGTCCGCTTCGGCGAGGCGATGGAGTTCTCGCGGTACGACGGGATGGACCGTGACCGGTATGTGCTGCGCGCGGTGACGGACTCCGTGATGACGGAGGTCATGCTGCTGTCGGGGCAGGAGTACGTGGATATGTACGCGACCAAGGCGAAGGCCGCGTAGCGGCCCGGAGCCGGTTTCTTACGGTGCGCCCGCACCGGTGCAGGGGGCTTTCCCCGGCGCCGGGGCGGGCGTTCCGTTTTCCCGTGCCCGGCACCGGGGGTGGCGCGTTCGTCGCCTGCGGGCCGGTGGGGGCTGGTCGCGCAGTTCCCCGCGCCCCTTGAAAGCCCACGCCCCCGCCCCGCAGCGGCAACGGCGAACAGCCCCCATGAGGGGCGCGAGGAACTGCGCGACCAGCCACACACAACCCGCAGCAAACGACCGCGGGCAAGCCGCTCAGGGGCGCGGGGAACTGCGCGACCGCCCCCCACCGGCCCGCAGCAAAGGCACCCGGCCCCGCGTCAGCGGTCAGTGCTCCGGGCCCGGGCCGTCCTCCAGTTTCTGGTTCTTCAGGAGGAACCAGGCGACCGCCGCGGTCACGAGGAGAACCCCCGCCCCGACGCCCGCCGCGAGGCGCAGGCCGTCGACGAAGGCTGTCTGGGCCGCCGAGAGGAGCACGTCCGCCTGGGCGGGCGGGAGTTCCGTCACCGACTCCACCGCGCCGCCGAGCGATTCGTGCGAGGCGGACGCCACGTCGGGCGGCGTGCCCGGTGGGGCCGTGAAGTCGCGGTAGACGCCGGTGACGATGGAGCCGAGCAGGGCGATGCCGAGGGCCGCGCCCAGTTCGTACGCCGTCTCGGAGACCGCGGAGGCCGCGCCCGCCTGTTCCTTGGGGACGCTGGAGAGGATGACGTCGGCGGTCACCGTGAACGAGAAGCCCGCGCCGATGCCGACGACCAGGAGCGACGCGCCCAGGAGGGGGTAGCCCGTGTGCTGGCTCAGTCCCGTGAGCGCGGCGAGCGACAGGCCGACCGCCGCGAGGCCGCCTGCGACCACGATCCGTACCGAGAACCGCCGGGCCACCATGCCCGCGATGAGGCCCGCCCCCACCGCACCGACCGCGGCGGGCAGTTCGGCGAGGCCCGCCTCGAAGGGGCGCCTGCCCTGCACGAGTTGCAGGAACTGGGAGAGGAAGAAGACCAGGCCGGACAGGCCGAGGACGGTCAGCAGGTCGGCGAGGACCGCGCCGGAGAACCCGCGGTTGCGGAAGAGCCGCATGTCCAGGAGCGGCGCGGGCAGCGTGAGCTGGCGGCGTACGAACCAGAAGAGCGCGGCGACGCCGACGACGGCGGCCGCCACGGCGTCCCAGCGCAGCCCGTGCGCGGCCGCCTCCTTGATGGCGTACACCACCGCGATCATGCCGACGAGGGACAGCGCGACACTGGTCAGGTCCCAGGGGCCCGGCGCCGGGTTCTTGGACTCGGGCAGGAACTTGATGCCGACGAGGACGAGCACGGCCATCACCGGCAGGTTGATGAGGAAGACCGAGCCCCACCAGAAGTGTTCGAGCAGGAAGCCGCCGACGACGGGCCCGACGGCCGCGCCCGCGGAGGCCATGGCGCCCCAGATGCCGACGGCGAGGCTGCGCTCGCGCGGGTCGTGGAAGATGTTCCGGATCAGCGCCAGCGTCGACGGCATCAGGGTCGCGCCCGCGACGCCGAGCAGCGCGCGGGCCAGGATCATCAGCTCGGGACTGGTGGCGTAGGAGTTGAGGACCGACACCGCGCCGAAGGCGACGGCTCCGGTGAGCAGCAGTTTCTTGCGGCCGATGCGGTCGCCGAGGCTGCCCATGGAGACGAGCAGGCCCGCGATGACGAAGGAGTAGACGTCTCCGATCCACAGCAGCTGGGTGCCGGAGGGTTTGAGGTCCTCACTGATGTACGGCGTCGCCAGGCCGAGCACGGTCGCGTCGACGGCGACCAGGAGCACGGCCAGCGCGAGCACGGCGAGCGCGAGCCAGCGGCCGGGGCTGCGCTCCGCCTCCGGTGCCGCTGTCGGCCGGTGAATGCTGGTCATGAGTCCACTCTCCGCTGTACGCCGCCGATCAGCAGCTCGGCGATCATGTACGAGACGTCGTTGGCGGCCACCCGGCCGTCCTGCACGGCCCAGGCGCCCGAGCCGATCAGGCCGTAGAGCGCCTCGGTCAGCCAGGCGGGGGTCAGGTCGATGCGGAACTCGCCGCCCTCCTGGCCGCGCCGGAAGAGCGCGGCGAGCCGCTCATCGATGCGGGACCAGCCCTCGTGCTGCGCGTCGCCCTCGAAGAGCTGGTTCTCGGTGTAGAGGAACGCGAGCAGCCCGGCGGCCGGCTCGATCTCCTTCACCAGGCGCCGCAGGGCGTCGCCCGCCCCTCCCTCGTCGAGCCCGGCCCGGTCGAGGGCGGCCTCGCACTCCTGGAGGCCCAGCTCCTCCAGGGCGAGCACGAGCGCGTCGCGGCCGGCGAAGTGGCGGTGGAGGGTCGCCCTGCTGATGCCCGCGGCGCGGGCGACCTCGTCCATGGTGGCGGTGGCCTTGCGGGTGAGCAGGGCCGCGGCGGTGCGCAGGACCTGGTCGCGATCGACTGACATGAGACAACCATAAGGCTGATGAGACAGATACGTCTCATGCCGCCCCTGGCGTGCCCCCGCTCAGTTCCAGGGCAGCCGCGCGCGGCCCTCCCAGTACGCGGCGGGGTCCTGAGTGAGCCCCACGAGCCGCTCCACCTGTCCGGCGTCCAGGTCGACGGCGGCGGCGTGCAGGTTGGAGACGAGCTGGACCGAGGTGGCCGCCCCGGACAGGACCACGCCCGCCCAGGGCTCGGCCAGCAGGACGGCCAGCGCCACCGCGTCGCAGCCGAGCCCCGTCTCCTCGGCGACCTCGCGCAGCGCGGGCGGCGCGTAGGGGCCTGCGAGGCGGCCGTTGGCCAGGCCTTCCTTGACGATCACCGTGAGCCCCGCGTCGTGCGCCTCGGCGAGCGCGGGCCCGGCGGAGGTCTCCAGGATGTTGTACGTCGCCTGGACGGTGCGGAAGAGCGGCTCCCCGTCGACGGTCACGGCGAGGGCGGCGCGGATCGCGGCCGCCTGTCCCGGGCCGCTCACGGAGAGGCCGACGGTGACGCCCTCGGCCGCGAGCCCGGCGAGGCGGGCGTGGAGTTCCTTGTCGGTGAGCGCCGGGCTCTCGGGCGTCACGGAGTGGATCTGGTAGAGGTCGAGCCGGTCGCCGAGCAGCTCGGCGGTCTCGGCGCGCTGGCGGGCGTACGCCGCCGGGCTGTGGTCCTTGACCTCGTGCGGGCCCTCGACCTCGGTACGCCAGTCGGCCGTGTAGGTGTAGCCCCACTTGCTGCCGACGACGACGTCGCGGAGGTCGGGCCTGGCGCGCAGCCAGTCGGCGAGGAACTCCTCGGAGCGGCCGTACGACCGCGCCACGTCGAGGTAGCGCACGCCCGAGGCGTAGGCGGCGTCGAGGAGTTCGAAGGTGCGTTCGCGCAGGGCCTCGACGCTGCGGGACGGCGGCAGGTCGGTGTCTCGGCCGAGCGTGATGTAGCCGGGCCTGCCGACGGCGGCGAGACCGAGCCCTATGTGCGCGGTCGGGGACGTGGCTTCGGCCAGCCGGGCGAAGGGCATCGCGGGCTCCTCGTTGTAGGGGGTTCCCCGTCAACGTAACCCGCGACGCCCCTGATGGCCCGCGACACCCCCGGTGACGCAGGGGCCACGGGCCCCTGCGTCACTTGCGGGCGTTCACCCACTCCTTCTGCACCGACAGGTCCGCCTTGACGTCGGCGAGCTGGTCGGCGACGGCGGAGGGCGCGGTGCCGCCGCGGCCGCTGCGGGAGGCCAGCGCGCCCGGCACGTTCAGGACGGTGCGCACCTCGGGGGTGAGGTGCTCGGAGATCGCGGCGAACTGGTCGTCGGTGAGGTCGTCGAGCTCCTTGCCCTCGGCCTCGGCGACCTTGACGCACTCGCCCGCGACCTCGTGCGCGACGCGGAACGGCACGCCCTGCTTGACCAGCCACTCGGCGATGTCGGTGGCGAGTGAGAAGCCGGCCGGGGCCAGCTCCTCCATGCGCTCGCGGTGGACGGTGAGCGTCGCCATCATGCCGGTGAAGGCGGGCAGCAGGATCTCCAGCTGGTCGCAGGAGTCGAAGACCGGCTCCTTGTCCTCCTGGAGGTCGCGGTTGTACGCGAGCGGGAGGGCCTTGAGCGTGGCCAGCAGGCCCGTCAGATTGCCGATGAGGCGGCCCGACTTGCCCCGCGCCAGCTCGGCGATGTCCGGGTTCTTCTTCTGCGGCATGATCGACGAGCCGGTCGAGAAGGCGTCGTGGAGGGTGACGAAGGAGAACTCCTTCGTGTTCCAGATGATGACCTCCTCGGCGATGCGGGAGAGGTTCACGCCGATCATCGCGGTGATGAAGGCGAACTCCGCGACGAAGTCGCGCGAGGCCGTGCCGTCGATGGAGTTGGCGGACGACCCGTGCTCGAAGCCGAGGTCCCGCGCGACCGCCTCCGGGTCGAGGCCGAGCGAGGACCCGGCCAGCGCGCCCGAGCCGTACGGCGACACGGCCGTCCGGGAGTCCCACTGCCGCAGCCGCTCCGCGTCCCGGGACAGCGCCTGGACGTGCGCGAGGACGTGGTGCGCGAAGAGCACCGGCTGGGCGTGCTGGAGGTGCGTGCGGCCCGGCATGGCGACGTCGGGGTGCGCCTCGGCGAGACCGACGAGCGCGCCCTGGAGGTCGGCGAGCAGGCCGCCGATGATCCGGGCGTGGTCGCGCAGGTACATCCGGAAGAGCGTCGCCACCTGGTCGTTGCGGGACCTTCCGGCGCGCAGCTTGCCGCCGAGGTCGGGGCCGAGCCGCTCCAGCAGGCCCCGCTCCAGGGCGGTGTGGACGTCCTCGTCGGCGATGGTGCCGACGAACGATCCGTCGGCCACGTCGGCCTCCAGACGGTCGAGCCCGTTCAGCATGCCGGTCAGCTCGTCGTCGGTGAGCAGGCCCGCCGTGTGGAGCACGCGCGCGTGGGCGCGGGAGCCCGCGATGTCGTACGGCGCCAGGCGCCAGTCGAAGTGGACTGACGCCGACAGCTTCGCCAGGGCCTCCGCGGGCCCGTCGGCGAACCGTCCGCCCCAGAGCCGGACGTCACCGCCGTTGTTGCTGCTCACTGCACGTACTCCTCAAGGCTGTTGCTGGTACGACGGGCCGCGCGCTTACGCGAGGTCCCGCTTGGCGGCGATCTTCGACGAGAGACCGAAGATCTCGATGAAGCCCTGCGCCTTGGACTGGTCGAACGTGTCGCCCGAATCGTAGGTGGCGAGGTGGAAATCGTAGAGCGACTCGCTGGACCTGCGCCCGGTGACGACCGCGCGGCCGCCGTGCAGGGTCATCCGGATGTCGCCGGTCACGTACTGGTTCGCCTCGTCGATGAAGCCGTCGAGGGCCCGCTTGAGCGGCGAGAACCACAGGCCGTCGTAGACCAGTTCGCCCCAGCGCTGCTCGACCTGCCGCTTGTAGCGGGCCAGTTCGCGCTCGACGGTGACATTCTCCAGCTCCTGGTGGGCGGTGATGAGGGCGAGGGCGCCCGGCGCCTCGTACACCTCGCGGGACTTGATGCCGACGAGGCGGTCCTCGACCATGTCGATCCGGCCGATTCCCTGGGCGCCCGCGCGCTCGTTGAGCCGCTGGATCGTCTGGAGGACGGTGACGGGCTCGCCGTCCACGGCGACCGGGACGCCGGCCTCGAAGGAGATGACGACCTCGTCGGCCTCGCGGGGGTCGGCCGGGTTCGCGGTGTACTCGTAGATGTCCTCGATCGGCGCGTTCCAGATGTCCTCCAGGAAGCCCGTCTCGACGGCCCGTCCGAAGACGTTCTGGTCGATGGAGTACGGCGACTTCTTGGACGTCGCGATCGGGAGCTGCTTCTCCTCGCAGAAGGCGATCGCCTTGTCCCGGGTCATCGCGTAGTCGCGGACGGGGGCGATGCACCGGAGCCCGGGGGCGAGGGCGACGATGCCGGCCTCGAAGCGCACCTGGTCGTTGCCCTTGCCGGTGCAGCCGTGGGCGACCGTGCCGGCGCCGTGCTTCTCGGCGGCGGCCACCAGGTGCTTGACGATCGTGGGCCGCGAGAGGGCGGAGACGAGGGGATAGCGGTCCATGTAGAGGGCGTTGGCCTTGATCGCCGGGAGGCAGTACTCCTCGGCGAACTCGTCCTTGGCGTCGGCGACCTCGGCCTCCACAGCACCGCAGGCGAGCGCGCGCTTGCGGATGACGTCCAGGTCCTCGCCGCCCTGGCCGACGTCGACGGCGACGGCGATGACCTCGGCCCCCGTCTTCTCGGCGATCCAGCCGATGGCGACGGACGTGTCCAGGCCGCCCGAGTAGGCGAGTACGACGCGCTCGGTCACGGGGCCCTCCTTGCGGTGCGTGCATGCGCTGTTATGCATGAGTATGCAGTGCTCCGTATGTTTCGTCAATCTGCGAGGGCGGGGCGGATGCGGGGTGCGGCACGGAAAGTTCGTTAGACAGACGAAGTACTTGTGGCCGATAATTCCCGCATGGGAAAGACTCACGAACGCATAGACGGCAGGCTGCGCGCCTTCATCGAGGAGCAGCCGATGTTCTTCACGGCGACCGCGCCCCTCGCCGACGACGGCACGATCAACCTCTCCCCCAAGGGCCTCAAGGGCTCCTTCGCGGTCATCGACGAACTCACCGTCGCCTACCTCGACTTCGCGGGGAGCAACGCCGAAACCGTCGCGCACCTCAGGGAGAACGGCCGCATCACGCTCATGTGGTGCGCCTTCCAGGGGCCGCCCAACATCGTGCGCGTGCACGGCCGCGGCGAGCCCGTCTTCCGTGACGACCCGCGCTTCCGCGAGCTGCTCGGCCACTTCCCCGGCATCGATCCGACGCCGCACGGGCTGCGCGCCATCATCGTCGTGACGGCCGACCTCATCCGTGACACCTGCGGTTACGGGGTGCCCTTCATGACGTACGACGAGGACCGCGACCTGCACGCCAAGCGCTTCGCGCGCGAGGACGACGCCTCGCTGAGCGCGTACTTCACCAAGAAGGACTGGATCGCGCAGAGCATCGACGGCCTGCCGGGGCTTCCCCTGCCGCTGCCGCCCAGCGTCGCCTGAGCGCAGGCTCGTGTAGCGACCACATATCGAGACGGGGTTGCACGCGCGCACGGCCGGGGCGTTGCATCGCGCCGTGCAGACCGAACAGACGAACACCGGTTCCACCGTCGGCGGGACGGGCACGGCCGACCGGGCCGCCCGCCGCGCCGTCACCGTCTTCCCCGTCCTGGTGCTGGCCGCGGGCGCGCTCGGCCTCGCCCTGCCGGACGCCTTCGAGGGCTGGGGCACCGACGTCCCGTACCTGCTGGGTGTGGTGATGTTCTGCATGGGGCTGACCATGACCCCGCTCGACTTCCAGGGCGTGGTCAGGCGCCCCTGGGCCGTCGCACTCGGCCTGGTCGCCCACTACATCATCATGCCGGGCCTGGGCTGGCTGATCGCCCACGCGCTCGGCCTGTCACCGCAGTTGGCGGCCGGCGTGATCCTGGTGGGCTGCGCGCCGAGCGGCACGGCGTCGAACGTGGTGACCTACCTCGCGCGCGGCGACGTGGCGCTGTCCGTCTCCGTCGCCACCGTCTCGACCGTCCTCGCGCCGCTGGTCACACCGCCGCTGACGCTGCTGCTCGCGGGCGAGTACCTGCCCGTCGACGCGGGCTCGATGGTCACGGACATCCTCAAGACCGTGCTGCTTCCGGTGCTCGCGGGCCTGGCCGTGCGGCTGCTCTTCGGGAGGTACGTCGACCGGGTCCTCGGCGCGCTGCCCTGGCTGTCGGCGCTGACCGTCGCCGCGATCGTGGCGATCGTCGTCGCGGGCAGCGCCGCGGCCATCAAGTCGGCCGCGGCACTGGTGTTCCTCGCGGTCTTCCTCCACAACGGCCTCGGCCTCGCGCTCGGTTACGGCGCGGGCAAGCTGGCCCGGCTCGGCCCGCCCGCCTCACGGGCGATGGCCTTCGAGGTCGGCATGCAGAACTCCGGCCTCGCCGCCTCCCTGGCCACGGCCCACTTCAGCCCGCTCGCCGCACTGCCCGCGGCGGTCTTCTCCGTGTGGCACAACGTGTCGGGGGCGTTGGTGGCGGCGTGGATGGCGCGCCGCTCGCGCGGCTGACATCCGTGCGGCCGGCTCCTCAGTGCTCGTTCGACGCCAGCCGCAGCAAGTGGTCGGCCAGTGCCTGGCCGCCCGTCGGCTCCCTGCTGATCAGCATCAGGGTGTCGTCGCCCGCGATGGTGCCGAGGATGTCGTGCAGTTCGGCCTGGTCGATGGCCGATGCCAGGAACTGGGCCGCGCCCGGTGGCGTGCGCAGGACGACGAGGTTGGCCGAGGCCTCCGCGGAGATCAGGAGTTCCGCGGAGAGGCGTCGCATCCGCTCCTCCTTGGCCGACTCGCCCAGCGGTGCGCGCGGGGTGCGGAAGCCGCCCTCGCTCGGTACCGCGTAGATCAGGTCGCCCTCGGCGTTGCGGATCTTGACCGCGTTCAGTTCGTCCAGGTCCCGGGAGAGCGTCGCCTGGGTGACGGTCAGACCGTCGTCGGCGAGCAGCTTCGCCAGCTGGCTCTGGGAGCGCACCGGCTGCCGGTTGAGGATGTCCACGATCCGGCGGTGGCGTGCGGTGCGGGTCTGCGGCACGGCGGGACCCGCGTGGTCGCCGTGCTCGTTGCCTTGCGCCTGGCTCATCGTCGTCTCATTCTCCGGATCGTCCGTCCCCGTCGGCCTCGGCGGCCTTGTGCAGGATGCCGGGCAGTGCCTTCAGGAACGCGTCCACCTCGTCGTCGCGCACGTTCAACGGCGGCATCAGCCGTACGACATCGGGGGCGGGCGCGTTCACGAGGAAGCCGGCGTCCTGAGCCGCCTGCTGCGCCCGCGGCGCGAGCGGCTCGGTGAGCACGATACCCAGCAGCAGGCCCGCGCCCCTGACATGCCGTACCAGCGGGTGTCCCTGTGACTCGATTCCGTCGCGCAGCTTTTCGCCCGCGCGTTTGGCGTTGTCGAGCAGGCCCTCGGTCTCGATGGTGTCCAGGACGGCGAGGCCCGCGGCGCACGCGACGGGGTTGGCGCCGAACGTCGTGCCGTGGTGACCGGGCTTGAAGAGCTCGGCGGCGGCGCCGAACGCGACGGTCGCGCCGAGCGGAAGTCCGCCGCCCAGACCCTTCGCGAGCGTGACGACATCGGGCTGCACGCCGTCGTGCGCCAGGTACTCGAACCACTGCCCGGTGCGGCCGATTCCGGTCTGCACCTCGTCGAGGACGAGGAGGGTGCCGGTGGCCTCCGTGATCTCCCGGGCCGCCTTGAGGTAGCCCGCGGGCGGCACGACCACGCCGTTCTCGCCCTGGATCGGCTCGATGACGACGAAGGCGGTCTCCGTGGTGACGGCCGCGCGGAGGGCTTCCACGTCGCCGTACGGGACGTGGGTGACGTCGCCGGGCAGCGGCAGGAAGGGCTCCTGCTTGCCGGGCTGGCCGGTGAGGGCGAGCGCCCCCATCGTGCGGCCGTGGAAGCCGCCCTGAGTGGCGACCATGTGCGGGCGGCCGGTCAGCCGGCCGAGCTTGAACGCGCCTTCGTTGGCCTCGGCGCCGGAGTTGCAGAAGTACACCCGGCCCTCGCGCCCGAAGAGTCCGAGGAGCTTCTCGGCGAGCGCGACGGGCGGCTCGGCGACGAAGAGGTTCGACACGTGGCCGAGGGCGCCGATCTGGGTGCTGACGGCCTCGACGAGCGCCGGGTGGGCGTGGCCGAGGGCGTTGACCGCGATGCCGCCGACGAAGTCGAGGTACTCCTTGCCGTCGGCGTCCCACAGCTTGGTGCCCGCGCCGCGCACGAGGGGCAGCCGGGGCGTGCCGTAGTTGTCCATGAGCGCGCCCTGCCAGCGCGCGGTCAGCTCCTGGTTGCTCATGACTCCCCCTTCGTGCCGATGGTGCTGTCGTCGGTGGTGCTGTCGTCGTCCCGGTCGGGCACGACCATCGTGCCGATGCCTTCGTCGGTGAAGATCTCCAGCAGGATCGAGTGCTGGACGCGGCCGTCGATGACGCGGGCCGTCTCGACGCCGTTGCGCACGGCGTGCAGGCAGCCCTCCATCTTCGGGACCATGCCGCTGGCCAGCTCGGGCAGGAGCTTCTCCAGCTCCTTCGCGGTGAGGCGGCTGATGACCTCGTCGCTGTTCGGCCAGTCCTCGTAGAGGCCCTCGACGTCGGTGAGGACCATCAGGGTCTCGGCACCAAGCGCCGCAGCGAGTGCCGAAGCCGCCGTATCAGCATTGACGTTGTAGACATGGTGATCGTCCTGGGAACGGGCGATCGAGGAGACGACCGGGATGCGGCCGTCGGCGAGCAGCGCCTCGATGGCGCCCGTGTCGATCTCGGTGATCTCGCCGACCCGGCCGATGTCGACCAGCTCGCCCTCGATGCGGGGCCGGTGCTTGGTGGCGGTGATGGTGTGGGCGTCCTCGCCGGTGAGGCCGACGGCGAGCGGGCCGTGCTGGTTGAGCAGCCCGACGAGCTCGCGCTGCACCTGTCCGGCGAGCACCATGCGGACGACGTCCATGGCGTCCTCGGTGGTGACGCGCAGGCCCGCCTTGAACTCGCTGATGATGCCGTGCCGGTCGAGGGCCTTGCTGATCTGCGGTCCGCCGCCGTGCACGACGACGGGCCTGAGGCCGGCGTGGTGCAGGAAGACGACGTCCTGCGCGAAGGCGGCCTTCAGCTCCTCGTCGACCATGGCGTTGCCGCCGAACTTGATGACGACGGTCTTGCCGCGGTGCCGGGTCAGCCAGGGCAGCGCCTCGATGAGGATCTGGGCCTTGGGCAGCGCGGTGTGCTTCCGCGCGGTCGGCTGGCTCTTCGCGTCCTTGCTCATGTCACTGCTCATGAGCTGTACGCGCTGTTCTCGTGGACGTAGTCCGCGGTGAGGTCGTTGGTCCAGATCGTCGCGCTCTCGTCACCGGCGGCGAGGTCGGCGGTGATGACGACCTCGCGGTAGCGCATGTCGACGAGGTCGCGGTCCTCGCCGACGGAGCCGTTCTTGCAGACCCAGACGCCGTTGATGGCGACGTTCAGCCGGTCCGGGTCGAAGGCGGCGGAGGTCGTGCCGATGGCGGAGAGCACCCGGCCCCAGTTGGGGTCCTCGCCGTGCAGGGCGCACTTGAGGAGGTTGTTGCGGGCGATGGAGCGGCCCACCTCGACGGCGTCGGCCTCGCTCGCGGCGTTGACGACGTCGACCTTGATGTCCTTGCTGGCGCCCTCTGCGTCGCCGATGAGCTGCCGCCCCAGGTCGGCGCAGACCTCGCGGACGGCCTCGGCGAACTCCGCGTACTCGGGGGTGACTTCGGCGGCGCCCGAGGCGAGCAGCAGCACCGTGTCGTTGGTCGACATGCAGCCGTCGGAGTCGACGCGGTCGAAGGTGAGCCGGGTGGCGTCCCGCAGCGCCCGGTCCAGGACATCGGCTTCGAGGTCGGCGTCCGTGGTCAGCACGACGAGCATCGTGGCGAGGCCGGGGGCGAGCATGCCCGCGCCCTTGGCCATGCCGCCGACGGTCCAGCCCTCCTTGGTGACCACGGACGTCTTGTGCACGCTGTCGGTGGTCTTGATGGCGATGGCGGCCTTCTCGCCGCCGTGCGCGGAGAGCTCGCCTGCGGCCTTCTCGACGCCCGGCAGCAGCTTGTCCATCGGCAGCGTCACGCCGATGAGTCCGGTCGACGCGACGGCGACCTCGCCGGCGTTCAGGGACAGGACGTCGGCGACCTTCTCGGCGGTGGCGTGCGTGTCCTGGAAGCCCTGGGGTCCCGTACAGGCGTTGGCGCCACCGCTGTTGAGGACGACGGCGGAGACGAGGCCGCCCTTGAGGACCTGCTCCGACCAGAGGACCGGGGCGGCCTTGACGCGGTTGGAGGTGAAGACGCCCGCGGCGGCCAGGCGGGGCCCGGTGTTGACCACGAGGGCCAGGTCCGGGTTGCCGTTCTCCTTGATTCCGGCGGCGATGCCCGCGGCCGTGAATCCCTTGGCTGCCGTCACACTCACGGCGCTACTCCGATCGTTGTGAGCCCGGTGGCCTCGTCGAGGCCGAGGGCGATGTTCATGCTCTGCAGGGCGCCGCCCGCGGTGCCCTTGGTCAGGTTGTCGATGGCGCAGATGACGATCACGCGCCCGGCCGCCTCGTCGTACGCCACCTGGATCTGCACGGCGTTCGAGCCGTACACGGAGGCGGTGGCGGGCCACTGCCCCTCGGGGAGCAGCCGCACGAACGGCTCGTCGGCGAACGCCTTCGCGTACGTGTCCCGCACGGACTCGGCCGTGCTGCCCGGCTTGGCCTTCGCGCTGCAGGTGGCGAGGATGCCGCGGGGCATCGGGGCGAGGGTCGGCGTGAAGGAGACGCTGACGGGGGTGCCCGCGGCGGAGCTGAGGTTCTGGATCATCTCGGGGGTGTGCCGGTGGCCGCCGCCCACCCCGTACGGGGACATGCTGCCCATGACCTCCGAGCCGAGGAGGTGCGGCTTGGCCGCCTTGCCCGCGCCGGAGGTGCCGGACGCCGCGACGATCACCGCTTCGGGCTCGACGAGGTCCGCGGCGTACGCGGGGAAGAGGGCGAGCGAGACGGCGGTGGGGTAGCAGCCGGGCACCGCGATCCGCTTGGTGCCCGCCAAGGCGGCGCGGGCTCCGGGCAGTTCGGGCAGGCCGTAGGGCCAGGTGCCGGCGTGCGGGGTCCCGTAGAATTTCTCCCAGTCCCCCGCGTCCCTCAACCGGAAGTCAGCGCCCATGTCCACGACGAGGACGTCCGGCCCGAGCTGCTCGGCGACGGCGGCGGACTCCCCGTGGGGCAGGGCGAGGAAGACGACGTCGTGCCCCGCGAGGACGTCCGCGGTGGTCGGCTCCAGGACGCGGTCGGCGAGCGGCGCCAGCTGCGGCTGCAGACCGCCGAGCGGCCGGCCCGCGTTCGAGTTGCCGGTGAGGGCGCCGATCTCGACCTCGGGGTGACCGAGCAGCAGACGCAGCAGCTCGCCGCCCGCGTACCCACTCGCCCCTGCCACTGCTGCGCGTACCCTCATGGAACCCTCCTCCTGGATGGCATGACTATACGTACTGCCGCAGTTTTATGCAATGCGGTGCCTGGAGGGGCGCTCGGGGTGAGTGGGTGCGGAGACCGGCGCGCCGCTACTGGGCCGAGGCGGCGTCGGGCAGTACGCCCGGGAGCCGCAACAGCGTGCCCTGCCGGGTGGTGACGTAGACCAAGCCGTGCGCGGGGTCCAGTTCGACGCCGTAGACCGAGCCGAGGCCGTCGGCCACCACGCGCTGCCGGCCCTTGGCCTCGCCGGCCGCCACGACGACTTCATGGAGCTTGCCGCCGGCCGAGTCGGCGACGTACGCGTGGGCCGCGCCGTCCGGTGTCAGTCGCGTGCTGTTCCCGAGATGGCCGGCCACCTGCTGCGGGCCGCCGCCGTCCGCCGCCAGGTCGATCTCGTACAGCCGGCCGCCGTCGTACTGGCCGACGTACGCCTTGCCTCCGTCCAGCGCCACCCCGGCGGCCCTCGGCACGTCCCAGGTGCGCTTCTGCTCCGCCCGTCTGCCGCCGTCGCCCAGGTCGTACTCGATCAGCTTCCCGCTCTCGATGTCGGCGACATAGGCCTTGCGGCCCGGCAGGTCCAGCGCGACGCCGTACGCCTGTACGCCCTCGGCGACCACGACCGGGGTGGCGGAGTGATCGGACAGGTCCAGTGTGAACAGGCGCCTGCCGCCGTAGTCGGCGACGTAGACCTTGTTCGCGGACAGGTCCAGTGCCACGTCGTTGACCTGGCCGAGCTTCTCCCAGACGCGTTCCGTGCCGCCGCCGGCGAGATCCACCTCGTACAGCTTGCCGCCGTTGTACCGCTCGGTGATGTACGCCTTCTGGTTCGCCAGGTCCAGCGCGAGGCCGTCGGCCGTCCCGAATCCCGTGGCGAGCTCGACGGGCGCCTGCTTCGGGCTCTCGCGGGCTTCCCCCTTGTGCAGCGGGTGATCCTTCAAGTCGAAGGCGAGGCTTTCGAGCTCGAAGACCTCGTGCACCCCGGCGAGCGTGGAGACGACCTCGGCCTCCCCCTTCTGCAGGAAGGGCTTGCCCTCGTCGGTCAGGTCGAAGGTCTCCGCGGGCGCGCCGGTCTCGCCGAGTTTCCAGGCGATCACCTGGGCGTACTTCGGCTCCCGGGCCTGCGGGCCCTGCGGGCGGGTCTCCTTGACCTCCACCGGCTCGGGGTAATACAGGGCGACCCAGCCGCCGAAGGAGACGGGGAATTCGTAGTCGAACCTGCGCACCTGGCGTCGCTGCGTCGCCAGGACGTCGACGCGGCTGCCGACTTCACCGCTCAGCGTGGACGACGTCTTGAACCCGGTGGTCAGGGAGCCGCTGACCGACGCGGTGATCCCCAGCATGAGACTCGCCGACACTTCCCCGGTGCCCGTGGCGGTACTCGTGGCCGTGCTCGTGCTGGTCGATTCCGACTGGGACTCCGAGTCGCTGCCCTGCCGGTCCTTGCTGGCGAGCTGGGTGTTCTTCTGGTGCTGCTTCGTCGACATGGTCTTCTGCAGTTGCTGCTGCAGTGACGCGGTGGCCTTCGCCCCGAAAGTGAGCTGCATCTGCCCCTGGAGCGACCAGCTGATCGTGTTCGAGATCGAGAATTCGACGGTGTGCGACCACTTGGTCGGGGTGGGGTCGGTGCGGTTGACGTACGTCTGCTTGGAGATCACGTCGGGAGGCGGCTGCACGATGTCGCCCCGCTCCTCGATGAGCGGTACGCCCACCGTCATATAGGCGCGCCAGCCGCGCTCGTGTGCGGTGTCCTCCGCGTCGACGCCGTCCGTCCCGTCGGGAAACCGGCCGAAGCGGCCTTTGTTCAGGGAGAACCCGATGGGGGATACATATCGGTCCTCCCCGTCGGGCGTCTTCTTCTCGGCCCTCCTTTTCAGTTTCTCCTTGTCCCGCTCCAGGATGACATCGGCCCTTTCGGCGATTTTCAGCTCTTTCAGGTTCCGTCCGGTCAGCGGGTGGCGCAGAAACCTCTCGCCCAGATGGGTAGTGCTCACGTGGTTCTTGGCCGGGCCACTCATGTCTTTCAGCCTCCTTGCGGTACGGGACTCAACGGCACGTCAGTGACCTCGGCGACTACTCGATCCTTTTGGTGTTCTTGGCCGATTCGGCATTGCTCTTCCGCAGCTCTTCCCGCTCCTCGTCGCTGAGTTTCGGCCGGTCCTCCTCGCTGATGTGCGGCCGGTCTTCGTCCCGGATCTCCACCTTCACCTTCTTGAACGCCTCGTCCTTGGCCGAGGACGCCATACCGGTCGTCGACGCGGGGTCCTCGCTGGCCGCCTGCTGTGCGGCGGCTGCCGTCCGGGTGTTCCTGAACAGGGGCGTGATGAAGTTGTTCACGATGTTGAGCGCCTCGGGCGACGTCTCGCGCACGGTCTTCGGGTCACGCGTGACGGGAGGAATGCCGTCGTAGAGCTCCGGATCGACCCCTTCCTCCTCGGGCCGGGCACCGGGAATGTCGTCACGGACCTTTTGAGCGGACTCTTCGGCGGACTTGGCCTCACCGCCGCCGCTCTCGAAAATGTTTTTGAAAGACATGAGCCGCCCTCCGGAAGATGTCACTGAATGGCTCGTGCCTACCCCTCCGATACGGGGTGTATCCAACCCGTCACGGAGAAGTGCGTGTCACAGGGCGAGGGGCTGTCTCGTCTCAGGGGTTGCAAGCCACCGACGATCACGAAGGAGCACCCCCATGGACGCACGACTGAACTACTTCGCCCAGCCCAGGGCCGCCAAGGCGATCAAGCACTTCCTCACGGGCGTGCGGACGCTCCAGGAGTCGACGCTGCCCGCCGCGACCCGGGAGCTCGTGGCGCTGCGGGTCAGCCAGATCAACGGCTGTGCGGGCTGTATCGACATGCACACCAAGGACGCCGCCGCCGCGGGCGAGACCGCGCTGCGGCTGCACCTGGTGGCGGCGTGGCGGGAGGCCACGGTCTTCACCGACGCCGAGCGTGCCGCGCTGGAGCTGGCGGAGGAAGGGACCCGGGTCGCCGACGCGGCCGGCGGGGTGAGCGACGAGGTGTGGGCCCGTGCCGCGAAGCACTACGACGAGGAGGAGCTGACCGCCCTGGTGGTGCACGTCGCCTTCATGAATATGGTGAACCGGCTGAATGTCATCACTCAGCAGCCGGCGGGCGACTACGAGCCCGGGCAGAAGCACTGACGTCGAGCGTGGGGGACGACGTGGGCAAGGTGGAGGAGTTCGAGGAGCTGCGGCCGCTGCTGTTCTCGATCGCCTACCGGATTCTGGGCAGCGTGAGCGAGGCCGAGGACGCGGTGCAGGAGACGTGGCTGCGCTTCGACGCCGCGACGACCCTGCCCACGTCGACCAAGGCCTATCTGTCGGCCGCGGTGACACGGATCTCGATCGACGTGCTGCGTTCCGCGCGGGTGCGACGCGAGCAGTACGTGGGTCCGTGGTTCCCCGAGCCGCTGCTGAGCGATCCGTATCAGGACCCGGAGCGCTCGGTGGAGCTGGCCGAATCCGTGTCGGTGGCGGCGCTCCTGCTCCTTGAGCGCCTCAGCCCGCTGGAACGGGCCGTGTTCGTGCTGCGGGAGGTGTTCGGCTTCGGGTTCGACGAGGTCGCCGCGGCGGTGGAGCGGTCGGAGGCGGCGTGCCGGCAGCTCCTGGTGCGGGCCCGGCGGCACATGCGGGCGGGACGGCCGCGCTTCCCGGCGGCCCGCGAGGAGCGAGAGGAACTGGCCTCGCGGTTCTTCGCCGCGCTCCACGTGGGCGACGTCGCCGGCCTGCGCCGGCTGCTCGCCGCCGACGTGACGATGGCCGGCGACGGCGGCGGCATGGGCCCGCAGCTGTCCAGGGCAGTGGTGGGCCCCGAGAAGGTGGCCCAGTTGCTGGCGGCCGGCTTTCCGGCGCTGACCGCGCTCGGCGTGACGCACGAGACGCACGCGCTCAACGGCGGGCCTGGAGCGGTCTTCCGCGACCGGGACGGCAAGGTGCTCACCACGCTGTCGCTCGACGTGGCCGACGAGCGGATCCGGGCGGTCCGCCTGATGATCAACCCCGACAAGCTCGGGCACCTGGGTCCCGTGGCGGACGTCTGGGCCGTCGACCGCGAGACACGGCACCTCATGCGCGACGCGCGACAGCAGCAGCTGCCTCGCTAGTCGTCCGCGCGCGAGGCGCGCTTCTCCGCCTGCTCCGCCTGCTTCTCCTTGATGCGCACGGTCTCCTTGCGCACCTCGGCCTGGACGGCGCGCTCCTGGCGCAGCCAGCCGGGCTGCTCCTCCTTCAGCGCGTCGATCTGCTCCGTGGTGAGCGCCTCGGTCACTCCGCCGCGCGCGAGGCCGGCGATGGAGACCCCGAGCTTGGCGGCGACCACGGGGCGGGGGTGCGGGCCGTTGCGCCGCAGTTCCTGGAGCCACTCGGGCGGGTCGGCCTGCAGCGCGTTCAGCTCGCTGCGCGAGACGACGCCCTCCTGGAACTCGGCGGGCGTGGCCTGGAGGTACACACCCAGCTTCTTCGCCGCGGTCGCGGGCTTCATGGTCTGGGTGGTCTGGTGCGACGTCATGGGACCAGGGTATCGAGCATGTGCGCTACTCCTGACCACGCCGGGTAGCCTGGCGAGGTGACAGGCTCGGAAGTACCCCCGTCGTTCCGGCTCGCCTACGTTCCCGGAGTGACACCCGCCAAATGGGTGCGGATCTGGCACGAGCGGCTGCCCGACATCCCCCTGACCCTCCTCCCGGTGGCCGCCGCCGAGGCGCCCGGCCTGCTGCGCGCGGGCGGCGCCGACGCCGGTTTCGTACGGCTGCCCATCGACCGTACGGACCTCAGCGCGATCCCCCTCTACACCGAGACCACGGTCGTCGTCGTCCCCAAGGACCACGTCGTGGCGGCGGTCGAGGAGGTGTCCCCCGACGATCTCGCCGACGAGGTCGTGTTCCACCCCCTCGACGAGACGCTGGAGTGGGAGACACGGCCGGGCAAGCCCGCGTACGAGCGTCCGGCGACCACCTCGGACGCCGTCGACCTGGTCGCGGCGGGTGTGGGTCTCCTCGTCGTACCGCAGTCGCTGGCCCGGCTGCACCACCGCAAGGACCTCACCTACCGCACGGTGAGGGGCGCGCCCGAGTCGCGCGTCGCCCTGGCGTGGCCGGAGGCGGAGACCACCGACCTGGTCGAGGACTTCATCGGGATCGTCCGCGGCCGTACGGTCAACAGCTCGCGGGGCCGCGCGCAGAGCCCCGACCAGCCCAAGGCCAAGGCGAAGACCCCTGCCAAGGCGTCCGCCAAGGCACCCGACAGGAGGGCGGCGCAGGCGAAGCGGGGCGGCGCGGCCCGGCCCAAGCCCGCCAAGCGCGGCAAGCCCAGGCGCCGCTCGTAGCGCACAGGTCGTAGCGCACAGCTCGTAGGGCACAGCAGGAGGGGCCTCCCGCCGGATGGCGGGAGGCCCCTTCTTCACTGCCGCGTACGAGACCGCCGCGTGCGGGCGTCAGCCCAGGATCGACAGCGCCTGGTTGAGCGTCGCGGACGGGCGCATGACCGCGGAGGCCTTGGCCGCGTCGGGCTGGTAGTAGCCGCCGATGTCGGCCGGGGAGCCCTGCACCGCGATCAGCTCGTCGACGATGGTCTGCTCCTGCTCGGCCAGCGTCTTGGCCAGGGCCGCGAACGCCTCGGCGAGCTGCGTGTCCTCGGTCTGCTTGGCCAGCTCCTGCGCCCAGTACAGGGCGAGGTAGAAGTGGCTGCCGCGGTTGTCGATGCCACCGAGGCGACGGCTCGGCGACTTGTCGTTCTCCAGGAACGTGGCGGTGGCACGGTCCAGGGTGTCGGCGAGGATCTGCGCGCGGGCGTTGCCCGTCGTGGTGGCGAGGTGCTCGAAGCTCACCGCGAGGGCGAGGAACTCGCCCAGGCTGTCCCAGCGCAGGTAGTTCTCCTTGACCAGCTGCTGGACGTGCTTCGGGGCGGAGCCGCCGGCGCCCGTCTCGAAGAGGCCGCCGCCGTTCATCAGCGGGACGACCGACAGCATCTTGGCGCTGGTGCCCAGCTCCAGGATCGGGAAGAGGTCGGTGAGGTAGTCGCGCAGGACGTTGCCGGTGACGGAGATGGTGTCCTCGCCGCGGCGGATGCGCTCCAGGGAGAACGCGGTGGCCTCGACCGGGGACATGATGCGGATGTCCAGGCCCTCGGTGTCGTGGTCGGCGAGGTACTGCCGCACCTTGCCGATGAGCACGGCGTCGTGGGCGCGGGTCTCGTCCAGCCAGAAGACGGCCGGGCTGCCGGTGGCGCGGGCGCGGGTGACGGCGAGCTTGACCCAGTCCTGGACCGGCGCGTCCTTGGTCTGGCACATGCGGAAGATGTCACCGGCGGCGACGGTCTGCTCCAGGACGACGTTGCCCGCGGTGTCGACGACGCGCACGGTGCCCGTGGTCGGGACCTCGAAGGTCTTGTCGTGGCTGCCGTACTCCTCGGCCTTCTGCGCCATCAGGCCGACGTTCGGGACAGAGCCCATCGTGGCCGGGTCGAAGGCGCCGTTGGCGCGGCAGTCGTCGATGACGACCTGGTAGATGCCCGCGTAGCTGCTGTCGGGGAGGACGGCGAGGGTGTCGTGCTCCTCGCCGTCCGGGCCCCACATGTGGCCGGAGGTGCGGATCATGGCCGGCATGGAGGCGTCGACGATGACGTCGCTGGGGACGTGCAGGTTGGAGATGCCCTTGTCGGAGTCGACCATGGCGAGCTCGGGGCCCTCGGCCAGCTCGGCCTCGAAGGACGCCTTGATCTTGTCGCCCTCGGGCAGCGACTCCAGGCCCTTGAAGATGCCGCCGAGGCCGTCGTTCGGGGTCAGGCCCGCGGCGGCGAGGGTCTCGCCGTGCGCGGCGAAGGTCTTCGGGAAGAAGGCGCGGACCACGTGGCCGAAGACGATGGGGTCGGAGACCTTCATCATCGTGGCCTTGAGGTGCACGGAGAAGAGCACGCCCTGCGACTTGGCGCGGGCGACCTGCTGCTTCAGGAACTCGCGGAGCGCCGCGACGCGCATGACGGAGGCGTCGACGACCTCGCCCGCGAGGACCGGTACGGACTCGCGCAGGACCGTGGTGGAGCCGTCGTCACCGACGAGCTCGATGCGCAGCGAACCGGCCTCGGTGATGACCGCGGACTTCTCGGTCGAGCGGAAGTCGTTCTCGCCCATGGTGGCGACATTCGTCTTCGAGTCGGCCGTCCAGGCACCCATGCGGTGCGGGTGGGCCTTGGCGTAGTTCTTGACCGACGCGGGGGCGCGGCGGTCGGAGTTGCCCTCGCGCAGGACCGGGTTGACGGCGCTGCCCTTGACCTTGTCGTAGCGGGCGCGGATGTCGCGCTCCTCGTCGGTCTTCGGGTCGTCCGGGTAGTCCGGGAGCGCGTAGCCCTGGCCCTGCAGCTCGGCGATCGCGGCCTTCAGCTGCGGGATCGAGGCCGAGATGTTGGGCAGCTTGATGATGTTCGCGCCGGGCGTCTTGGCCAGCTCGCCGAGCTCGGCGAGGGCGTCGGAGATGCGCTGGCTCTCCTCAAGACGCTCCGGGAAGCTCGCGATGATGCGCCCCGCGAGCGAGATGTCGCGGGTCTCCACGCCGACACCGGCCGTCGAGGCGTAGGCCTGGACCACCGGCAAGAACGAATGGGTCGCCAGGGCCGGGGCCTCGTCAGTGTGGGTGTAGATGATGGTCGAGTCAGTCACCGGGTGCTCCGCTCCGCGTCTGCAACATTGCTCGACATCAAGATATCTCCTACCTCCCCCCTGAAGGACAGGGCCTAGGGGCCTGATCTACGGGACCCCGCCCGCACCGACTAGTAGACACTGTCTACTCGACGTAGTAGACAGTGTCCATGAACGAACAGGACACCGGGCTGCGGGCCCGGCTGGTCGACGTGGGCGTCGAACTGGTGGCGGCGCGAGGCGTGCAGGCGCTGTCGCTGCGGGAGATCGCACGCGAGGCAGGCGTCTCGCACGGGGCGCCCCGGCGGTACTTCCCCACGCATGTGTCGCTGCTGTCCGCGATCGCGCGGCGGGGCTTCGAGGAGCTGGCGGCCGAGGCGGCGCGGGCCCTGACGGACGGCGCCGGCCAGGACGCCCGGACCCGGCTGAAGGCGCTGAGCCGCGCCTACCTCGGGTTCGCCGCGGCCCACCGCGGGATGTTCGAGCTGATGTTCCGCCACGACCTGCTGGAGAGCGGTCGGCTGGGGCTGCGGGAGACCAGCCTGCCGCTCTTCGAGACGCTGGCCGGACTCGTCGCCGAGGCCCGCCCCGCCTCCGGCACGGAAGCGCGGGTCGCCGCGGGCGCGCTCTGGGCGAACCTGCACGGCATCGCCCAGCTGTGGGGGTGGGGCAGCCTGCGCCTCGCCACGGGCGCCGAGGACGTGGAGGCGCTGCTCGACGCGGCGCTGGAGGCGCATCTGGGACCGGAGGGCGCGTGACGCCCGCACCAGTGGTCCAGGCAGCGCTACCGAAGCCCCGGCTCTCGGCGGCCCAGCGGAACCTCACCCTCGCCTGCAGTGTCGTCGGCGCGATGGTCGTCGCGCTGGACGGCACCGCGCTGACCGTCGTCCAGCCCGCCCTGCAACGCGATCTGGACGCCTCGTTCACGCAGGTCCAGTGGACGAGCACCGGATATCTGATCGCCGTGGCGAGCCTGCTCGTCTTCGCCGGGCGGCTCGGCGACCGGTACGGACACCGGCAGGTCTTCGCCGTCGGGACGCTCGGCTTCGCCGCCGCGTCGGCGGGCGTCGGCCTGGCGTCCGGCGTCGGCTGGGTGATCGCGCTGCGCGTCGCCCAGGGGATCTTCGGGGCGCTGCTGCAGCCCGCGACGCTCGGCATGCTGCGGGGCGCGTTCCCGGCGGACCGGCTCGGGATGCCGATCGCGCTGCGGACGAGCGCGATCGGCCTGTCGGCGGCGGCCGGTCCCGTGCTGGGCGGAGCGCTCGCCACGCAGCTGGGCTGGCGCTCCGTGTTCTTCCTCAGCGTGGTGCCCGCGCTCCTGATCGGCGTACTGGCGCTGCTGGTACGTGTCCCGACGGCGCGGGCCGTGGGCGACGGTCCCGCACCCGGGCTCGACCTGCCGGGTGCCGGGCTCCTCGCGGTGGCGCTGGCCTGTCTCGTGCACACGCTGGTCGCCGTGCCGGATCAGGGCTGGACGGCGGCGACGGCGGCGGGGCTCCTGGCGGCGGTCGTCGCGGGCGGCGCGTTCGTCCGGCACGAACGGCGTGCGGCGAGCCCGCTGGTGCCGCCCCGCCTGCTCCGGTCCGCCGCGGTCGGCCCCGCGCTCGGCCTTCTGGTCGCGGCGTCCGCGGCGATGTTCGGGGCGCTCTTCGTGGGGACGTACTTCCTCCAGGAGGTGCTGGGTCTCGACCCGCTGCACAGTGCGCTGAGGGCGCTGCCGCTCGCGGTGATGATGGTGGTGGGCGCGCCGCTCGCCGCCGTACTGCTGCGGCGGCAGGGCCCGCG
This sequence comes from Streptomyces sp. NPDC050732, assembly GCF_040654255.1. NCBI lineage: Bacteria > Bacillati > Actinomycetota > Actinomycetes > Kitasatosporales > Streptomycetaceae > Streptomyces > Streptomyces sp. NPDC050732. The sequence goes on from NZ_JBFAHP010000017.1 coordinate 50,462, forward strand.
GCGGACCATCACGGCGGCGATGGCGGTGCTCGCCCTCGGCGTACTGGCCCTGTCCCGCCTGGACGAGACCTCGGGCCCGCTCGCGACCGGCGTTGCGTTCGTGCTCGTGGGGGCCGGGTTCGGCACGGTGATGGTGGCCGCGACGGCCGTCGTCGTCCGCCATGCCCCGGTGGCCGACGCCGGGGTGGCAGGCGGCCTCCAGCAGACGGCGATGAACGTGGGCCCCGCCGTGGGCATCGCCGCGGCGACCACCCTCATGACGGCCCTCTCCTCCCCCACGGCCCGCCCACGGGGACACGACCCGCACTGGCCCGCCGACGCGTTCCTCTCCGCGATGGCTCCGACGCTGACGGCCCTGGCGGCGGTGGCGGCACTCGGCGCGCTGGCGGCAGCACGGCTGCCGGGGTCCATGAGCCGCACGCACTCCCCATAGCCCGCACGCGCCCTCTACGAAGCGCTGCCGCGCAGCACCGAGTCGACCATCCGGAGCGCGGCCCGCGCCTGCGCCTGGTGCGCCCGGCCGTCGTCGAGACGCAGGGTGAAGGCCGCGCTGGTCACGGCCTTGGTGCCGTCCGGGGTCACGCCGCACTCGCTGACGCAGCCGAGGCTGGTCCCGCCGTGGAACCAGACGCCGTCCTCGCGCCCCGCGACGGGACGCCAGGCGATGCCCAGGCCGTAGCGGACCCCGTCGGCCGGGATCCAGTCCCGCACCGGCACGGTCCTCTTCATCGCCGCGAGCTGCGCCGGCCGCAGCAGCCGCCCGCCGAGCAGGGCGCGCAGGAAGACGCCGTGGTCGTGGGTCGTGGAGATGAGGCAGCCGTCCGCTCCTCCGCCGAAACCGAGGGTGGTGTCGGTGGGGCGGTTCTCGTCCGGGAAGTACGTGTATCCGGTGGCCGTCGGCCGTGGCACGTAGGGAGAGGTGCCGGGCGCGAAGGTGGCGCGCAGGCCGAGCGGTTCGATGATCCGCTCATGGACCTCCTGGGCCCAAGGGTGTCCGGTGACCGCCTCGACGACCATCCCGGCGACGACGTAGTTGGTGTTGGAGTACGACCAGCGCCGCTCCCCGGCCGGGTCGTCGGCGTCGGGCAGCCACTGCGGGGGCGTGCTCAGGGCCACCGTCAGCTGTTCCTTCGGCGACTGCGAACGGAAGCGGTTGCGCCGATAGGCGTCCGGGGTGAAGTCTCCGCTGTCCGCGGCGATGTAGTCGTTGAGTCCGCTGGTCTGCCGCAGCAGGTTGGCGACGGTGATCCGGTGGCCGTCGTTGCCGTGGCCGCGGATCGCTCCGGGCAGCCACCGCTCGACGGTGTCGGTGAGCTTCAGCCGCCCTTCGCCGACGAGTTGGAGGACGACGGTCGCCGTGAACGTCTTGGTGTCGCTGCCGATGCGGTAGTACGCGTCCAGGGGCACGGGACCCTTTCCGGCGGGGTCGGCGAGGCCGGCGACGCCCGCGCGGGCGGTGATGCGGCCGTGCGCGCTCTGCGCCTCGGCGATGACACCGGTCGCGCCGGTCGCGTGGATCGCGTCGACACCACGCTGGAGGGTGTGCCTCCGCGGGGCGGGCGCGGCGTCGGCGGCCGTTCCGGACGCTGCCGTGAGCAGTGCCGCCGCGGTGGCCGCGAGGCCGGTGCGCCTGCTGATCTCCGTCATCGGGTCCTCTCCGCCTTCCGGTCGGTCGTCGTGCAGGTGATGTCCGTGGCGGGCAGTTCGCCGTCGCGCAGGTAGGTGTTGACGGCGCGGTCGGCGCACGGGACGGGGGTGAGGCCGTCGTTGCCGCGCCCGTAGACACCGTGCGAGCGGATGTCGGCCGTCACGAGGCGGGACCCGGTGAGCTTCTCGTGCAGGGCGAGGGCGCCTTCGTACGGGACGTTGTTGTCGTGGCGGGCCTGCAGCAGCAGGGCGGGGACGTCGTTGCCGATCTTCGTGCCGGGTTCGCGGGGCTCGCTCCCCCAGAACGCGCACGGGGCGATCATTCCGTTGACGTACGGCCCGAAGACCGGCTGGGTGGCGCGGCTGCGTTGCATGTTCTTCCAGTACGTCGCCGGGTTCTCCGGCCAGCCGCCCGCGGGCCAGCCGCCGTCGCCGCACATGAAGATCGCGCCGCCCACCATGCTGTCCGCCAGCTCGGGTGAGGAGAGGAGTTCCAGGAGCCCGCCCAGCGCGGGGCCGGGCTCGATCTCCTCGCCCGCCGCGGCCTTCTTCAAGTCGGCGACGACACTGGTCAGTTGGGGGTCGTACTCCTCGTGCTGGACGAGCTGCTTGAAGAGCAGCCGCAGCAGCGGTGCGGTCAGGCGCACCCCCTTGACGGCGATGGGGTGCCGCTCGGCCCGGCCCAGCAACTTCCGTACGTCCGGACGCACTTCACGGCTCAGCGCGGCCTCCGCCGGGGCCCCCGACCGCTGGAACAGTTCGTACTGCGTGGCCGAAGGGTCGGTCGAGGAGTCCAGGACGATCCGGTCGGCCCTGCGCGGGAACAGCTGGGTGTAGACGGCGCCCAGGTCGGCGCCGTACGAGATGCCGTAGTACGACAGCTTGCGCTCGCCGAGCGCCGCCCGGACGGCGTCCATGTCGCGGGCGACGTTCCTGGTGGAGGCGTGCGGGAGCAGTTCGGCGTTGTCGCCGTGCTCCTGGCAGCGGCGGGCGGTGTCGCGCGCGGACCGCACCGAGTCCTCGAAGTCGCGGCGCGGGGTGGTGGTCTCGGCGGGCGGGGTGGGCGGCGGGGCCTCGCCACAGGTGATGGGGGTGCTCTCGCCGAGGAAGCGGGGGTCGAAGCCGATCAGGTCGTAGCGGTCCGCCACGTCCTTCAGCGCGGGCCGCAGCGCGAGGGTGTTGGCGAGCCCCGTGCCGCCCGGCCCGCCCGGATTGGAGAGGAGGATGCCGCGTCGCTCGCCCGGCGACTTCGCCCTGATGCGGGATATCGCGATGTCGATCGTGCGGCCGCCGGGGTCGGCGTGGTCGAGCGGCACGGTCACCTTCGCGCACTGCGCGCCCGCCTCGTTCAGCTCCTTCTGGTCCGCCGGGCAAGGCCGCCAACTGAGGGCATGGCGCGACTCCTTCGAGTTCTCGGGCAGGTCCGCGGCGGAGACTCCGCTCGCGAGTAACCCGACGAGGCCCAGACTCGCGGTGACTGCTGACGCGACGCGCATCGTGCTCCTAGGTCCGGTGGAAGGGGAACGGCGGGAAGACGATCACCACGCTAGGAACGCGCGCCGCCCCGGACCATCGGGCTACCGGGCCGAACCTCCCTGGGGACAACCCCCGTACGCCCGCCCCGCCCCCGGCGACACCGCCTTGACCTGGAGTCCGCTCCAGCTCCTAGGGTCGGAGGCGATCACCGGGCACACCCCAGGAGGTACCACCATGACCAGCCTTCCCACGCGCCGGCTCGGCGCGCTGACCGTCTCCGCCCAGGGCCTCGGCTGCATGGGGATGAGCCACGGTTACGGCACGTCGGACGACGCGCGGTCCATCGCGACGATCCACCGCGCCCTCGACCTCGGCGTCACCCTGCTCGACACCTCCGACTTCTACGGCGGCGGCCACAACGAACAGCTCATCGGCCGCGCCCTCGCGGGCCCCCGGCGCGAACAGGCCGTGATCGCCACCAAGTTCGGCTTCGCCAACCGGCTCGGCGAGCCCACCCTCATCCGGGGCGACGCGGCGTACGTGCGCGAGGCCTGTGACGCGTCGCTGCGCCGCCTCGGCGTCGACCACATCGACCTGTACTACCAGCATCGGGTGGACCCGAGCGTGCCGATCGAGGAGACCGTCGGCGCGATGGCCGAGCTGGTCGCGGCGGGCAAGGTGCGGCACCTCGGGCTCTCCGAGGCCGGTGCGCGCACCCTCCGGCGGGCGCACGCCGTGCACCCGATCGCCGCGCTGCAGAGCGAGTGGTCACTGTGGACCAGGGACCTGGAGGCGGAGATCGCGCCGGTCTGCCGCGAGCTCGGCATCGGCCTCGTGCCGTTCTCACCGCTCGGGCGCGGCTTCCTCACCGGCCGCTACACCTCGCTCGACGGGCTCCCGCAGGACGACCTGCGCCGCACCCAGCCCCGCTTCACCGACGGCAACCTGGAGCGGAACCTGTCCATCGTGGAGACCCTGGAGTCGCTCGCCGCCGCGAAGGGCGTCACCGCGGGGCAGCTCGCGCTCGCCTGGGTGCAGCACCGCGGCGACGACGTGGTCCCGATCCCGGGCACGCGCCGCGAGAAGTACCTGGAGGAGAACCTCGGAGCCGTCGCGGTCGAGCTGTCGGCCGACGACCTCGCCGCGATCGACGCGGCGGCGCCCGCGGACCGGGTGGCGGGCACGCGGTACGACGAGCGCAGCCTGGCGGCCGTGGACAAGTAGGGGCACGTCCGGGCGCGCGACACGTAACCTGCGGGTATGCCCCTTCCCGAGGAGAACGCACCCGTACCGGACGTCCTCGCCCACCTCGCGGGCGAGTGGCGCGTCGAGCGTACGGTCCGCGACCTCGCGGACGGCTCCGAGGGCCGCTTCACCGGTACGACGCTCTTCTCGCCGCTGCCCACCCCGGACACCGGCGGCCTCCTCCACCACGAGTCCGGCACCTTCACCTGGCACGGCGTCGCGCGCCCCGCCGAGCGCACCCTGCGCTTCGTGCCCGGCGAGGAGGCGGGCACGGCCCGCGTGGAGTTCGCCGACGGCCGCTTCTTCCACGACCTCGACCTGCGCACGGGCCGCTGGACGGCCGACCACCCCTGCGCACGCGACCTCTACCGCGGCGAGTTCGAGGTGATCGACGCGGACCGCTGGCGCGCCCGGTGGCGGGTCGGCGGCCCGGCGAAGGACCTGCTGCTCGTCACGGATTACCGGCGGGCGCAATGCCTCACTGGCTGCCGCGCGCCATCCAGTTCTCCGGGGCCTCAAGGGCCTTGAAACCGAGCTTCTCGTAGACCCCGTGCGCGTCCCCCGTGGCGAGCAGGGTCCGCCGCACGCCGTACGGCTCCAGGTGCGCGCAGACCGCGCCGACCAGCGCGACACCGAGGCCCTTGCCGCGCGCGTCCGGCGAGACGTACACGTCGCAGAGCCAGGCGAAGGTGGCCCGGTCGGTCACTACGCGGGCGTACGCGACCTGCTCTCCCGAACCCTCCTCGTACGCCCCGAAGTTGATCGATCCGGCGATCGCCGCGTCCTGCTTCTCGCGCGGGCGGCCGGGCGCCCAGTACGCGTCGGTGGAGAGCCAGTGGTGGACGCGGTCGGCGTCGATACGGGCGGGGTCGGCGGATATCTCGTAGCCGTCGGGCACGGTGACACTGTCGTTCATGGGGTGAGCCTACGCATCCGTCATGGGGTGGAGTCGAGTGGATTCCGCCTGGTGGGACGGGTCGGGCACGGCTGTCCCAGCACCTCGTCGCACGCCGTCCGCAGCCTGCGCACGCCCTCCGTGATCTCCCCCACCCCGGCGACCGCCGCGAAGCTCAGCCGGACGTGGCCGGCCGGGGGTTCGGCCGCGAAGTACGGGCGGCCGGGGGCCACGGCCACGCCCGCGCGCAGGGCCGCGGAGGCGAACGCGGACTCGTCCGCACCGTCGGGCAGCCGCAGCCACAGGTTGTAGCCGCCCGCCGGGATGTGCGGCACCGTGAACTCGGGCAGCCGCAGCCGCAGCGCCGCTGCCATCGCGTCCCTGCGCTCCTTCAACTCCCCTGATACGGCCCGCAGATGGCGCGGCCAGGCCGGCGTGCCCACCAGTTCGAGTGCCGCTTCCTGGAGGGGGCGCGGCACGAAGAAGTGGTCGACGACCTGGATGGCGCGCAGCCGTTCGAGGACCGGCCCGCGGGCGGCGAGCGCGCTGACGCGGAAGCTCGGCGAGGTGGCCTTGGTGAGCGAGCAGACGTGGACGACGACGCCGTCGTGGTCGTCGGACGCGAGCGGGCGCGGCAGCGGCCCGGCGTCCTCGTGGACGAGGCGGCGCACGAAGTCGTCCTCGATGACGAAGGCGCCCGCCTCGCGGGCGATCCGCAGGACCTCGGGGCGGCGCTCGGCGGAGAGCACGGCGCCGGTCGGGTTCTGGAACAGCGGCTGGCAGACGAACACGCGGGCGCCCGTCGCCCGGAAGGCGGCCGCCAGGAGCTGGGGCCGCACCCCGTCGGTGTCGACCGGCACCGGCACCGGCCGCAGCCCCGCCGCCCGCGCGATGGCGAGCATGCCCGGATACGTCGGGGACTCGACGAGGACCGGCGCGCCGGGCGGGGCGAGCGCGCGCAGGGCCGTCGTCAGGGCGCTCTGGCCGCCCGCCGTGATCAGGACTTCGGCGGCCGTGATCGCGCCGCCGATCCCCCGGGCGAACCACTCGCGCAGCTCGGGCAGGCCGTCGACGGGCGGCCGCCCCCACGCGCCGGGCCGCCGCCCCGCCCGCGCGAGGGCCGCCGCCATCGCGCGCTCGGGCTGCAGCGCGGGGTTCAGATAGCCGCCGTTGAACTCGATGATGCCCGGCGCAGGCGCGGCGAGCGTGGCCAGGACCCCGGACGCGTCGACCGAGCGCGGCACGAGCTCGGCAGCGGCGTCGGCGCTCAGCGTCACCTCCTGCCACGAGGTGTCCCCGGCGGGTGCGGCGGCCGCCGCCGGTTCCGCGCGGAAGACGCCCGCGCCGGGCCGGGTGACGACGAGCCCTTCGGCGGCCAGCTGGCCCAGGGCCCGCGACACGGTCACCGGGCTCACCCTGAACCGCTCGACGAGCGACCGGCTCGACGGCAGCTTTCCACCCGGGGAGTAGCGGTCCAGCTCACTCCGCAGACTTTTCGCCAGTTCAGCCACACTGCTACTGTCATGCATGACAGCACAGGATAGCGCTACTCGCCCGACCCGGATAGCGGTCCCGGCCCCGGTCCCGGCCCCCGCGGAGGCCCCCAGGCCGCCCCGCCCCTCCGGTACCCGCCGCGCCGGCACCGTGATGGCCGCCCTCGGCGTCACCGCCTTCTCGCTCACCTTCCCCTCGACCGCCTGGGGTCTCGAAGGCATCGGCCCCTGGAGCTTCGTCACCCTGCGCGGCGTGCTCAGCGCGCTCATCGCGGGCGGCTGCCTGCTCGCCCTGCGCGTCGCGGTCCCGCACCGCCGCCACTGGGCGGGGCTCGCGGTGGTCGGCGCGGGCGTCGTCGTCGGTTTCCCGCTGCTCACCACGCTGGCCCTGCAGACCTCCACCACCGCGCACGCCGCCGTGGTCGTCGGCCTGCTCCCCCTCACGACCGCCGTCTTCTCGGCGCTGCGCACGGGGGCGCGGCCGTCGCGCGCGTTCTGGGCGGCGGCGCTCGCCGGGGCCGCCGCCGTCATCGCGTTCACGGTGCAGCAGAGCGGCGGCGCCCTGACCGCCGCCGACCTCTACCTCTTCGGCGCGCTCCTGATCTGCGCGGCCGGCTACACCGAGGGCGGCCGGCTGGCCCGTGAGATGCCGGGCTGGCAGGTCATCGGCTGGGCGCTGATCCTCTGCCTGCCGCTCAACATCGTGGGCGCGCTGCTGGCCCTGCCCCACGAGTCCTTCCAGCTCACCGGGCACAGCACGGCGGGGCTGCTGTACGCCGCGATCGGCTCGCAGTTCCTCGGCCTGGTCGTCTGGTACCGGGGCATGGCGGCGATCGGCGTCCCCAAGGCCAGCCAGCTGCAGCTCGCCCAGCCGCTGCTGACCCTGGTCTGGTCCGTGTTCCTGCTCGGCGAGCACCTCACCGTCGCCGCACCGCTCACGGCCGCCGCCGTCCTCGTCTGCATCGCGGTCACCCAACGGGCCCGGGGCTGACCGGTTGCCCGTCCGACGGGGCCTCAACTCCCGCCACCCGTCGTACACTTGCCGCCACAGATCGCTACCGCAGAGCGGGACGAGGGGGCACTCCAGATGCGTGCAACCGTAGACGACGAGCTGGTGGTGCACGGCAGGGTCGTGGGGCAGCGCGACCGGGTCGCGCGGATCGTCGAGGTGCTGGGCACGGACGGCGGCCCGCCGTACCGCGTCCGCTTCGCGGACGGCCACGAGACCGTGATGTCGCCGGGCCCCGACACCGTCGTGCGGCACCGGGACCCGGCCTCCTAGGTCACGCGGCCGGACAGGTCACTCGGTCAGGCGCGGAGGCTTTGCCGGCTCCTGGTAGTGGTCGGCGACCACCCGCGCCATCGCGCCGTTCCTGTCGACGCCGACCTCCTTCGCCGAGAAGTAGATGTGCCCGCCCACCTCGTCGTACCCCTTGGCGTACGTGAGGTGGCGGGACAGCTCCGCCGGGTCCTGCCAGGCGGCGGGCTGCGCCGGGTCACCGGCCTTGTAGAGGGCCTCGCCGATGTAGAGGTTCACACCGGTGCCGCGCACGACCTCGTTCCACCACGGGATCAGCTTGGCGTAGTCCGCAGCGGGGAAGCCGATGTTCCAGTACACCTGCGGGACGATGTAGTCGAGCCAGCCCTTCTTCACCCAGCCGCGCGTGTCGGCGTACAGGTCGTCGTAGGTCTGCACCCCGGCCCGGGTGTCCGATCCCGTCGGGTCGGTCGCGATGTTGCGCCAGACCGCGAAGGGGCTGATCCCGAACTGGGTCCGCCGCCGCGCCTTCTTCACCCGGCCCGACATCTCACGCACCAGCCGGTCGATGTTGTCCCGCCGCCAGGAGGCCCGGTCCGGGAAGCCGCCGCCGTACTCCGCGAAGGCGGCGTCGTCGTCGAAGACCTGGCCCGCGACGGGGTACGGGTAGAAGTAGTCGTCCCAGTGCACCGCGTCGATCGGGTACTTGCGGACGGCGTCCAGCATCGCGTCCTGGACGAAGCGCCGCACCGCGGGCAGGCCCGGGTTGTAGTAGAGCTTCCCGCCGTACGGCACGACCCAGTCGGGGTGCACGCGCGCGGGGTGCGTGGCCACCAGGCGCGACGGGTCGGTGTGGTTGGCGATCCTGAAGGGGTTGAACCACGCGTGCAGCTCAAGACCCCTGCGGTGCGCCTCCTGCACGGCGGTGCCCAGCGGGTCCCAGCCCGGGTCCTTGCCCTGCGTCCCGGTGAGGTACTCCGACCACGGCTCGTACGGCGACGGCCACAGGGCGTCGGCCGTGGGCCGCACCTGGAAGACCACCGCGTTGAGTCTGCGGCTCACGGCCGAGTCCAGGAAGGCCAGGAGTTCGCTGCGCTGCTGTGCCGCCGGGAGCCCCGGCCTGGAGGGCCAGTCGCGGTTGACGACGCTCGCCAGCCACATGCCCCGCAGTTCGCGCTTCTTCTTCCGACGCCGGTCCGGAGCGGCGGCCGCGTCACCCGCCGTCGCCAGGCCGGCCACCGCCGCGGCGGCCACCACCGAGAAACCCCGACGTGACATACGCCTCATCTGCATGCCCCCTGAGCTCGCTGTGCACCGGCACCCCTTGCCGGTTGCGCACAGCATGCCCGACCCGGCCCGCCATGGACCCCTCATTGCGGAGTAACGTTCACGGCCGAGGCAGGCACCGCATCCATACGGGGGACCTGCCGGCCCCGTTGATCAGCGAAAGGCACGAGGTGACCGACTCCATGACCGATATCGCACGCGTCGGAGTGGTGGGCTGTGGCCAGATGGGCGCCGGAATCGCAGAGGTCTGCGCCCGCTCCGGACTGGACGTGAAGGTCGCGGAGACCACCGGCGAGGCCCTGGAAATCGGGCGTACGCGGCTCTACAACTCGCTCTCCAAGGCGGCCGAGCGCGGCAAGATCTCCGACGAGGAGCGCGACGCGACGCTGGACCGCCTCAGCTTCACCACCGACCTCGGCGAGTTCGCCGACCGTGACCTGGTCATCGAGGCCGTGGTGGAGAACGAGCAGGTCAAGACGGAGATCTTCCAGGTCCTCGACCAGGTCGTGACCCGGCAGGACGCGATCCTCGCCTCCAACACCTCCTCCATCCCGCTGGTGAAGCTGGCCGTCGCGACCTCGCGTCCCGACCAGGTCATCGGCATCCACTTCTTCAACCCGGCGCCGGTGCAGCAGCTCGTCGAGCTGATCCCCGCGCTGACCACCTCCGAGGGCACCATCAGCCGGGCCCAGGCCGTGGTCGAGAAGATCCTCGGCAAGCACGCCATCCGCGCCCAGGACCGCTCGGGCTTCGTGGTCAACGCGCTGCTCATCCCGTATCTGCTCTCCGCGATCCGGATGTTCGAGTCGGGCATCGCGAGCCGCGAGGACATCGACAACGGCATGGAGATGGGCTGCGCCCACCCGATGGGCCCGCTCAAGCTCTCCGACCTGATCGGCCTGGACACGGTCGCCTCGGTCGCCGACTCCATGTACGCCGAGTACAAGGAGCCGCTGTACGCCGCTCCCCCGCTGCTGCAGCGGATGGTGGACGCCGGACGCCTCGGCCGGAAGACCGGCTCGGGCTTCTACACGTACGCCTGACGGGGTTCGAGCACAGATTCTCACTCCCCGTACGAACACTCTCCGTACCCGACGGGCCCGGCACTCCTGCGAGTGCCGGGCCCGCGGCGTTCACACACCGTGTGCGCAGGGGGCTCGCATATGCCCGTCGCACACGCTCCCGCCCTGCCCACCGCGCTAGTTCACTTTCTGTGCGGAGGAAGGGGGGACGCGCCATTACAGAGAGGAGTGGTCTCGTGACCACCGACGGCGAGAGTGCCGTGGTCCCGGAAGAACTCGCTGAGTTGCGACGCAGCCTGGACGTGGGTCTTGCCCGCGTCGACGGACGGCTGGCGTTGCTCACTCAGCACGACGAACAGACCGCCAAGAACGTGGAGACCATGGAGGCCCGGGTCGCCGCGCTGGAGCACACACGCTGGCCCCTGCCGACCATCGTCGCCCTCTCGGCGGTCGTGGCGATCGCCGTGGCGATCTGGCAGGCCATGGGCCGCTGACTAGCGAGCGTCCTGACCGAGGCGCAGATGGTGGAGGAGGAGCAGGGCGGCGGCCATGTTCGCGGCCGGCACCTCCCCGCGGGACACCATGTCGGGAACCAGCTTGAGCGGGACCCACTCGCGGCGGTCCGACTCGAAGTCGTCCTCGGGATGACCGATGTACGTCCCTTCGTCGGACCAGTAGATGTGGTGCCGGGCGTCGGTGAGGCCGTTGGACGGCTCCACGCTCATGAGGTGCCGCAGCGGGCCCGGCCGCCACCCGGTCTCCTCCTCCATCTCGCGTGCCGCCGCGTACGCGATGTCCTCACCGTCCTCGACGACGCCTGCCGCGAGCTCCCAGCCCCAGCTGTCGGTGATGAAGCGGTGCCGCCACAGCAGGAGCACTTCGTTGGCGTCGTTGACGACGGTGGCCACGGCGACGGGCCGCAGCCGTATCAGGAAGTGGTCCAGATGCCGGCCGTCGGGCAGTTCGACGTCGGCGAGATTGACCGTGAACCACCTGTTTCCATACACAGTTTGTTCGCTCTGTTTCGTCCACTGCACGGTTCTGCCACCTTCCGACTGGTAGATGGCAATATCGCAGCAGACGAATCTTTGCAGCAGCGTGTGTGCGCCTCGGGACTGTGCGTCACAGCGGTACGCGCAGCGCCCCGGCGATCAGTTCGGCCGCCTCGGCCGTGCCCGCGCAATCGCTGCGGACCAGGTGCTCGCGCACGGCGCGCAGCCGGTCGCGCAGTCTCTGGGACTCCATCCCCCGCGCCTGTTCCGCCATCTCCACCGCCGTGGCCACCGCCTCGTCGGTATTGCCCTGGCGCAGTTCGATCTGGCTCAGCATGGCGAGCCGGTGCACCCGCCCGCGGTCGTGCGCCGGAGTGTCCACGGCCGCCGCGGCATGCTCCCGGGCGCTGGCCAGATCGCCGAGGCTGAGCAGCGCCTCCGCCACTTGCACGTTCACCAGGCCGGGCTGGACATAGCCGGTCTCGTCCGGCTCGCGGCCGCGCAGGATCCGGTCGGCCGCGGCCTCCGCACGCCGGATGCAGGACAGCGCGCTCCTGCCGTCGCCCAGGTGCGCGTACGCCTTGGCCTGCATCGCGTACAGATCGGAGGCGAGCGCCGGGGTGAGGTCGCGGCCCGCCGCCCGCAGCGCCGCCTCGGCGAACGCGACGGCCTGCCGGTACTCGCGCATGAACAGCGACTGGTTGACGAGCAGCGCGATCACATACGCGCCGAGCCCCGTGTCGCCGCTCGCCTTGGCGAGGCGCAGCGCCTGGTGGAAGTAGCGCTGGGCGAGACCGTGCGCGTCCGAGTCATAGGCGCAGATCCCCGCGATGGCCACCAACCCGCCCGTGGAGCGGTGCAGTTGGCGCCCCATCTCGTCGGTGTAGCTGCCGCGCAGTAAGGGCGCGGCCTCGGCGTTGAGGAAGCCGACGATGCGGGTGCGGGTCGCGATGCCCCCGGTCTTGCGGTACATCTGCTCGTAGTGGGCGCGGGCGGCGCGCATCATCTCGATGTCGGCCGTGCTGACGGGGTGCCGTCCGCCGCGGGACACGTCGACGTCGTCGGGCGGGTTCTCCCACTCCCAGACGGGCATCACGGCGGGCGTGCCGGTGACGGCGGGCGCGCCGAGCAGGTGCGGGCGCTGCTGTTCGTCCGAGCGCCACAGGGCGGTGGCGCGTTCCACGAAGCCGGAGAGCGTGGAGGCGGCCGAGCCGACCCGGGTGGCGGGGACACCGGGCAGCCCGAGGCCGATGTCGTCCAGGGTGACGGGCCGCTGCAGCCGGGCGGCGAGCACCTCGCAGATCAGGTCGGGCACCTGGCCGCGCGGGCGCTGGCCCTTCAACCAGCGGGACACGGCGGTGTGTTCGTACCGCAGCGCGAGACCTCTGGATCTGCCGGCCTGGTTCACATGTGCGGCGAGTCCCGCGTGGGAGATGCCGGCTTCGTCGAGGATCGCGTCGAGCAGGGTGTTGGGCTGCATGGATGCCCTCCGGTGGCTCGGTGCTCCTCAGATTAGTGGAGGTGCCTTCACACGGGGTGTGAACTGAGTGCCCGGATCCGGGGGGTGTGCGCTCTGCCGCACGGTGTGTGGGATCGCTTGACTGAGATGCCTCATCAGTTAAGGAGGCCGGCCGGGCCGCCGGCTCCCCCCTCGAACAGCGCGGCGGCCCTCACTCGCGTCGTCCGTCCCGCCGTCTGCCCGACAACTCCATGGCGGGGCGGATGGCGCATGCCGGTGCCCATGGCCCGTGCGGCCGCCGTCACCTGCCGGTCATGGAGCGGACGTGCCGCTCCGACTCGTGTTCCGGCTCCGGCTCCGGCTCCTCCTCGGGCTGCTGCAACGGAACCCTCTTGCGGTCGTTGCGCAGCACGAGCAGTGCTGTGTCGTCGGACGGCAACCCCTCCGAATGGCGCAGGAGTTCGGCGTAGACCGCGCGGATGAGGCCCTGCGGGGAGACCGGCGGGACGCGGGCCGCCTCGGCGAGCACGGCCCGCAGCGGGAAGAACGTCCCGGCCGCGTCGCGCGCGTCCTCCATGCCGTCCGTGTACAGGACGAGCACCTCGCCGGGCAGCAGCCGACCGCAGTCGAGCACCGGCAGGTCGGCGGGGAGAGGAAAGGAGCCGAGCGGCGGCAGCGGCTCACTGTCCGTCAGGTGTCGTGCGGTGCCGCTGAGGAGGTGCGGCCAGGGGTGGCCGCAGTTGAGGGCGGAGATCCCGCCGTCCTTGGCGATCTCCAGAAGCAGTACGGTGACGAACTCCTCGGCGAGCGCGCTGTCCGGCGCCGGAGTGCCGATCGCGGTGTCCCCGGTCCGCGAGCGCTCGTGCAGGTGCCGGGCGAGTGCCCGCTCCAACCGGCGCAGGACCAGGGGCAGTTCGGGCTCGTCGTGCGCGGCCTCCCGGAAGCTGCCGAGGACTGCGGCGACGGTTCCCATGGCGGCGAGGCCGTGGCCCCGCACGTCTCCCATCACGACACGGACGCCGTGGTCGGTGGCGGCCACCTCGTACAGATCGCCGCCGACGGAGGCGCCCCGGGAGGCGGAGAGCCGCCCGGCGGCGAGCGTGAGCCCTTCGACGCGGGGCGGCAGGGGTCTCAGGAGGACGTTCTGCGCGGCGCCGGCGACCTCGCGGACCTGCCGCAACTCCCGCAGCAGCGCCCGCCGGACGTGGAGTATGAGCCCGGTGCCGACGGCGAAGAAGACGGCGCTGCTGACGATCCGCGCCCCCATGCTGTCCTGCGTGGCGAGCGGGCAGGCCAGTTTGTACGTGATGGCGACGGCGCCCCACACCGTGGGCAGGCCCAGCGTGAGCACCCGCCGGGCGCCCTGCCGCTCCGCCCGGCAGGGGGCTCTGGTCTTGATACGGATCATGCCGACGGCCCCCCTTGGCCCTGTCCCGCGCAGACCGGCCCTTACGACCGGATCGATTCTGTCTACCGGGTGAACCGATCGGGCAAAGTGACGCCTTTTGTCACCCAAATGAGTGAGGGGCTTACCCGGTGGTCCGGGTAAGCCCCTCTTTGCGCCTCTTGTACGCCTGTTGGCGGCTACGGGCGGTGACTACGCTCCGCGCAGCACCGCGCCCGTCCGCTCGGCCGCCAGCGCGACGGCGGCGTCGCGGGCCGCGGAGGCCTCGTCGACGGTCAGCGTGCGGTCGGCGGCCCGGAAGCGCAGCGCGTACGCGAGGGACTTCTTGCCCTCGCCGAGCTGCTCGCCCTCGAAGACGTCGAACAGCCGGATGGACTCCAGGAGTTCACCCGCCCCGCCGCGCAGGAAGTACTCGACCACGGCGGCCGGCACCTCCTTGTCGACGACGAGCGCGACGTCCTGCGTGGCCACCGGGAAGGTGGAGATCCGCGGCGCGCGCAGCACGCCCTCACGGGCCTGCTCCAGACGGTCCAGGTCGAGCTCCATCGCGCAGGTGCGCGCGGGCACGCCGAACGCCTTGACGACGCGCGGGTGCAGCTCACCGGCGTGTCCGACGGAGACGATGTCGCCGTCGACGACGACCTTCAGCTCGGCGCAGCGGCCCGGGTGCCACGGTCCGTACTGCCCCTTGTCGACGATCAGCTCGACGCCGGCCTCACGGGCGACGGTCCGCGCCGCCTCGACGGCGTCGGCCCAGTCGGCCGGGCGGCCCTTGCCCCACCAACCGGCCTGCTCGCGGGCGCCCGCGAGGACGACGGCGGCGTGCCGGGGCTGGACGGGCAGCGCGTCCGTGAGGGACGCGATCTCCTCGTCGGTGGGCCGCCGGTCGACGGGCAGCCGCACCGCGACCTTGAGCTCCTGACGCGGGTGGAAGACGAGGCCGGTCTCGAAGAGGGCCAGGTCGTGCGAGCCGCGGCCGTCGTTGCGGCGCAGCGCCGAGAGCAGGCCCGGCAGCAGCGTCGTGCGGAGCGCGGGCTCCTCGTCGGAGAGCGGGTTGACGAGCTTGACCACGCGGCGGTTCGGGTCGTCCGCGTCCAGGCTCAGCTGGTCGAAGACGCCCTCCCCGACGAAGGGGTAGCTGAGCGACTCGACGTAGCCGGCGCCGGCCAGCGCGCGGCCTACGCGGCGGTGCAGCCGCTGCCGCTCGGTCAGGCCGCGGCCCGCGGGGGGCTTCGGCAGGGTCGAGGGCAGGTTCTCGTACCCCTCCAGGCGGATGACCTCTTCGGCGAGGTCGTTCGGCTCGGCGAGGTCGGGGCGCCACGACGGGACGGTGACGGTCAGGTCGTCCTGGCCGTACACGTCGCAGCCGACCTCCTGGAGGCGGCGTACGACGGTCTCGCGGCCGTAGGTGACACCGGCGACCTTGTCGGGGTGGTCGGCGGGCATGGTGATCGTGCGCGGCGCGGTGGGCGCGATGACCTCCGTGACGCCGGCCTCGGCGGTGCCGCCCGCGAGCAGCACCAGCAGGTCGACGGTGCGCTGCGCGGCGGCGGCCGCGGCCTGCGGGTCGACGCCGCGCTCGAAGCGCTTGGAGGCCTCGGACGTCAGCTTGTGGCGGCGCGCGGTGCGGGCGACGGAGATCGCGTCGAAGTGCGCGGCCTCGATGACGACGTCGGTGGTCCCGGCGGCTTCGTCGGAGTCGGCGATCTCGGTGTTGGCGCCGCCCATGACGCCCGCGAGGCCGATGGGGCCGCGGTCGTCGGTGATGACCAGGTCCCCGGCGTCGAGGACGCGCTTGACGCCGTCGAGCGTGGTGATCTTCTCGCCCTGCTCGGCCCGGCGCACGCCGATCGTGCCCTGGATGCGGGAGCGGTCGTACGTGTGCAGGGGCTGGCCGAGCTCCATCATCACGTAGTTGGCGATGTCGACGGCGAGCGAGATCGGGCGCATGCCGACCTTCTGCAGGCGGCGCTGCAGCCAGATCGGGGAGCGGGCCTCGGGCTGCAGGCCCGTGACGGTGCGCGCGGTGAAGCGGTCGCAGCCGAGCGGGTCGCTGATCTTGACGGGGTAGCCGAAGGAGTTCGGCGCGGGCACGTCGAGGAGCGCCGGGTCGCGCAGCGGCAGGCCGTACGCGATGGCGGTCTCGCGGGCGACGCCGCGCATCGAGAGCGCGTACCCGCGGTCGGGCGTGACGGCGATGTCCAGGACCTCGTCGACGAGCTCAAGGAGCTCGATGGCGTCGGTGCCGGCCTCGTGCTCGGGCGGCAGGACGATGATGCCGCCGCTGCCGTCGTCGCCCATGCCGAGCTCGTCGCCGGAGCAGATCATGCCGTGCGACGTCCTGCCGTACGTCTTGCGGGCGGCGATGGCGAAGTCGCCGGGCAGGACGGCGCCGGGCAGGACCACGACGACCTTGTCGCCGACCTGGAAGTTCCGGGCGCCGCAGACGATCTCCTGCGGCTCACCCGTTCCGTTGGCCCGGCCGACGTCGACGGTGCAGAAGCGGATGGGCTTCTTGAAGCCCTCCAGCTCCTCGATGGTGAGGACCTTGCCCACGACGAGCGGGCCCTTCAGGCCTGCACCGAGCTGCTCGACGGTCTCGACCTCAAGGCCGACCTCGATCAGCTTGGCCTGCACGTCACGGCCGGTCTCGGTGGCGGGGAGGTCGACGTACTCCCGCAGCCAGGAAAGCGGGACCCGCATCAGATCTCCATCCCGAACGGCCGGGTGAACCGGATGTCACCCTCGACCATGTCTCGCATGTCTTCGACGTTGTGGCGGAACATCAGCATCCGTTCGATGCCGAACCCGAAGGCGAATCCGCTGTACTTCTTGGGGTCGACGCCGCAGGCCGTGAGGACCTTCGGGTTGACCATGCCGCAGCCGCCGAGCTCGATCCAGCCCTCGCTGCCGCAGGTGCGGCAGGGGCGGTCGGGGTTGCCGACGGACTCGCCGCGGCAGACGTAGCAGACCATGTCCATCTCGGCGGACGGCTCGGTGAACGGGAAGTAGTTCGGCCGCAGGCGGGTCTTCATGTCCGGGCCGAAGAGCGCCTGGACCATGTGGTCCAGGGTGCCCTTGAGGTCGGCCATGGTGAGGCCCTCGTCGACGGCGAGCAGCTCGATCTGGTGGAAGACCGGGGTGTGCGTCGCGTCGAGCTCGTCCGTGCGGTACACGCGGCCGGGGCAGACGATGTAGACCGGGGGCTCGCGGCGTTCGAGGAGCGCGCGGGCCTGCACGGGCGAGGTGTGCGTCCGCAGCACGACACCGGACTCATCGCCCTGGGCGCCCTCGGGGCCCTGGACGAAGAACGTGTCCTGCATCTGCCGGGCCGGGTGGTCGGGCGTGAAGTTGAGCGCGTCGAAGTTGAACCACTCCGCCTCGACCTCGGGGCCCTCGGCGACCTCGTAGCCCATCGAGACGAAGACGTCGGCGACGCGCTCCATCATCGTGGTCAGCGGGTGCCGGGCGCCGGCGGGCGTGCGGTCGTACGGCAGCGTGACGTCCACCGCCTCCTCGACCAGGACGCGGGCGTCGCGCTCGGCCTCCAGCTCGGCCTGGCGGGCGGCCAGCGCCTTGCTGACGGCGCCGCGCGCCATGCCGACGCGCTTGCCCGCCTCGGCCTTGGCCTGCGGGGGCAGCGCGCCGATCTCGCGGTTGGCGAGCGCCAGCGGCGAGGTGCTGCCGGTGTGCGCGACCTTGGCCTCCTGGAGCGCGTCGAGGGAGTCTGCGGCCGCGAAGGCGGCGAGCGCCTCGTCCCGCATGCGCTCGATCTCTTCAGGTTTCAGTGCCTCGACCTCAACAGGGTCGTACGACTTGTTCGGTGCCGACATCTCTTCCCGTGCTTCCGGTTGGCTGGCGGATGGGTCCCCGTCAACGACTCGGAGACAAGCTGTCCCAGGTGTGGGGACACAAAGTGCCAACGACCGAGTCTAACGGGGGTGCGGTGAACGAATGCGCCCGCGGGCTGCTCAGGGCGTCCTCACTGATTCCTGTGCATCACTGGAGATACGCCGGGGCCCCCACGGGCAACGTAAATCGGAACTGGGCGCCGCCGCCGGTCGCGCGGCCGACGGTGATCGTCCCGCCGTGCGCCTCCACGATGCCCTTCACGATGTACAACCCCAGTCCCGTCCCGCCGCGCTTGCTGCCCCGCCAGAAGCGGGTGAAGACGCGGCCCATCGACTCCTCCGGAATGCCGGGACCTTCGTCGCTCACGGTCACGGCCGTCTCGGCGCCGCCCCGCTCGCGCGGCGATGCGGAGGGCGCCACCTCGATGGTGACGGTTCCCTCGCCGTGCCGCACCGCATTTTCCAGCAGGTTGCTGAGCACCTGGTCGACCTTGTCGGGGTCCGCCCAGCAGTCGGGCAGCGGCTGCTGGACCCGGACGAGGAAGCGGTCCGCGTCCTGGCCCGCGGCGACGTGCGCCTGGATGTGCCGGCCGACGGCCACTCCGATGTCGACGGGCTGCCGGCGCAGCTCAAGGCGTCCCGAGTCGATGCGGGAGATGTCGAGGAGCTCGGCGATGAGCCGGGTGACGCGGTTGGCGTCGGCGTCGACGGTCTCCAGCATCAGTTTCTTCTGGTCGTCCGTGAACCGCTCCCACTTGGCGAGCAGCGTGGCCGTGAAGCCCTTGACGGAGGTGAGCGGGGAGCGGAGCTCGTGGGCGACCGTGGCGATCAGCTCGGCGTGGCTGCGCTCGGTGCGGCGGCGGGCCTCGGTGTCGCGGAGGGAGACGACGACACGGCGCACGGGCCCGGTGCGGGTGGTGCGGACGTAACGGGCGGAGACGAGGACCTCGCGGCCGCCGGGCAGGAGCAGGTTGCGCTCGGGCTGGCCGACGCGGATGGCGAGGCCGCCGTAGGGATCGGTCAGCTGCCACCAGCGGCGGCCTTCGAGGTCTTCTAAGGGGAGCGCGTGGTCCAGGGGCGTGCCGAGGGCGTCGGCCGCGGGGACCGCGGTGATCCGCACCGCCGCCGCGTTGAAGCAGATGACGTGGCCCGTCTCGTCCGCGACGACGAGCCCGTCGGGCAGCTCGTCCGGGTCGAGTCCGAGGCCGCCGAGGTCACCGGGACCTCCGTGGTCCGCGCGAGCACGGACGAGGTCCTGTACCCCCGGTGCTCTGCTCGTGCCCACACTCATTCCCCGTACCCCACCTCTCGGACCTGTCGGGGCCCCCGAGCCCGTCACACTACTAGCTCGATGTGACGGAGCGGCACCCTCCAGCGGCGCGCTGTGCACGGGCTGAGGCATAGAGGCACACGGCCGCGGCCGTCGCGAGGTTGAGGCTCTCGGCTCTGCCGTGGATCGGAACACGCACCACCGCGTCGGCGAGTGCGCGGGTCTCCTCCGGCAGCCCCCACGCCTCGTTGCCGAAGATCCAGGCGGTGGGGGTGCCCATGGTGCCCTTGTCGAGCTCCGTGTCGAGGTCGTCCTCGCCGGCCCCGTCGGCGGCGAGGATGCGCACGCCCGCTTCCTTGAGCCCTCGTACGGCCTGTTCGACGGGTACGCCGACGGCGACGGGCAGGTGGAAGTGCGAGCCGACCGACGCGCGCACCGACTTGGGGTTGTAGAGGTCCACGGAGCCGTCCGTGAGGATCACGGCGTCGGCGCCCGCGGCGTCCGCGCAGCGCAGCACGGTCCCGGCGTTCCCGGGGTCCCGGACGTGCGCGAGGACGGCGACGAGCCGGGGGCGGGCGGCGAGGATCTCCTCGAAGGGCACGTCCATGAACCGGCAGACCCCGACGAGGCCCTGCGGGGTGACGGTCGTCGAGATGTCGGCGATGACGTCCTCGTCGGCCAGGTGCACCCGGGCCCCTGCGGTGCGCGCCTCCCCCACGATGTCGGCGTACCGCTCGGCGGCCTCGACGGTGGCGAACAGTTCGACGAGCGTCCGCCCGTGCCCGGCGGCCTCCCGCACGGCCTGCGGCCCCTCGGCGAGGAACAGCCGCTCCTTCCCCCGGAAGTTCCGCTTGGCCAGCCGCCGCGCGGCACTGACGCGGGGCGACTTGGGGGAAATCAATTCGGGGGCGGCGGTCATGAACTCACCTTCGTGGATATGTGTGGGCGCCCCGCAGGGGCGAGCCCACCAGGGGCGCGGGGAACTGCGCGACCAGCCACAAGCGGCCCGCGGACGGCAGAGAACAGAGAGGGGGCAGACGAGACGCCGAACGACAGCGGACCCGCAAGCCAACCGGCTCACGGGTCCGAAATCACGCCAGGGCGAGACGCAGGCGTCAGGCTGCCTTGGGCGCGTTGACGTCCGACGGCAGCGCCTTCTGCGCGACCTCGACGAGCGCGGCGAACGCGTTCTCGTCGTTGACGGCCAGCTCCGCGAGGATCTTGCGGTCCACCTCGATGTTGGCGGCGTTCAGACCCTGGATGAAGCGGTTGTAGGTGATGCCGTTGGCGCGGGCAGCGGCGTTGATGCGCTGGATCCACAGCCGACGGAAGTCGCCCTTGCGCTTCTTGCGGTCGTTGTAGTTGTAGACCAGGGAGTGGGTGACCTGCTCCTTGGCCTTGCGGTACAGGCGCGACCGCTGGCCGCGGTAACCGCTGGCCTGCTCGAGGATCGCCCGACGCTTCTTGTGGGCGTTGACTGCCCGCTTGACGCGTGCCACTTGTTAACTCCTTGTAGCTGGGTCACGTGCGTGACCCGAGAACGGCTTGGTCCCGATGGTCGGTCGGCTGCGCCCCGTGTGTGCGGGGCGCGCCGTCACATACCGAGGAGCTTCTTGACCTTGGCGGAGTCCGCCGACGACAGCTCGACGGTGCCGGCGAGGCGGCGGGTCAGGGTCGAGGACTTGTGCTCGAGGTAGTGGCGGCGGTTGGCACGCTGCCGGAGCACCTTGCCCGAGCCGGTGACCCGGAAACGCTTCTTGGCACCGCTGTGAGTCTTGTTCTTCGGCATAGCGCCGTTCTCTCCTCGTCAGTGGCAATCCGATGCCCGGTCGCGAAACCGGGCATCCGGGAGCCATATGTATCGGTTGGCATCCCCTGGACTCGCGTCCGGGGATCAGGCCTCGGCGTTGGCCTCGGCAGGGGCCTCGGCGGGAGCCTCGTCGAGCTCCTCCCCCTCGGCGGAGTTCTGCGAGCGGCCCGGATTGGCCTTCGCGTCCGCCTTGCGGGCCGCCTGGGCCTCACGGGCCTCGGCCATCGCCTCGGTCTTCTTCTTGTGCGGACCGAGAACCATGATCATGTTTCGGCCGTCCTGCTTCGGGTTCGACTCGATGAACCCAAGGTCCTCGACGTCCGAAGCGAGGCGCTGCAGCAGTCGGAAACCCAGCTCGGGGCGGGACTGCTCGCGACCACGGAACATGATCGTGATCTTGACCTTGTCGCCCTGCTTGAGGAACCGGACGACATGACCCTTCTTGGTGTCATAGTCGTGCGGGTCGATCTTCGGCCGGAGCTTCATCTCCTTGATGACCGTGTGCGCCTGGTTCTTGCGCGCCTCACGGGCCTTCATGGCCGACTCGTACTTGAACTTCCCGTAGTCCATGAGCTTGCACACGGGCGGACGGGCGGTCGCCGCGACCTCGACCAGGTCAAGGTCGTACTCCTGCGCAAGCTCCAGGGCCTTGGCAAGCGGAACAATCCCGACCTGCTCGCCGCTGGGGCCGACAAGTCGCACCTCGGGAACGCGAATCCGGTCGTTGATGCGGGGCTCGGCGCTGATGGATCCTCCTCGGTAGCACCACGTGACCGTCTGGCGGACTGCCACGTAACGTCTGTTTTCGTTGGACCTAACCGATTCGGCGCACAAAAAATGCCCCGGCCGGAACACAGGCGGGGCTCCTCACAAACCGGAGCACCACCACGGTGTACCGCGGGGCGCATCTGACAATTCCATCGTCCGTACGGAACGATGGAAACCGTCTGACCGGTGACCCGCCGCCCTGAGGGCGGCCAGGTGGGAGATTCGGAGCCTCCACTTGCGGGTTGACTCACTGCGGAGCCAACCGGTCGCTGTCCAGAATACCAGCACTTCGGGGAGTACACGCCCCAGCGGGTAGGGTCCCCGCCATGCCGCCTCCGATCGCCACGACACAGGTGTGGTCCTGGGCCGCCGGTGGGGCGGACATCGACCTGTCGGGCTCGGCCCCGCGCCTGCTGGGCGAGGACGAGCTGCGCAGGGCCGCGGGGATGCGGCCGGGCCCCGCGGCCGTCTTCGTCGCCGGGCGGGTGGCGGTGCGCTCGATCCTCGCCGGCCTGCTGGACACGCCGGGGCACGAGATAGAGCTGGCCAGGCACCCCTGTCCCGGCTGCGGCTCCGCCGATCACGGGCCGCCCCGCATCGCGCGGCCGGACGTGCCCCTGTGGATCAGTCTGAGCCATACGGGCACCGGGGGCGTGCTCGCGGTGAGCCCGGCGCCGGTGGGCGTCGACGTGGAGTCCCACCGGGAGGTGGACGTGGCCGGTCTCACGCGGACGGCCCTGGGCCCGGCGGAGACGGCGTGGCTGGACGGCCTCGCGGGACACGAGGACCGGATCCGCGGGTTCTACCGGTGCTGGACCCGCAAGGAGGCGGTGCTGAAGGCCATCGGCATCGGGCTGGTCGGCGATCTGCGCCGCTGGAACACCCGGCCCTGGCTCGACCGGGCGCCGGTTCGTGACGACACGGTGTCCCCGTCCCGGCGGTGGCTCGTGGAGAACCCGCCGTCGGCCCCCGGGACGACGGTGGCGGTCGCCCGGCCCGCCGAGGCCGTCGCCGAGGACGTCACCGCCGACGGGCTGACGCTGCTCGCGTGGCCGCCCCGGCGGCCTCGGCGGCCTCGGGAGGCGGGCTCCCCTCAGAAAGCGGGCCAGTCCGCCGGGTCCACTCCGTGCCGGCAGAGGAACGCGTAGGCGAGGCGCTCCAGGCCGAAGGCCACGCACCCCGAGTACGCGGGGCCGCCGCCGGGCAGCCGCACGTCGAATCCCTCGCCGAACTTCTCGCCGTGGATGTTGAAGGAGCCCGCCGCGATGGTGCGGCCCTCCACCACCGGGAGCTGGAGCTCGTACTTCATCTCCAGCACGCGCTGGACCATGACCTGCTCGGCGGTCGTGTCATTGCTGAAGAAGGGGTCGTTCGCGACCTCCGCGTGGCCGGCCAGGCCGAGCTCGCCCACCAGCTCGAACGCCGCCTCCATCAGCTCCTTGCGGCGGTCGGCCACCGTCTCGCGGTCACCGAGGAAGATGATCTCCCGCAGGGTGAAGTCCCAGAGCCGCTCCAGGGAGTGGTGGTAGCGCGACTCGAAGCGGAACGCCTTGCCGCGTGCCGTGACGACGACTCCGCCCTCGGGCAGCGTCTGCCCGGAGAGCTGCTGGTAGGCGTGGTAGCAGACCGCGGGCTGGAGGCAGTAGCCGGAGTGTTCGCTGCACGCGTCGATGAACTCCGCCTTGTCCTCCGCGGCACCGAAGCCCGCCGCGAACGTCTGGTAGGCGTCGACGTCGGAGTGGAAGCGGCTGGCGGTCATCAGGAACTGCGGGAACGCGTCCAGGTACCCCGCCTTCCGCAGCACGTCGGTGGAGACCAGCGTCGGGTACCGGTAGCTCTCGGCGCCGAAGCGGTCCACGGCGATCTTCTTGACGCGGGCGTCGAGCCGCTCCAGGAGGTCGGCGAGGAGCTCCGAGACGGCGAAGGAGCCGGCCCCCATGCGCGTCACCACGCCGAGCTTCTCCAGCTCGGCGAATTCCACCCGCGATTCCCGCGGGCTCTCGGTGGAGCGCCATATGACGGTCGCCTCCGGTATCTCCTCCTGCGGCAGCACGTCGCGCCCGACCATGATGCCGAGCTTGCGGCCGAACTCGGCCGGGTCGATGTCCCGTCCGGTCACGACGTCGACCGCGGAGACGGCACCGCCTTCGGCATGGACGAGTTTGAATTCCTGAATGTCGGACGATGTGTAGTAAATACGCTTCGCCAGTTCGTCTGCCAGAGATGCGGGGACTTCCGGAGAAAGGGGTATGGAATATCGCGGCATCTCTTCTCCTCAGCACGTTCGATTCAGCTGACCGAGCGCGACACTACCCGACGGACACAAGGCTGACCAGGGACGCCTTTCGCCCCTTTTGCGCAAGCGTTCCGGACGGGAGTGCGCACAACCGGAATAGCGAATTCCCGATAGTGATGTACGCCACACATGGACTCTCTCGGACCCTTGGCCTACTCTGACGGCGGCTGATAGCTTCCTTGCGGGGCGGGCCATTGGGTCGGCGGTGAGACTTTTACAGCGGGGGATCCGTTCGGCTCACCCCGAATACGGGGTGGGGGACGGTCATGAAATCGACATCCGAGCCGACGTCTGCGCAGGAGACCCTCGGCCGCTTCTGGAGCGAGCTGCTCGGCGTCGAGAACGTACAGCCGGACGACGATTTCTTCACCCTCGGCGGCAAGTCCCTCCAAGCGGTCAAGTTCTTGCTGCGCGTCCGCCGTGAGCTCGGGGTCGACCTGCCCGCTCCGCTCTTCTTCAAGAACTCGACCCTGCGCCAGTGCGCCGAAGCCGTCGAGGCCGCGCGTTAACGGTCCGATTCTCCGAAGTCCGGGGAATTGATCGACGATTGCACGACGTCCGTCATGGAAAGGGCCGAGCATTGCGGGCAGTATCCGAGCCTTCGCTCATCGTTCCGCTGTCCTCGAACGCGGTGGGGAACCGGGCGGCAATGGGGAATACGACGGCGAATGCGGCGGCGGGCGAATCACCCCCGCCCCTTTTCTGCCCCCACGCGGTCAGCGGCAGCGCCTCCGTCTACGGTCTGCTCGCGGCCAAGCTCAAAGACGATTTCGCGCTGTCCGGGATCCAGTCGGCGGGCCTGCACCCCGATGTCGCACCCCACACATCCATCGCACAGATGGCCGACTCCTATCTCGACGCGCTGACACGGAACGGACCGCTGCCGCCGGTCGTCCATATCTCCGGCTGGTCCATGGGCGGCACCATCGGCTGGGAGATGGGGCGGAAACTCGTCGCGCGCGGACACCGCGTCCGGCTCGTGATGGTCGACACGCAGTACCCCCGGCCGTTCGAGAGGACTCCGGCCGACACGGAATTCCTGCAGTGGTTCGCCGAGGACATCCTGGGCTCCGTCGGCGCCGACACCGGTCCCTGGGAACCCGTCGAGAACCAGGACGAGGGGCTCGCCCGCGTCGTGGAGCTCCTCGGCCTGCCGCCGAGCGCCGCGCTCGTCGAGGACTTCCGGCGGCGCCTCGCCGTGTTCCGCAGCAACATGCGCGCCGCCTTCTCCTACCGGCCGGGCCCCCTCGACGCCGACGTCCTGATCGTCCGCGCCGCCTCGTCCGACCTGCGGCCGGAGCGGTGGCGGCCCCTGCTCAGCGGCGACCTCACCGTCCGTACCGTCGCCGGCACGCACTACGACGTCCTCGGCCCGGGCGCGGTCGACGAGGTCGCCACCCTGATCCGCGAGCACCTGACCGCCGACGCGCCTCCCCCGCCCGCGCCCCGCCCCCGCTCGGGGCCCTCCCCCGCCGACATCGCCTTCCTCGAACTGCGGACCCGCGCGGGCATCGACGACCCCTACCCCAGCTACGACGTGCTGCGCCGCACCGCACCCGTGCACCCCACTTCGTACGGCCCCGTCCTCGTCACCGGATACGCGGCCGCCGCACAGGCGCTGCGCTCCGCCGATCTCGGAGTCGACGACGCCGCCTGGATGGACGTCCACGAACCGGGCTGGCGCGCCAGCCCGACCGAGCTGGTCATGGGGCAGTCCCTGCTGAACCGCAACCCGCCGGAGCACACCCGCCTCAGGCGCCTGGTCAACGGCGCCTTCGTGCAGCGGCACATCCACGCGCTGAGCGGCCGGGTCGAGCGGATGGTCGCGGAGCGGCTCGACGCCGTGGCCGAGCAGGGGGCCGGGGGCGGGACGGTGGATCTGCACGAGCTGCTCGCCCACCCCCTGCCCGTCTCCGTCATCGCGGACATGCTGGGGATCCCCGCGTCCGACCGGGAGTGGCTGCGCGGGCCGACGTCGGCGATCTCGGTGGTCTTCGACATCTTCACCTCGGAGAGCGACCGGTCGCTCTCCGACGAGGCGCTGCGCACGCTCGGCCCCTACCTGGAAGAGCTGATCGAGCAGCGCCGCAGGTCCCCGCGGGACGACATGATCTCCGCGCTCCTCGCCTCGCACGACGGAACGGACGCCTTCACCCGGGAGGAACTGCTCCAGCTCGTGCTGCTGCTGTTCATCGCGGGCTTCGAGACGACCGTCAACCTCCTCACCAACGGCGTGCACGCCCTGCTGCGCCACCCCGCCGAACTGGCCCTGCTGCGGGCCGACCCCGGCCTCGCGGCCGCCGCGGTCGAGGAGACCGTGCGGTACGAGTCCCCGATCCAGGCCACCGTGCGGCGCGCGCTGCGCCGCACCACGCTGGCCGGCGTGGACGTCCCGTCCGGTACGCCCGTCGTCGTCTTCATCGGTGCCGCCCACCGCGACCCCGAGCAGTTCGACGAGCCGAACCGGTTCAGGCTCGGGCGCACCGGGGCGAAGAACATGGGCTTCGGCGGCGGCATCCACTACTGCGTGGGCTCCGCACTCGCCCGGCTGGAGGGCGAGATCGTCTTCCGAGAGCTCTTCCGCCGCTTCCCGCGCCTGGCCCTGGCCGGGGAGCCCGTGCGGCGGCCCGTCCTCAATCCGCGCGGCTACTCAAGCCTGCCCGTGACCATCGGCTGAACAGGCCAGAAGGGCGCATACTGCCATGCGCAAGAAATCGGTACTGGCCTCGACGGGCTTCTTCCGGGTCTGGGCCGCCGAGTCGATCTCCCTCACCGGAGCCCAGATCACCACGTTCGCGCTGCCCCTGGTGGCCGCGGTCAACCTCGACGCGTCCCCGTGGGAGATGAGTCTCCTCGTCGCCGCGGCCGGCATGGCGAGTCTGACGCTGGGGCTCTCCGCCGGGGTGATGGCCGACAAGTACGAGCGGACCGCGGTGATGCACGTCGCGAACTTCGCGCGGCTCGCCGTCCTGATGTCCGTGCCGTTCCTGTACTGGGCCGACGCGCTCAGCGTGTGGCTGCTCGCCCTGGTCACGTACCTGATCAGTGCGCTGTCGCTGCTCTTCGAGAGCGCGATGACCCCCTACGTCCCCCGGCTGGTGGGACGGGACAAGGTGGGTCCCGCGAATTCCTGGCTTGAGGCGAGCGAGGCCGTCGGCGATGTGGGCGGTCCCGGCCTCGCGGGCATCCTGGTGCAGTCGTTCGGAGCGCCGATAGCCGTGGTGATCGACGCCTGCTCGTACGTCGTCAGCAGCGCGGCCCTGATCGGGCTGCCGAAGGCGCACCCCGCCAAGGAGCGCAGGACGGAGGAACCGGCGGAGTCGCACTTCGGGGCGATCCGGAGCGGTCTGCGGGTGCTGCGCAGGGACCGGTACCAGTGGCCGCTGGCGGTCACCTCGGTGTTCTTCAACTTCTTCTCGTCCGTCTTCGCCGCCACGTACATGCTCTACGCGCTGCGCGTGGTCGGGCTCAGCCCGGCACTCCTTGGTCTGATGACGATGCTGGGCGGTGTCGCCGGGCTGACGGCGGCGATGGTCAACCAGCGGATGATCGCCCGGTTCGGCATCGGCCCGACGGCGATCATCGGCCTCGCGCTGCCGGGCGTGACCGGGCTTCCCGTGGGGCTCGTGCACCACGTGGACCGGCCGCTCGCGCTCGTCCTCATCGGGATCGCGCAGTTCTCCTGGGTCTTCGGCATCGTGGTCATGCACGTCTGCGTGAACACCATGCGGCAGACGATGGTCCCCGAGCACCTGCAGGGCCGGATCATCTCGTCGGCGCGTTTCATGGGGCTCGGGGTGCAGCCGCTCGGGGCGCTGACCGGCGGTGCCATCGCCTCCACGGCCCTCGGGCTGCCCGGCGCGCTCGTCACGGCGACGGCCGGGCTGATCCTCGCGGCGGTGTGGCCCCTGTTCACTCCGGTGCGCACGCTGCGCACGGTGGACGATCAGGACGACCACGGGGACGACCTGCTGCCGCCGCGGGAGCCCGCCGTGCCCGCGGACACCTGATCCGCGGGCACGGGGCGCCCGGGGCTACGCCAGGCCGAAGAAGTTCTCCATCGTGACCGCCGAGCCGCGGCGGACCGCTTCCGCGTGGATGAAGCGGGCGAGGGCCAGGTCCAGGACGCCGAGTCCGAACGGCGAGAAGACGCGGGGGCGGCCGGGGTCGGGCGCGAGCCGCCCCTCGATCAGGTCGGAGACCGTGCCGGCGACGAAGTCGCGGTTGCCGGTGGCCTGTTCCGCCAGGTGCGGGGAGGTGTTCGCCTTCAGGCAGTGGTCGACGTCGTCCAGGATGTTCTGCGCCGCCAGCACGACGGGCACCCCGAGGTCGCGCAGCGACACGTTGAGCACCGTCTGCTCGGGTGTGAGCAGGGAGGCGTCGTGCAGCCACGGTTCGCCCGCCGTGGTCGCGAGGACGACCAGCTCGGCGCCGCGCACCGCGTCCTCCGCGCTCGTGGTGACCGCCTCGGCGCTGTCGCCGCGTGCCAGGAGGTCGTCCCTGAGCTGTTCGGCGCGGGCCGGGACGAGGTCGTGGATCGCGTAGCGCCCCGCCTTCCAGCCGGTCTCCCGCAGGTACTCCAGGATGCGCCGGGCGATGGGGCCCGAGCCGATCACGGCCACCCGGGACGCGGACTTCTCCGGGTGCAGCAGGCCGGCCGCCAGCGCCGCCGACGCGGCGGTGCGGTG
The DNA here is from genome assembly GCF_040654255.1 of Streptomyces sp. NPDC050732. Lineage (NCBI taxonomy): Bacteria > Bacillati > Actinomycetota > Actinomycetes > Kitasatosporales > Streptomycetaceae > Streptomyces > Streptomyces sp. NPDC050732. The sequence continues at coordinate 79,324 of NZ_JBFAHP010000017.1, forward strand.
GGCGCTGATGGCCGAGCCCTCCACGCAGGCGAAGGGGAATCCGGTCGCCATGTCGTTGAGGATGACGACGGCCGAGGCGCGCGGCAGGGTGCCGGCGGCGTGGTTGCCCGGGAAGCTGCCGATCCACTTGATGCCGGCGACCTCCTGTTCGTCCTGGATGCGGGAGGGCAGCGCGATGATCCGCGCCTCGGGGCGCTCGGGGAAGCGCAGGAAGTAGCTGTCGGGGTTGGTGGTTCCGCCGCCGCCGTGCAGCCGGTAGATGTCCGACACCAGGCCGACGACGTCCTCGTGGCGGCCGTCGAGGACCTCGGCGACGGCGGTGGCGCCGATCACTTGGAACGTCGGGGTGTTCGCGGGGTGGGGCATCGTGCTGGCTCCGTTCATGAGACAGGGTGCTCGGTGAGGTAGTCGCTGAGCGGCCCGCAGAGGGGCGTGCCGGGGCCGGTCGGGAACAGGACGTCCTCCGTGTCGAGCTCCACGAAGTTGTCCCGCAGCCACTGCGGGTCGTAGACCGTGTCCAGGTACTTGTCGCCGAGGTCCGCGCTGATGCCGACGACCACACTGTCCGGCGAGAACATGTCGGCGTCGGCGGCGATGGCGTGCAGCACGTGGCCGGTGGAGCAGCCGACGAGCAGTCCGTGCTCGTTCACCGCCTGATGGCAGCGGAGCACGGCGTCCCGCTCGGCCACGTACGAGATGCGGTGCACCTGGTCCGCGTCGGCGATCTCCGGCGGGCGGCTGGTGCCGACGCCCGGCAGCCGGCGGCGCCCCGGCCTGCCGCTGCCGAAGGTGACCGAGCCCTCGGGTTCCACGGCTATCAGTTCGGTCTTCGGGGAGAACTCGGCGAAGTGCCTGGCGATGCCCATCATGGTGCCGGTGGTGCCGGTGCCGACATACAGGTGGGTCACGTCGGGCAGGGAGCGCAGGATCTCCTCGGCGGTCCAGCGGGCGTGTGCCTCCAGGTTCGCCGGGTTCGCGTACTGGTTCAGCCAGATGCGGTCGGGTGCCTCGGCGATCAGTCTGCGCACCAGGTCGAGGCGGGTCCGCAGATAGCCGCCCTGGGCGTCCTTGGTGGTCACCGTCTCGATCTGGCCGCCGTAGGCGCGGATGGCCCGGAGGTTGGCGGGTGACACGTTGGGGTCGGTGACGCAGATGAATCCGTAGCCGCGCATACGGCAGACCAGGGCGAGCGCGAGGCCCAGGTTGCCCGAGGAGGACTCGACCAGGGTGGAGCGGCCCGGCTGCAGCCGCCCTTCCCGCTCCAGCCGGTCGACCATGAACAGGGCGGGCTTCAGCTTGATGGAGCCGGTCGCGCCGAAGCCCTCCAGCTTCAGCAGGATCCGGCCCGCCGGGGTGAAGCCGGTCATCTCGAAGAAGACCTCGGGGAACCGGAGCTCGAACGGGTTCGCCGTGATCACGTGACCGCCTCCGCGCCCGGCAGGGCGCCGATGGTCGTCCCCGGGTCGGCGACGACGTGGTGGACGACCGCGGCCATGTCCCGGACGATCCGCCCGACGGTCGCCTCGTCGAGCAGGGCGGTGGTGCACTCCAGTTCAAGGCGCAGGGTGCCGGGCCCTTCCAGGACGCTCAGTGTGAGGTCGAACCGGCAGGTGAGGCAGGGGAGTTCGGGCAGGGCCGCCTTCGGGTCCCCCGCTTCCTCGGTCAGGCCGGCCGCGGCCCAGGGGCTCGGCCCCGTCCCCTCGGTGGCCATGTTGAAGAACCCGTCGACCAGGGGGTCCTCGCTCATGTTCCGCCGTGCCGACACGCGGTCGACGAGGGCGTCGTAGGGGTACTGGCCGTGGTCGATCGCGGCGAGCACGCCGTCCCGGACTGTGGCGGCGTACTCGGTGAAGAGCAGCCGGTCCTCGGGGAAGGACCGTACGGGGACGGTGTTGACGAAGAGGCCGAGCTGGTCGTCGAGGCCGACGCCCGCCCGCAGGTCGACGGGGAAGCCCACCACGACTTCGTCCTGGCCGCTGAACCGGTGCAGGGCGACGTGGTAGGCGGCCTGGAGGAACGTCGCCGTGGTGAGCCCCTGGGCGCGGCAGTACGCGCCGACCCGCCGGATCTCCTCCCCGGTGAGGTCGACGTGCGCCCGGCGGGAGTCGGTGCCGAACAGTTCGGGGTGTGCCTTGACGGGGTCGGGGCCGACGCGGGGCGCGGCGGAGAACACCGTGTCCCAGTGGGCGGCCGCCGCGGTCAGTTCGGTGCCTTCGAGGTCGTTCTGCCAGACCGCGAAGTCCTTGTACGTCCGAGCCGGCGGGGGCGGGGTCTCGCCGCGGTGGATCCGGGCGAAGTCACGGGCGAAGGGCTCCCGCGAGGCCGCGTCGAACACCAGGTGGTGCTTGTCGAGGAGCAGGTAGTGCAGGTCGTCGCGGACCTCGACGAGCCGGCCGCGGAGCAGCGGTGGCGCGGTGAGGTCGAAGGGCCGCACGAAGTCCGCGGTGTCCCCGGGCGTGAAGCCGGGGTCCGTGACGCGTTCGAGGTGGAAGTCGACCTCGTCGTGGACGGTGAACCGGGGCTCGTCGTCGACCAGGTCGAAACCGGTGCGCAGCCCTTCGTGCCGCCGTACGAGCGCGCGCAGGGTGTTCTCGACGCGTGCGGCCTCGACGGGTCCGTCCAGGCGCAGGACGTCCAGGATCTGGTAGGTGACCGCGTCGGGGTAGAGCAGCTGGGTGTAGTAGAGGCGCTGCTGTCCGGAGGAGAGCGGGTACCACCGGGCGGGCGCGGCCGCCGGGAGGCGGGCCGCCGCCGGGCCGGTCCCGCCGCCGGTGGTGAGCCTTCTCAGGAGCTCTTCCTTGGACGCGCGCACGAGGGCGAGCAGGTCGTCGTCGACGGCGCCCCGGGGGGCGTCCAGCACGAGCCGGCCGTTCTCGGCCCGCAGCTGGACGCCCGCCGTACGCAACCGTGACAGCAGACCCGCCACATCTGCGGCGGTGATGCTCGTCATCAGATGTAGAACTCCTCATGGTCCGTGGGCGCCGCGGTGTCGTCGCCGCCCGATTCGAGCCACTTCGCGTTGTCGATGTGCTCCGCGAGCGCGCGGGCGGTGGGTACCGGGAAGAAGTCCATCAGCCGGATGTCGACTCCGAAGGACTCGCGGATCTCGGCCATCAGGGCGACCGCCTTCAGCGAGTGGCCGCCCGCTTCGAAGAAGTTGTCGTTCGGCTGCGGCGCGTCGACGCCGAGCACCTTGGCCCAGACGCGGAGCACTTCGCTCTCGGTGGCGTTGCGGGCCTCGGCCTGCTCCGGCTCGCCGGTGCCCGCGCGGGCGCCTTTCTCGGGCAGGGGCAGGGCCTTCCTGTCGACCTTGCCGCTCGCGTTGAGGGGCAGCTCGGCCAGGACCACGTAGGCGCCGGGCCGCAGGTAGGAGGGGAGCCGGTCGTCGAGCTCGCGGCGGGCCGTGGCGGCCACGGACTCGTCCTCGGCGACGAGGTAGGCGCAGAGGTAGGTCTCGCCGTCGGACTGGAGGGGCACGACCCGGGCGTCCAGTACGCCGGGGCAGGCGCGCAGTGCCGCCTCGGTCTCGGCGGGTTCGACGCGGAAGCCGCGGATCTTGAGCTGGTCGTCGTTGCGGCCCATGAACTCGACGGTGCCGTCCGGCAGCCGGCGGGCGAGGTCGCCCGTGCGGTACATGCGGGCGCCCTCGACGAACGGGTCGGGCCTGAAGGGTCCTTCCTGGTCGTCCTCCGCGCCCAGGTAGCCGCGGGCGACGCCGGGGCCGGAGACGCAGAGTTCGCCCGCGATGCCGTCGGGAGCGGGCTCGCCGTGCGGCATGAGGATGTAGACGCGGGTCTCGTCGACGGGGGTGCCGATGGGGACGGACACCGCGTCGTCCTCGACCTTGTCCACGCGGTGCGCGGTGGCGAACACCGTGCACTCGGTGGGGCCGTAGCCGTTGATCAGGCGGCCGGGGCCCATGCGTTCGACGACGCGGCGGGCGTGTTCGGCCGACATCCGTTCGCCGCCGGTCACGATGGTCCCGATGGGCTCCAGGCACTCCATGGAGACGTCGGCGAGCAGGTGGAAGTAGGCGGTGCTGAAGAAGGCGACGCTGATGTCCTCCGCCCGCACGAGCCGGTGCAGGGCCGTCCGGTCGAGGAGCTCCTCGTGGGAGGGGCAGACCAGGGTGGCGCCGTTGAGCAGGGCGGTGTACATGCTGGCCGCGGACATGTCGAAGCCCCAGCTGGTGGCCTGGAGCACCCGGTCGTCGGCGCCCGCGGAGAGGTACGCGGGCCGGTGGGAGAGCCGCCTGACTCCGGCGTGTTCCACGAGGACGCCCTTGGGGCGGCCTGTGGAGCCGGAGGTGAACATGATGTAGGCGAGGTCCTTGGGGCCGTTGATGTCTTCGAGCCGCTCGGGGGGGGTGTCCCCGAGTGCGGCGTCCGGGGCGATCAGGCGGACGCCGTCGGGCAGCGCGGCCTGCTCGGCGAGGTCGCCGACCAGCACCGTGGCGCCGGCCGCGGTGAGGAGTTCGCCGACGCGCGCGGTGGGCGTGGAGCGGTCGAACGGCACATAGGCGCCGCCCGCCTTGAGGACGGCCAGCATCGCCGTGACGGTGTCGTGCGGCGCGCCGGTGAGGATGCCGACGGGCTCCTCGCGGCGCACCCCGTGCTCGTCCCTGAGCTTGCGGGCGAGCCGGTTGGCGCGCTCGTCGAGCTCCGCGTAGCTGAGCCGGACGCCGTCGCCGACCACTGCGGTGTGCTCCGGCCGGCGGTCGACGGCCTGCTCGAACAGGGCGTGCAGCGTGTCACCCTCGGAACCGTCGCCGAGCTGCGCGGCGCCGGTGAGGAGTTCCCGCTCCTCGTCGGTGACGAGGCGGGTCTCCCCCATGGGCGCGTCGGGGGCGGCGAGGACCTGGTCGAGGAGGCGGGCGAAGTGGCGGCCCATCTGCTCGACGGTGTCCAGGTCGAAGACGTCGGTGGCGTACTCCTGGACGACCTGGACGGTGTCCTCCCGCTCGTACGCGGAGAACGTCATGTCCATCTTCGCCACGCCGATGCTGACCGACTGGGGGACGCCGGTGACGCCGTCCATGTCGAAGGCGTAGGAGGCCAGGTCGGTGAAGACGAACATGAAGTCGAAGAGCGGGTTGCGGCTCGCGTCGCGCGGGATGTCCAGCTCCCTGACCAGCTCCTCGAACGGGTAGGCCTGGTGCTGGAGTCCGTCGACGACGGTGGCGCGCACCTCGTTGACGTACGTGCTGAAGGGCTTGGCGCGCTCCGGGGAGGTGCGCAGCGGCAGCGAGTTGCCGAACATGCCGATGATGTCGGCGCACGCCGGGTGGTAGCGGCCGTCCACGGGGCTGCCGACGACCACGTCCTCCTCACCGGTGTACTGCGAGAGCAGCAGGTTGAAGGTGCTGAGCAGCACCATGTACGGGGTGGCGCGGTGGCTCTTGCAGTAGTCGCGCAGCCGCCGGGTCAGTTGGGCGTCCAGGGCGAAGGAGTGCCTGCGCCCGGTCAGGTCGAGCACCGCGGGGCGCGGGCGGTAGGGGAACTGGAGGGCGGGCGGCGGGTTCTCGAACCGCTCCAGCCAGTATGTGCGGTCCTTGGCGTAGGCGTCGGAGCCGCGGTAGAGCTGCTCCCACTCCGCGAAGTCCTTGTACGTGAGCTCCGCCGGCGCCAGTGGCTCGCCGCGGTAGGCCGTGGAGAGGTCACGGAACAGGACGGGCATGGAGCCCTCGTCCAGCACGATGTGCGGCAGGTCGAGGAGCAGCACGTGCTCGTCGCCGTCGGGGCGGACGGCGAGGGCCGTGCGCATCGGCGGGCCTGTCCGCAGGTCGTGCGGCTTCACCCAGCCGCGCACCAGCTCCTCGATCGACTCGTCGGAGGTGCCGAGGTCGGTGACCGGCACGTCGACGGAGGGCAGGACGCGCTGGACGAGCCTGCCGTCCTCCATGTGGAAGGTGGTGCGCAGGATGTCGTGCTTGGTCACCACCGCGTCGACCGCCCGTCGCAGCCGTTCGCGGTCGACCGGTCCCCGGACGACGAAGGCCATGGGGATGTTGTAGAGGTTGCTGTCCGGGTCGAGCGTCCAGAGGAAGTGCATGCGCTCCTCGGCCGCGGACGCCCGGTAGGTCTCCTTGTCCGGTGCGGCCTTGATGGGCGCCATCGGGTCGAAGGCCTGAGCGGCGACCGCGTCGCCGAAGTCGCGCAGGACGGGGTTCTCGAAGATGGTGATGCCCGGCAGATCGATGCCGAAGGCCTCGCGGACGAGCTGAGTGAGGCGGATCGCCGAGATGGAGTTGCCGCCGAGCTCGAAGAAGTCGTCGTCGATGCCGAGGTCGTTGTGGCCGAAGAGGGTCCTCGCGGAGCGCAGCACCACGTCGTCCACGGAGTGCCGGGACGGGGTGACGGCGTGTTTGCGGCCGGTGAAGACCCGGGGCTCCTCCAGCGCCTTGCGGTCGGTCTTCCCGCTGTCGTTGAGGGGCAGCGCGTCGAGCGGCACGAGGTGCGCGGGGACCATGTAGTCGGGCAGCTGCTCGCGCAGTACGGCGCGCAGCGCGTCGGTGTCGAGGGTGGTGCCGGGCGCCGCGACCACGTAGCCGACGAGGTAGGAGCCGCCTCCGTTGGGCACGGGGAAGTGCTTCACGACCGCGTCGGACACCTGGTCGAGGCCGTCGAGGACCCGCTCGATCTCGCCGAGTTCGACGCGCTGGCCGCGGACCTTCACCTGGTGGTCGGTGCGGCCCAGGATCTCGATCTGGCCGTCCTCGCGCCACCGGGCCATGTCGCCCGTGCGGTAGACCCGGCCGGGGCGCTCGGGCTCGACGGGGTTGTGATCGAGGAACGCCCGCGCGTTGGCCGGGGTCTCGGTGAGATAGCCGCGGCCGATGGGGACGCCGGCGACGAGGAGTTCACCGCGCACACCGACGGGGACCGGCTTGAGGTCCTCGTCCACGATGTAGACGGCGGAGTTGCGGATGGGCTTGCCGGTCGGGGTGAGGTCGCCGTCCGGGACGGCGGTGACCGGGTGCAGGACGTCGTCGGCGGTCTCCGTGGCGCCGTACGCGTTGGACATCACGGTGTCGGGGAAGCGGGCGTACCAGCGGGCCACCAGGGACGGCTTCAGCGGTTCGGCCTGGAGCACGACGTGGTGCAGGGCGGTGAGGATGCCGGTCCGGTCGGAGAGGTCGAGCTCGTCGAGCATCATCGCGAGGTAGCTCGGGACGAGTTCCAGGACGGTGACGCCGTGCCGGTCGACCAGGTCGACGAAGGTGGCGGGGTCCTCGACGGCCGCGTCGGGGTAGACGCGGGTCTGGCCGCCGCCGAGCAGCGGGGCGACGAACTGCCACACGGAGATGTCGAAGGAGCTGGGGGCGTTCTGCGCGAGGATCTCGTCGGGGCCGTCCAGCTCATAGTCCTCGATCTTCGCGAGGACGTGGTTGAGCATGGCCCGCTGCTCGATCACGATGCCCTTGGGCTCACCGGTCGAGCCCGACGAGAACATGATGTACGCGGCGGCGTCCATCGGCCGGCGCAGGCCGAGCGGTCCGCCCTCCGCGGCCGCGCCCTCGGCGACGAGGTCCGGGTAGCGCAGCCAGGTGACGTCGCCCTCGACGGAGTCCGGCTCGTACCGCTCCTCGGAGACGACCGCGACGGCGTTGCTCAGCCGGAGCACCTTCAGGTGCCGCTGGAGGGGGTGCTTGGGCTCCAGGGGGACGTAGGCGGCGCCGCACTTCCACAGGGCGAGGATGGTGATCAGGAACTTCTCGGAGCGCGGCAGCCTGATGCCGACCACGGACTCCGGGCCGATCCCGAGCCTGCGGTGCAGGACGTCCGCGAGCCGGTCGGCGCGGTCGTCGAGCTCCGCGTATGTGAGGGTGCGGTCCTCGTAGGCGACGGCCGTGCGGTCGGGGGTGCGGGCCGCCTGGTCCTCGAAGAGTTCGCAGACGGTGCGCGAGCCGAGGTCGACGTCCGGGCCGCGCCCCCAGCCGAGCAGCTCGGCGTGCTCGTCCCGCTGCCGCGGGTCGATGTCGGCCAGCGGCCGGTCGCTGTCCTCGGTCATCGCGACGAGCACGTCGCGGAAGAGCTCGGGCAGCTGCCGGGTGACCGCCTCGGGGAACGAGTCGAGGTGCGTGTCGAAGTCGCAGCGGTAGCCGGACCCCGTGTCGGTGACGGTCGCGAAGAGCGGGTAGATGGCGTGCCGGACCGGGGTCAGGCCCGCCTCCTGGATGCGCAGCCCGTGCATCTCGGGCAGCGTCACCTCGCGGTCGAAGGCGAGGACGGTGCGGAAGACGCGGCCCGCGGAGCCGGTGGCGGCCCGGTCGAGCGCGTGCACGGTCTCGGCGAACGGGTACGTGTCGTGGTCCATGGCGTCGAGCAGCTGTTCCTGGACCGCGCCGACGCAGGTGCCGACCGGGTCGGTGCCCTCGGGGCCGAAGCGCAGCGGCAGCAGGTTGGTGCAGTAGCCGACGGTCCTGTCCAGGTGCGGCGGCCGGGCCGCCGACGGCACGAGCAGCATCAGCTCGCGCTGGTCGGTGAGGCGCTGGAGCAGTGTGCCCCACGCCGACACCAGGTAGGCGAAGACGGTGACGCCCTGCGCGGCGGCCGCCCTGCGCAGCCTGCCGAGGAGCTCGCCGTCGAGCCGCAGGGTGCGGCGCTCGCTGCGGAACGTCGGGAGCACGCGGTGGGCCGCGCCGGGCAGGTCGAGCTCCGGTGCCCGCTCGGTGACCTTCTCCCAGTACGCCCGGTGGGTGGCCGCCTCGGGCGATGCCGCGTTCTCCTGCTGCCAGGCGAGGAAGTCGCGCAGCTGGGGCACGGGGCCGAGGTCCGCGGGGACGCCGGTGCGGGCTTCGTTGTAGAGCGCGACGAGGTCGCCGAGGATCGGGACGGTCGACCAGCCGTCGGCGGCGAGGTGGTGCACGCCGAGGTGCAGCAGGTGCCGGTCCTGCCCGGTGCGGATGAGGGTCACCTTGAACAGGGGGCCGTTCACCAGGTCGTAGCGGCGCGCGGCCAGCTCCTCCAGGAGGCGGTCGCGCTGCTCGTCGCTCGTGACGGTCTCGGTGCGCAGGACGGAGTCGACGGACAGGTCGGCGCTGCCGCGGACCTCGATGGTGCGGCCGTCCGCGCTCATGGTCATGCGCAGCGACTCGTGCCGGTCGGTCAGCCGCCGCACGGCGGTGCGCAGCGCGGCCTCGTCCAGGGTGCCGTCGAGCCAGAAGTCGGCGTTCAGGTTGTACGCGAGGGAACCGCCGTCACTGATGTTGGCCAGCGCCCAGAGCTGTTGGTGTGCGCGGCCTGCCGGAAAGGAGGCTCCCTCGCCGGCGGTGGCCGCCGCGGACGCAGGGGCGGTGGCGGGCGCCGCTGCCGCGGGGAGCGCCGGGGGCGCGCTCGCTCCGCCGGACAGCGGGGGCAGCAGCTTGTTGTCGCGCAGCTCCTCGATGGACTCGCGGATCACCCTGCGGGTGGTGGTCAGGTCGTCGTCGGTGTGGGCGGTGGACAGGAAGCAGCAGCGCCACTCCCAGACGTAGACGCCCTTGTCGAGGAGGTTGTAGTAGAAGAGGTCCATGTTCGCGTCGTGCTCGAAGCGGAAGAGCGAGGCGAACCGGTCGACGCTGATGGGTACTTCGAGGGCCTTGAAGTCGGCGTTCAGGTCGTCGGTGAACCGCTCCGTCCTGCGGGCGAGGTCCGCCTGCAGCGCGGGGCCTGTGGCCTTCATCTCGTCCAGTACGGTCTTCGCCGCGACCATCGAGAGCGGGTGCTGGCAGAACGTGCCGCCGAAGAAGGTCGATTCGACCGTCGGGTAGGAGTTGTCGCCGTAGTGCCAGACGCCTCCGTCGATGGCGTCCATCACGCCGCCGCGGCCCGCCACCACGCCGAGCGGCAGGCCGCCGCCGATGACCTTGCCGTAGGTGACGATGTCGGCCTGGATGTCCCACAGCCCCTGGATGCCGCCGGGGTGGGCGCGGAAGCCGGTCACCATCTCGTCGAAGATCAGCTTCGCGCCGTGCTGGTACGTCAGACGGCGCAGCTGGCGCAGGAACTCGGGCTGCTGGTTGCCGGGGTGACGGGTCGTCACCGGCTCGACCATGACGGCGGCCAGTTCGCTGCCGTGCCGGTCGATGAAGGAGAGCGCCTCCTCGGTGCCGAACTCCAGGACGTAGACGTCCTGGACGCTGCGGGAGGTGACGCCGGTGGCGATGGGCTTCGTACGGAGGTCGCCGTCGACCCAGGTCGGGGCGGCGAGCACGCCGTCGGCGTGGCCGTGGTAGCCCGTCGAGAAGATGACGATCTTGTCGCGCCGGGTGGCGGCGCGGGCCAGGCGGACCGCGTTCATCACGGCCTCGCTGCCGGTGTTGACGAAGGCGACGCGCTCCATCCCGGTCAGCTCCAGGATGGAGGCGGCCACGTCCTCGGTCAGCTCGGTGCGCGGCCCGAGGCCGAACCCGACGTCCATGCGCTCCCGCACGGCGTTCATGATCGGCTCGTACTGGTGCCCGAAGAAGTGGACGCCGAAGCCCATCGTGAGGTCGACGAACTCGTTGCCGTCGACGTCCCACAGGCGGGCGCCGCGGCCCTGCTCGGCGACGATCGGGAAGAGCAGCTCCTTGGTCGACATCCGGAAGCCGATGGTGGAACGGCTGTCGGCGATCAGCGGGCGGAACCGCTGGGCGTAGTCCTTGGAGTTGCGGGTGCGCCGCGAGAAGCGGTCGATGAAGCCGTCCAGGTACTGCTTGCGCGCCGCGGTGTCCGGCGGCAGAGCGGCGGTGGACCGCATGCGCGGGGCGAGCGGGACCTTCGGGCCCGCGCCGTTCTGGTCGGCGGTGGCGGGGGCCGGCGCGGGCAGGGGGACGGGTACGGGTGCGGCGGTGACCGGCTCGGGGGCGGTGACCGGCTCGGGGACCTGGGCAGGGGCCGGGGCAGCGACCGCGGGCGCGGGCACGGCCGAGCCGTACGCGCTCTGGATGACGTCGAGCTGCCGTCCCATCAGCTTCAGCTGCTCGGAGGTGATCTGCTCGATCGCCGACATCCCGACGGGGCTCACGGGTATCGCGGAGGGGGCCGGGGCCACGGGAGCGGCCTGCGGGGCGGGGACGACCTCCGGCGAGAGCGTCACCTCCGGCGCGACGGGCGCGGGCACCGGCGCGACCGGAGCGGCGGGGACAGGTGCGGCAGGCACGGGCGCGGGCGCGGGAACGACGACAACAGCAGCCGGGGCGGTCGCACCGGGCAGCCGCTGCGCGTCCGCGTGTCCGACCAGGTAGTCGGCCAGCTCGTCCAGCGTCTGGAACTCACCGAAGAACTGCCGCATCGAGAGCTTGCAGCCGTACCGCTCCTCAAGGGGCTGGAGGATGCTCAGCAGCAGCAGCGAGTCCGCGCCCATCTCCAGAAACGGCACATGGGCGTCGAGGTCCTCGGGCGCCATCTTGAAACGAGTGGCGACGACGGTCCTGAGTTCGTCGAGAAGAGCGTCTTTCATGGCCTCGTCCTTGTGAGTGGTGACAACGGGCTCGGGAACGGCTTCCGTCTCCGGCGCGGGTTCGAGCTCGGGTTCGGGATCGGGCTCTGGCTCGGGGGCCGTCTCGTCGGGCCAGTGGCGCTTGCGCAGCATGGGGTGGGTGGGCAGGGGCAGTCGGCGGCGCGTACCGGTGTGGAGCGTGGTCCAGTCGACCTGTTCGCCGGAGAGCCAGCGCGCGCCCACCGCTTCGAGGGCGCCGGCCCCCTCGGGCGGACGGACCTCGCGGGTCCGGCCGGGGGCGACCTCGCCGTCCGTCCAGCGGCCCGCGGTGAGCGCCTCGACGGCGGCCTCGCAGTCCGCGGCGACCAGCGTCCGGCGGTACCGGTACGCCTGGCGGCCGCGTTGCAGCGTCCAGGCCACGTCCGCGAGGTCGAGCGAGGGCCGGTCCTCCAGATGGCGGCGCAGGTTCTCGGTGTGCAGCTCCAGCGCCTCCGGGCTCCGCGCCGACCAGACGAGGAGCTGTTCCCCGGCGCCCGCGCCGCCCGCCGGCGCCGGGTCCGGCTCGGGCGCCTCCTCGACGATCACGTGGGCGTTGGTGCCGCCGATGCCGAGCGAGTTGACCCCGGCGAGCCGCCGCCCTCCGACGGGCTGCCAGTCCAGCGCCTCCGCGCACACGTAGAACGGGCTGTTCAGGAAATCGATCTCCGGGTTGGGCCGGTCGAAGTGGAGGCTTGCCGGGATGCGGCGGTGCCGCAGGGCGAGGACCGTCTTGATCAGCGCGGTGACTCCGGACGCGGAGTCCAGGTGGCCGAGGTTCGACTTGACCGAGCCGATGGCGCACACCCCGCGCCGGTCCGTGCCGAACGCCTGCGTCAGCGCCTTGAACTCGACGCCGTCGCCGAGCGGTGTGCCCGCCCCGTGGGTCTCCACGTATCCGATCTCGTCGGCCGTGACGTCGGCGGCGGCGAGCGCCTCCCGTACGGCGCGTGCCTGGCCCACCACGCCGGGCGCCGTGTAACCGGCCCGCTGGGCGCCGTCGTTGTTCACCGCGGAGCCGCGGATGACGGCGAGCACGGTGTCGCCGTCCTCGATGGCGTCCTCCAGGCGGCGCAGCACGACGACGGCGGCGCCGTCCCCGAAGATCAGGCCGCTGCCGTCGGCGTCGAAGGAGCGGCACTGTCCGTCGCGGGAGAGCGTGCCGCCCTGCCGGTAGAGGTAGCCGGTGTGCTGCGGCAGGCGCAGCGCGACGCCGCCGGCGAGCGCCATGTCGCACTCGCCGTCGAGGAGTTGCTGGCAGGCCAGGTGCACCGCGACCAGCGAGGTGGAGCAGAACGTCTGGACCGTCAGCGCGGGGCCCGTCAGGTCGAGTTTGTACGCGACCTTCGTGGCCAGCGCGTCGGGCTCGTTGCCCGCCTTGACGTAGGTGTCCGTGACGTTGTCGTACTCGGGCCGGTCGAGGAGGTCCTGGTAGCCGCTGCGGCGGGTGCCGGCGATGATGCCGACCGGGCCGTCGAAGGTGCCGGGCCCGTGGCCCGCGTTCTCCATGGCCTCGTGGCAGACCTCCATGAAGATGCGCTGCTGCGGGTCGGTCAGCTCGGCCTCCCTGCCGGTGTATCCGAAGAAGGCGGCGTCGAAGTACTCGACGTCCTTCAGGTGGGAGCCGCGCTTCACGTAGTCGGGGTGCCGCAGGGTGTCGGCGGGGACTCCGGCCCGGGTCAGCTCGGCGTCGACGTAGCCGCGGACCGTCTCCCGTCCCTCGTCGAGGACGCGCCACAGCTCGTCCACCCCGTCCGCTCCCGGGAACCGTCCGGCCATGCCGACGATCGCCACACTGGGATGCTCACTCACGCGTCCCGGTCCTTTCTGTTGTTCCGGGCCGCACGCCTGCGGGAACGCAGGTCCGCCCGTTGTTCGGCCCGTGCCATGACGTCGTCGGTCTCGTTCCGGTCGTCCGTGTCTCCCCTGAGCCGTGCCGTGAGGTGGTCCACCGTGGGGGCCTGGAGGACGTCTGCGGCCTGGAGCGGGATGCCCAGGCGTTCCTCGATCCGCAGGACGAGTTCGACGATGAGCAGCGAGTCGCCGCCCAGGTCGAAGAAGCTCTGGTCGTAGCGGTCGATCTCGGTGTGCAGGACCTCGCCCCACACCTCGGCGAGCCGCTGGTCGAGGCCAGGCCCCAGGTCGGGTGCGCCCACCGCCTCCGCGGCGGCTCCCCGGGCGGCGCCGGTCACCGGCTTGGCCCAGCGCCGCCTGCGGGTCTCCAGGTCCACGGTGGAGACGGCGAGCCTGCGCTCCTCGACGCGCCCGAGGACCAGGTCGAAGGCGCGCAGTCCCTCTTCGGGGCTCAGCGCGTACGACCGCAGTTCCCGCCAGGCGTCCGACGCGGTGCCGGTGGGCGGCTCCGCATTCGGGCCCGTCCAGCCCTCCCAGTCGACGCTCAGCCGCCGTTCGCGCCCGAGGGCCACGCTGTCGAGGAAGGTGTTGGCGGCGGCGTACGCGGCGTATCCCATGCCGCCGACCACGGAGGCCAGCGACGAGACCATGCAGCCGAAGTCGATCCCGCGGCCCGCGAAGACGTCCTCCAGGACCAGGGCGCCCCGGACCTTGGGGGCCAGCGTGGCGCGCCACTGGTCGCGGCCGGTCGCGCCGAGCCACTGCACGGCGTCCCCGAACGGCACGCCGGCCGCGTGGAACCATCCGTCGACGGCGCCGAACCTCCGCTCCGCCTCCGCCACGGCCTCCGCCATGGCGGCGCGGTCGGTCACGTCCGCCGCCACGGTCAGCAACCCGCCCGCGACGTCGGCCAGTTCGCGCAGCGCGGTCACCTTGGCGTACGCGGGGTGGTCCGGGGTGTGCGTGTCCAGCCACGTGGCGTACGAGGCGGGGTCGGGCAGCGGGGTGCGGCCGGTGAGGACGAGGCGGGCGCCGTACTCCTTGGCCAGGTGGCCGGCGAGCGCGAGGCCGATGCCCCCGAGGCCACCGGTGATCAGGTAGACGCCGCCGGGCCGGAGCGCCGTCGTCCCGTCGGCGGGGCGGGGTGCGGGCGCGGGCCGGAAGCGCTGGACCCAGCGGTGGCCGTTGCGCAAAGCCACCGCGGTCTCGTCCGCCCGCTCCACGGTGAGTTCGGCGAGCAGTTCGGCGGCGGCCGGCGGGGTGGGTCCCGGGTCGACGCACCGGCAGTCGAGGCCGGCGAACTCCTGCGGGACGACGCGGACCGCCGCGCTCACCGTGCTGGTGGCCGGGGCGACCGGTTCGCCGCCGAGCACGTCGAAGACGTGGCGTGCCACGACCGATATCCGGGCTGCCTCTCCGCGGGCCGCGCCGCTGAGGGCGACGGCGGTATCGAGGAGGGTGTAGAGGCCGCGCTCCTGTGCCTGTTCGGTCTCGGCCCCGGTGGGCAGCGCGGCACCGCCGTGGTCCGGGTCGTCGAGCGACCACAGGTGTACGACGTGGTCGGGTACGGTCCCGTCGGCGGCGAGTGCGGTGAAGAGCGACCGGCAGCCGTCCGGGTCGCCCGGGTCCAGGGTGAAGGCGCGCGGGCCGACCCGCTCGAACCGGGGGCCGACCCGGACCGTCACCGCGTCGGTCCCGTGGGCCGCGAGCTCGGCGCGCAGCCGGGCGCCGAGGCCTCCCTCGTCCTCGAAGAGCAGCCACCGGGAGGCGGCGGGCGGTTCCGTGACCGGACCGAGTCTGCCCGCGCGCTCCCAGGACTCCGTGTACAGCCACTGCTCGGGGTGCTCGGCCCGGTGCGGCGCGCTGCTCTCCTGGGCGCCCCGGTCCGCGGTGTTCTGCTGGGCGGGGGGGCCGGGGAGCGGGACGAGCGTGCGGCGGTCGAGGGGGTGGGGCGGCAGCGCCACCCGCCGCCTCGGCCCGTCCCGCCACTCGGTCCAGCACACGTCGTGTCCCGCGGTCCAGAGTGCGGCCGCCACGTCGAGCAGGTGCTCCTCGACGTGGTCGCCGGTGTGGCCGGTGGCGGGCAGGGACAGCTCGGAAATTTCCCCGGCGCGGTAGGCCATCGCGCGCCGGTCGTCCGGGGCCACGGCCAGGACGGCCCCGGCGAGGTCGCCCTCGGAGATCCCGGCCCCCTGCGCCCTTGTCTTCTCGGCCCAGTGGCGCTCCACGGCGGTGGGGGTTCCGTGGGTGAGGTCCGCGCGCCGGGCGAGCAGGGCCAGGGCGTCGGCCAGGGGCAGCGCCTCGGTGACGCAGGCCGCGGCGAGTTCGCCGACTCCCGCGCCCGCCACGGCGTCCGGCAGCAGCCCCGCGTCGAGCCAGAGCGTGGCGATCGCGTACTGGGAGAGGAACGTGGCGAGCTCCCCCAGGGCGGGCTCCGGCCGGCCGGACAGCGCTCCGGCGATCACGTCGGCGGCTCGTGCGGGAGCGACTCCGGCGTCGGCGAGCAGGCTCCGGGCGTGTTCAAGGACCGTGCGCACGGAAGCGCATTCCGCGACGGGTCCGGCGAGCGCGGGGCCGCCGGGGCCGCGGCCCAGGAACAGGGTGACCGGTGCCGGGAACTCGACGGCCCGGTCGTGGGGCAGCGCGGCGCAGGAGCGGAGCCGCTCGGCCACCTCCCGGTGCGTCCGCCCACGGACCGCGACGCGGTACGGGAAGGTGCGCCGGCCCATGAGCAGGGTGTGGGCGACGTCGGCCAGAGCGGGGGCGTCGGCGGGGGCCGTGCCGAGGCGGTCGGCCAGCCGCTCCAGTGCGGTCCTGAGCGCCTTGGGCGAGGCCGCGCTGACGGGGATCAGGTGCGGTCCGGCCGGGGCGGGCGCGGCGGCGTGGACGGGCGGCGCCTCCTCCAGGACGGCGTGCGCGTTGGTGCCGCCGACGCCGAAGGAGCTGACGCCGGCACGGCGCGGGGCGTCCCGCGACGGCCAGGGCCGCAGCCTGTCGTTGAGGTAGAACGGGCTCTCGTCGAGGCGCAGTTCGGGGTGCGGGCGGGTGAGGTGGGGGTGGGGCGGGAGCTGCCGGTTCCGCAGGGCGAGCACCGCCTTGATGAGTCCGGTGACGCCCGCCGCGCCCGCGAGGTGCCCGACGTTGGCCTTGACCGAACCCAGCGCGCAGAACCCGGTGTCGGCCGTGTCCGAGCCGAACGCCTCGCGCAGCGCCGCGACTTCCACCGGGTCGCCCAGTACGGTGCCGGTGCCGTGGGCCTCGACGTATCCGATGGACCTGCCGGAGACCTCGGCGACGGCGTGCGCCTCGGTGATGACGTCGCGCTGTCCGGCGGCGCCGGGTGCGGCGAAGCCGACCTTGCGGGCACCGTCGTTGTTGACCGCGGTGCCCTTGATCACGGCAAGGACCTCGTCGCCGTCCCGGAGCGCCTCGCTCAGCCGCTTCAGCGCCACGATGCCCACGCCGTCGCCGAACGCCGCGCCCTGGGCCTTCTCGTCGAAGGGCCTGCACCGGCCGTCCGGGGAGAACATCAGGCCTTCCTGGTGGACGTAGCCGGGCCGGGGCGGCACGTGCACCGAGACGCCGCCGGCCAGCGCGATGTCGCATTCGGCGCTCAGCAGGCTCTGCACCGCGACGTGGACGGCCACCAGCGACGTCGAACAGCCGCTCTGCACGTTGATGCTGGGCCCGGTGAGACCCAGCTTGTAGGAGACGCGGGTGGGCAGATAGTCCTTGTCGTTCGTCAGCATCAGCTCGGTGCCCTCAAGGGAGAGCAGGTCGCAGCCGCGTGCCAGCACGTTGACGAGGTAGGTGTTCATCGAGGCGCCCGCGAAGACGCCGACGATGGGCCGGTCCGGGTCGTCCTGCCGCCCGCCGGAGTACCCGACGGTGTCGAGCAGCTCCGAGGCGGTCTCCAGGAAGATCCGCTGCTGCGGGTCGAGCAGCTCGCCCTCCCTGGCGCTGTAGCCGAAGAAGGTGTGGTCGAAGCCGAACGGATCGTCCAGGCCGCCGCGGGACTTCACATAGCGGCCGTCGCCGAGCAGCTCGTCGGTGACTCCGGCGGCCCGCAGCTCCTCGTCGGAGTAGAAGCCCACGCAGTCGTCGCCCGCGCTGATCCGCTGCCAGAGTTCGTCGCAGTCGCGTGCGCCGGGGAAGCGGCCGTGCATGCCGATGACGGCGATGTCGCCGGGCCGCACGTGCTCTTGGGGGTCACTCATGGTCGCCTCCGGCTGCCTCGTCCCGCCGGGCCCGGTGGCCACGGCGCAGTGCCGCTTGGGGGCCGCCTCGGGCGGCCGCTTTCCGTAGTGCGGCGCGGCGGCCGCCCTGTCCCTCCGGTCCGGCGGGCCGGGCCGCCGCGGCCGGTGCGAGGCGGCCGGCCTGCGCGGCGACGGTCGGGTACGCGAAGAGTTCCGAGACGGCGACCGGGGCCGCGCCGGGTATCTCCCGTAGCTGCTGGTGCACTTGGAGCAGGAGCATGGAGGTGCCGCCGACCTCGAAGAAGTTGTCGCCCCTGCCGATGCCGTCGCGGCGCAGGACGCGGCGCCAGACCTCGGCCACGGCCCGTTCCATCCGGCTGCCCGCGGCCGGGGCGGCGGAGTGCCGGGGCAGCTGCCGGGCGCGCTCGGCCTCGACCAGCCGGGCCACCGCGGACCGGTCGGTCTTCTGGTTCACGTTGAGGGGCAGCCGGTCCGGGAAGACGAAGGAGGTGGGCACCATGTACGGGGGCAGCGCGTCCTGGAGGGCGGCCCGCAGCTCGGCCTCCGCGGGAGCCGCGCCGGGGCGCGCCGGCACGACGCACGCCGTCAGGCTGTGGGTGCCGGGGCCCGTCCCCTCGACCACGACGACGGAGCGGTCCACGCCCGGCACCCGGTCGAGGGCGGCCTCGATCTCCTCAAGTTCGATGCGGTATCCGCTGACCTTCACCTGGTTGTCGGCCCGGCCCAGGATCTCCACCAGGCCGTCGGCGTCGACCCGCGCGAGGTCGCCCGAGCGGTACATGCGGGCGGCGCCGCCGGTGAAGGGGTCGGGCAGGTAGCGCTCCGCGAGCAGCCGCGGCCGGTTCACATAGCCGCGTGCGACGGCCTGTCCCCCGATGTAGAGCTCCCCGGTGACCTCGGCGGGCACGGTCCTGCCGTGGGTGTCCAGGACGTACAGCGCCGCGTTGGCGAGCGGGCCGCCGACCGGCACGGAAGCGCCGCGGCAGTCCTCCGCGCGTACCCGCTGTGCGGTGACCCACACCGTGGTCTCGGCGGGGCCGTAGCAGTTCCACAGCGTGCCGCACCAGTCCAGGGCCGACCTGGCCGTACCGGCGGAGAGCAGTTCGCCGCAGCTGAAGGTGTGCCGCAGCCGCAGTCCGCCGGCGCCGTGGGCCGCGACCTCCGCGGCGAGGCCGTGCAGCGCCGACGGGGTCTGCGTCAGATGGGTCACGCCCTCCGCGACGAGCAGTCTGCGCAGCGCGTCGGGCGCGCGGGCGGTCTCCGCGCCGACCACCACGAGGCACGCCCCGGAGAGGAGGCTGCCCCAGTGCTCCCAGACGGACAGGTCGAACGCGGTGGAGTGGAAGAGGCACCAGACCGCCTCCGGGTCGGGCTCGACGTGCTCCCGCATGGCGTCCAGCAGGCTCAGGACGTTGCGGTGCTCAACGTCGATGCCCTTGGGAGTGCCGGTGGAGCCGGAGGTGTAGACGGTGTAGAGCAGGTCGTCCGGGGTCAGGGCCGGCGGCTCCGACACATCCCGCGTGTCCAGCGCGTCATCCGCGCTGTCGTCCATGTACAGGAACCGGACCCGTGCGTCGGCGCCGTCGAGCAGCGGTGCCAGGGCGCGGGTGGTGAGCACCGTCGTGGCGCCGCAGTCGGCGAGCATGGCCCGGAGTCTGGTCGGCGGGTGGTGCGGGTCGAGGCAGACCGCGGCCGCTCCCGCCTTGACCGTGCCCACCAGGGCCACCACGGTCTCCGGCGAGGGCGCGAGCAGGTGGGCCACCCGGTCGCCGTGCCGGGTGCCGACCGCGCGCAGGGCCCCGGCCCAGCGCTCGCCGAGGCCGTCGAGTTGACGGTAGGTCAGTTCGGTCCCCTCGTGCCGGACCGCCGGCCGGTCGGCGTGGGTCCCGGCCACCGTGGCGAAGCGCCGGAGCAGGCTGTCGTCGGCGTCGAGCACCGGCTCCGCGGCCGCGCCCGCGGCCCGCGGGACACCGGAGCCGGTGGCCGGCGGCAGGCTCGCGACAGCGGTCCGCGGGTCGTCGAGGGCGGCCCGCAGCAGGGCGGTGTAGTGCTCGATCACCCCGCGCGCGGCGCCGGCCGAGAAGACGGCGGGCCGGTACTTGAGCGTACCGAGCAGCCGTTCGCCGTCCTCCGCGACTTCGAGCATCAGGTCGAGCTGGCCCTCCTGCTGGGGCAGCCGGTGCGGCAGCAGCCTCAGTCCCGCCCAGGGCACGGCCGGTGCGTCGGCGCCGGGCTCGGCTCCCCAGTGCAGGGCGGCGAGGCCGGGCAGGCGCTGCGGCTTCTGGTAGACGAACAGGGTCTGGAAGACGGGGTTCACGCCGGGCATCCGGCGCGGCGCGAGTTCCTCCACGAGCCGCTCGAAGGGGTAGTGGTGCTCCAGGGCCTCGGTGACGGCGGTCCGGGTGCGCCGCATCAGCTCCATGAAGGACGGCTCGTCGCTCAGGTCGCCGCGCAGGACGACGGGGTCCGCGAGGTAGCCCACGCTGCCGCGGAATGAGGGGTCGGTGCGCCCCGACACCGGCATGCCGACGAGCACGTCGTCCTGTCCGGTGTACCGGGCGACCAGCGCTTGGTAGGCGGTGAGCTGCACGATGTACGGGGTGGTGTTCTCCTGCCTGGCGAAGGCGAAGACGCGCTTGGCGAGTTCGTCGTCGAGCCGGAAGAACTCCGAGGCTCCGGCGGCCGGATCGGCGTCGGGCTCGACGCGGAAGCGGGGCCAGTCGACGATGTCGAGCTCCCCCGCGAGCCGGTCGTGCCAGTACGCGGCGGCACGCGCGCCCTGCTCACCGGCGAGGAACCGCTCCTGCCAGGCAACGAAGGAGCGGTACGGGGCGTTGCCCTCGGGCAGCCGGGTGTCCGTGCCGTCGCGCTCCCCCGCGTACAGCGTGCCCAGTTCGTCGATGAGGAGTTCCAGCGACCAGAAGTCCGCCACCAGGTGGTGGACGACCAGCAGCAGGACGGCGTCGTCCGCGCCCGTGCGGAAGAGGGCGGCGCGGAACAGCGGGCCGTGTTCGCCGTCGAAGGGCTGCCGGTAGGCGGCACGGACCTCGGCGTCGAGCCGGTCCGTGTCCCACGCGGTGGCGTCGGTCTCCTGCCAGCCGGGCTCCAGCCAGCCGTGCACGACCTGCCGGACGTCCCCGTCCCGCTCGGCGAAGGTGGTGCGCAGCGCCTCGTGCCGGCCGGCCAGGGAGCGCAGCGCGGCGTGCAGCGCTCCGCCGTCGACGGCGCCCCGCACCCGTGCGGCGAAGGAGATGTGGTACGAGGCTCCGGCGGGGTCCACGCGGTGCAGCAGCCACATCGAGCGCTGCCCGTAGGAGAGCGGGTGTTCCGCGCGTGCGGGAGCCGCTCGGCGGCGCAGTTCGGCCTCGACGCGCCGGCGCAGGGTGACGGCCCCTGTCTTCCCGGGCTCCGCGGTGTTCGCGGTGTTCGACATGGGTCAGCTCTCCTGTTCCTGCGCGTCGAGCAGGGCCGCGACGGCTTCGAGTCCGGCGTCGTCCAAGTGGTGCACCGACATGAGGAGTTCTCCGGCGGCCCGGGGTGTCAGCCGCTCTCCCGGCTCCCGTGGCGCCGTGGCCTGCTCGGCCGCGGGGCCGTCGGCCGTCTCGCGGTCGAGTCCCTCGCGCAGGGCCGTTTCGAGCCGGTGCACCGGCTCGTCCTGCAGCAGCAGGCCGAGCGGCAGGTCGACCCCGAGGTCCGCGCGGATGTCGCTGCGGATCTCCAGGGCGAGCATCGAGTCGACGCCGAGTGCGGTGAGCGACGCCGCCCGGTCGCCGCCGGCGGCTTCGGCGCCGACGCGCTGCGCCAGGACGTACGCGAGGTACTCGGCGGCCAGCGCCTGCCGCTGCTCAGGCCCCGCGGAGCCCCAGGCGCGCAGCAGGCCGGCGCCGGGCGTCGCGCCGGGCGAGGCGGGTTCGGGGCGTCCGGTCGCCGTTTCGGGCCGGTTGCCAGGCCGTCGTCCCGGCGCGAACCGGGACAGCTGGGTGTCCCAGTCGAGTTCGAAGACGCCGTGTACGGCGTCGTGGCCGCCGGCGAGGAGCGGGCCGAGGGCGGCGAAGACCCGTCGCGGGTCGAGGAGGGTGAACCCGGCCGCCGCCATGCGGTCGCGGTGCCGCTGGTCGAGGCGGGCCGTCATGCCCTCCGTCACCGGGCCCCAGCCGAGGCTGAGGGCGGGCAGCCCGCGGTCGTGTCGGTGCTGGGCGAGGGCGTCCAGGTAGGTGTTGGCCGCCGCGTAGTGCGCCTGCCCCGCCGCTCCGAGCAGCCCGGAGGTCGACGAGTACAGCACGAACAGGTCGAGTTCCTCGTCCAGCGTGGCCCGGTGCAGATGCCAGCCGCCCGCGACCTTCGGGGCGAGGACCCGCGCGAAAGCGTCCCAGCCCAGGCCGGTGAGGAGGGCGTCCTCCACCACACCCGCCGCGTGCAGGACGCCCCGCAGGGGGACTCCGTCGGCGCGGACGCGCGCCATCAGCCGCTCCACGTCGGCCTGTTCGGAGACGTCGGCGGCGACGACCGTGCAGCGCACGCCGCTGCGCTCCAGCTCCGCGAGGGCCTGCCGGGCCGGTCCTGCGGGGGCGCCGCGTCCGGTGAGCACGAGGTGCCGTGCCCCGTGGTCGGCGAGCCAGCGCGCCGTGCCGATGCCGAGGGCGCCGAGGCCGCCGGTGATCAGATAGGTGCCGTCGGGCCGCGCCCGGAACTCTCCCGTGGCGGTGCCGCGCCGCTGTTCGAGGCGCGGCACCCGCACCTTGCCGTCGCGGACGGCGGCCTCGGACACCTGCTCGGCGTCGCCGGTCAGTACGTCGACGAGTGCCGTGCGGAGGCAGGTGCGCAGGTCGTAGGGGTCGACGTCGACCAACCGCACGTCGGTGTCGGGGAGTTCGTGCACGGCGCTGCGTCCCGCGCCCCACAGCGTGGCCTGCTGCGGGTGGAGGACGGGCCCCGGCCCACCGGTGTGCAGCGCACCCCCGGTGATCAGCGCCAGCCGGGCCGGCGCCGTCCCGCCCGCCTTCTCCAGGGCGCGGACCAGGGCGGGAAGGCTGCCCAGGGCGCGCCGCTGGAGCGCGTTGTCGGGTTCCGCCGCGAGCAGGTCCAGGCCGGCGCAGTGCAGCACGCCGTACGGTCCGGTGGGCTGGATGCCGCTCAGGGCGGCTTCGAGCTGTCCGGCGTCGGCGAGGTCGCCGACCTGCCGCACGGTGACGCCGGCCGGGGCCGTGTCCGGGCGGCCGGCGTCCGGGACGTCCGTCAGAACCACGCAGCGGGCGCCCTGTTGGGTCAGCCCTGCGATCGCGGACGCCCAGTGCCCCTGCCGGTCGGCGAGGACGAGCCAGTGGTCCGGCAGTCCGGTGCCGGGCCGCACGGAGTCGAGGGCCTTCCAGCGCTGGACGTGGACGGTGCCCGGGTCGTCGGTGCCCGTCACCAGGTGCGGCGGGACCAGGCGCAGTTCGAGGCCGGTCAGTTCGACGAGGGGACGGCCGTCCGCGGAGTCGATCCTGACGTCGAGGAGTGCGCGCGGGGTGTCCGAGGCGAAGTCGGCCCTGGCGTGGACCGTCGCCCGGACGCGTGCGGTGCGCGGCACCTCGTCGACGGGGTGGAACACCGCGTGTTCGACCCGGAAGGGCAGCAGCAGTCCGTCGAGGCGTTCCGTGTCCAGGACGTTGAGGCCGATGGCGGTCTGGACGCAGACGTCGATGAGCACGGTCTTCGCCGGCCGTGCGGCGGGGTCGAGGAACTCGGGGACGGTGATGTCCGTCTCCGCCTGCCCGTCCCGCAGCCGCAGCTCCCGCATCCAGCGGAACGCAGGCCCCAGGTCGTAGCCGAGGCGGTGCAGCTGCCCGTACAGGGCGTCGCCGGACAGCGTCCGGGTCCACTCGCCCCGCTCGGCGGGCGCCGGGGTGCGCCGGTCCGCATCGCCTGCCGCGGTACGGATGCGGCCCTGGGCGTGGGTGGTCCAGGAGGTGTCGAGGTGGGCGGCCGCGCCGGGGCGCAGACCGAGCACCCGGGCGTCGGCGGTCGCGCCGCGGGTCTCGTCCAGGACGATCTGGAGGCCGGTGGGCTCCTCGTCCACGGCGAGCGCCCGGGGGAACACCAGGTCCTCGACGAGCACGGGCCGCTGCCCGCCGAACGCCTCCAGGAGGCACGCGGTGTGGTAGGCGCCGGGGACGACGACCCGGCCCAACAGCACGTGGTCGCCCAGGAATGCGGGGTCCCGGTGGTTCACACCGCTCTCCCACCGGCGCTGGGAGGCCTGCGGGAGCGGCATCCTGCGCAGGGCGGTGAGGTCGGCGCCGGTCCGCGGGGCGGCCGGGACGGCGGCGGCGGTGGTGGTCTGCGCGGTGGCGCGCGGCGCGGGCGAGCCGTCCTCGCCGACCCAGTGCCGCTGCCGGGCGAAGGGGTAGGTGGGTGCGGCGACCCGGCGCCGCAGGAGGGGGGCGTGGAAGGCGGGCCAGTCGACGCGCACGCCGTCCGCGTCGAGTTCGGCCAGGGTCCGCTGGAGGGTGTCCCAGTCCGAGCCGCGGGAGGTCAGGCCGGCGAGCCAGGCCGTGTCCGGCTCCCGCCTGCCGCTGCCGAAGCCGGTCAGGGAGCGGCCGGGGCCCATCTCCACGAAGTGTGTGAAGCCGTCGGCGAGCAGTGTGTCGACCGCCTCGCTGAACAGCACCGGGGAGGCCAGCTGGCTCGCCCAGTAGTCGCCGCCCAGCTCGTCGGGCGCGGCGACGGCACCGGTCAGGTTGGTGACGAGGGGGGTGCGCGGGGGCCGGTGGGTGATGCCCTGCGCGGCCTGCCGGATGCGGTCGGCCGCGGGAGCCATGAGCGGGGAGTGGAAGGCGTGGGTGACGTCGAGTTCCACGACGGCCCAGCGGCGCTCCAGGCACGCGGCCCGCACCGCTGCGAGCGCGTCCGCCGTGCCGGAGAGCGTGTACCGGCCGGGTGCGTTGTGCCCGGCGACGGCGAGGTCGCGGCCGTAGGGTCGGACGAGTTCCCGCAGTTGTGCCAGGTCGGGGCAGCGTACGGCGATCATGCCACCGGGCTCGGCGTCCTCGGCGATCGCCGCGCCCCGCTCGGCGACGAGCCGCAGACCGTCCTCCACGGTCAGCACTCCGGCCGCGCAGGCGGCGGCGTACTCGCCCAGGCTGTGCCCGGCGACCGCCTGCGGGCGTACGCCCCAGGAGGCCCACAGCTCGGCCGTCGCGACCTGGAGCAGGAACATCGCGGGCTGCAGGACCTCGGCGCGCTTCAGCAGGGCGCCGGAGCGCTCCCGGTCCGCGAGGGCGGCCTCGACGTCGACGCCCGTGAGCTCCTCGAAGAGGTCGGCGTGGCGGGCCAGTGAAGCCCGGAATCCGCTGTGCCGTTCGTGCAGGTCGGCGCCCATGCCCGCGTACTGGGCGCCCTGTCCGGAGAAGAGGAAGGCGACCTTGGGCGGGCGGGCCGCCTCGCGGCCGAGCACCGCCGTGCTGTCCGCGCCGCCTTCGAGCCAGGCCGCCAGCTGCTCGGCCGCGTCGGCCGTGGAGGAGGCGAGCACGCTCACGCGGTGCGGGAGCCTGCGCCGCCCGACCTGGCTGGTGTGGGCCAGGTCGGCGAGTTCCTCGGCGTCGCGCTCGCCGGGCAGGTCGCGGCCGCTCAGCTCCTGGGCCCAGCGTGCGGCGGCGGCCTTGAGGCCGTCCGCCGTCTTCGCGGAGACGGTGAGGAGTTCCCGGGGCAGCAGGACGGGGGCTGCGGGGGTGTGGTCCGGTGCCTGTTCGAGGACGGCGAAGGCGTTGGTGCCGCCGATGCCGAGGGAGTTGACGGCGGCTCTGCGCACGTCGGCGGGCCACTCCTTGGGCTCGCTGTTGATGTACAGGCCGGAACCGTCGAGGCGGAGCCGGGGGTTGAGCTCCTCGACGTGCGGGCTGGGCGGGACGACGCCGTGGTGCAGCGCGAGGACCGTCTTGATGAGTCCTGCGATGCCCGCGGCGGCCTCCAGGTGTCCGACGAGGGCCTTGACCGAGCCGAGGGCGCACACCGCGTCGTCGCCCAGGGCGCGGCGGATGGCTGACACCTCCAGCGGGTCGCCGAGGAGGGTGCCCGTGCCGTGCGCCTCGACGTAGCCGAGGGCGGCCGGGGGGAGCTGCGCGACGGTCAGCGCCTGGCGCATGGCGGCCAGCTGGCCGTCGACCGTGGAGGCGCCGTAGCTCGTCTTGCCGCCGCCGTCGTTGTTGACGGCGGTGCCCCGGATCACGGCGTAGACGGTGTCGCGGTCCCGCAGGGCGTCGGCCAGGGGGCGCAGCACGACGGCTCCGGCACCGCTGCCGAAGACCGTGCCGCGGGCGCGGGCGTCGAAGGGCCTGCAGCGCCCGTCCGGGGAGAGGATGCCCTGGTCCTGGTGGAGATATCCGGCGAGCTCGGGGACGCGCACGGTCACGCCGCCCGCGACGGCCGTGTCGCACTCGCCGAGGAGCAGGCTCTGGCAGGCCAGGTGGACGGCGACGAGCGACGTCGAGCAGGCCGTCTGCACGGTGAGGCCGGGGCCGGTGAGGCCGAGTTTGTACGAGACCCGGGTGGCGAGGAAGTCCTTGTCGTTGCCCAGGTGCTCCAGCGACGCCGTGCTGTCGAGGAACCTGCCGCCGGTGCCGAGCACTTCGGGGAGGTAGCCGGCCAGGACGCCGCCGGCGCCGCCGAACACCCCGGTCGACTGGCCCGCGTACGGCGCGAGGCGTCCCGCGTGCTCCAGGGCCGCCCAGCACGTCTCCAGGAAGATCCGCTGCTGCGGGTCCATGAGCGCGGCCTCGCGCGGCGCGATGTCGAACAGGCCCGCGTCGAAGCGGTCGGCGTCGTCGAGCACGGCGGCCGTCTTGACGTAGTCGGGGTGGCCGATCCACTGCTCGGCCACGCCCGCGCCGCGCAGCTCGTCGTCGGAGAGGTCGCGCATCGCGGTCCTGCCGGCCACGACGTTCTCCCAGAACTGGCCGATGTCGGCTGCTCCGGGGAACCTCCCGGCCATGCCGACGACCGCGATGAACCCTGCGGCCGCGTCGTCGGCCAGTTCGTCGCTCATGCCTGGTCCCGCGCCTTCGAACGCAGTGCGCGGACCCGCTGCGCGGCGCTCCGGCCCGCGGCCATGCCGGCGGCGGTCGGTGCGTCGGCGGGGGCGGGCGCGAAGTCGGCGGCGGTGCCGCCCTCGGCGGCGATGTCGTAGGCCCGGTACAGGTCGTCGACGGTGCGGATGCTGGTGATCGGGACGAGTTCGCTGAACGGGTCCAGGTCGAGCTCCACCTCCAGCATGGCGGTGATCCTCGCCAGGTGCAGGGAGCGCAGCCCGAGGTGGTCGACGAGCAGGTCGGTGTCCTTGATCTCGGGGAGCGGCCCGCCGTCGCGGTCCTCGCCCACCACTTCCTCGATCATTTCGAGCACTGCGGCCTTGATGGCTTCTCTACGACTCACTGCTGGCCTCCGGAACGCGTGGGGCTGCTGGACGGGGACGACGGGAAGGCGCTCAGCATGTG
This sequence comes from Streptomyces sp. NPDC050732, assembly GCF_040654255.1. Lineage (NCBI taxonomy): Bacteria > Bacillati > Actinomycetota > Actinomycetes > Kitasatosporales > Streptomycetaceae > Streptomyces > Streptomyces sp. NPDC050732. The sequence goes on from NZ_JBFAHP010000017.1 coordinate 106,304, forward strand.
AACCCGCCGTCGACGGTGAGGGTCTGGCCGGTGATGAACCGGGCCCGGTCGGAGATGAGGAAGGCGAAGACGCCGACCAGGTCGTCGAGGGTGCCGAGGCGGCCGAGGGGGGTGCGCCGGGCGACCCGGTCGCGGGTCTTCTCGGACATGCCCGCGGTCATGTCGCTCTCGAAGTAGCCGGGGGCGAGTCCGACCACGCGGATGCCGACCGGGCCGACCTCCCTGGCGAGGCTGCGGGTGAACCCGTCGAGCCCGGCCTTGGCGGCGCTGTAGACGGAGACGCCGGGCTGGCCGCGGAGTCCGTTGATGGAGGAGATGTTGACGATGCAGCCACCGCCCGCGGCGAGCATCGGCTTGAGGCAGGCCCGGCTCAGCTGCAGCGGCAGGGACATGTTCACCAGCAGGGAGTGGTCGATGTCCGCGGGCGGGGTGGTCGAGAGCAGCCCTTCGAGGCCGACTCCGGCGTTGTTGACGAGCAGGTCGACCCGTCCGAAGCGCCGCATCACCGCGCGTACGAACTCCTGCGGTGCCGTGCCGGTGTCGGCGCCGTCCAGGGCGCTCCAGTGCAGCCGGTCCGGATCGTCGAGGCCCGCGCGCAGCTTGACCAGTTCGTCGGACTCCGTGCGGCTGAACGTGGCGACGCGGTAGTCCTGTTCGAGGAGGTGCCCGATCAGTGCGAGGCCGAGGCCGCGGCTGCCGCCGCTGACCACGGCGACCCGGCGCCCGTCCTGGTTCGTAGCCCGGCTCATCCAGTCCACCCCTGTCGCTTGAAACGGCTGCTGTGCAGCTGTTCCTCGGTCTGTGTGATGACTGCGGGCACCTGGTGGGGTGCGAGCAGTGTGGTGCAGTGCTTGCGCAGCCGTCTGGCCATGGAGCGGGGGTCCTCGGGCTCGACGACCTGGACGCGCGCGGCCACGATCTGCCCGGTGACGGCGTTGGCCCGGCCCTCGACGACCACGTCCCGGACGTTGTCGGCCTGGAGCAGGGCGTTCTCGACCTGGGCGGGGAAGACCTTCTCGCCGCCGATGTTGATGCAGTGCGAGCGCCTGCCGATGATGCGGAGCAGTCCGTCCCCCGCCTCCTCCACGGCGTCGCCGGTGTCCAGCCATCCGTCGCCGTCGAACGGGTCGGGGCTGTTGAGGTAGCCGCGCATGCTGCTGGGCGAGCGGATCCAGAGGGTGCCGTCGACGATCCTCGTCTCGAAGCCGCTGCCGCCCACCCGCATCAGGAGTGAGCCGTTGGCCTCCGAGCGGGTCGGCAGGATGCCCGTCTCCGTCAGTCCGTACGTCTGCTTGAGGCGTGCCTCGGGGAACGTCTCCGCCAGGTGCTTCAGCGTCACGTCACGCATGGGCTCGGTGCCGTAGGTGATGATCCGGAGCGACGACAGGTCGTGGCTGCGGTACGCACCGGAGATCAGCAGCATGTTGAGGAACGTGGGTGTGGTCGGGAGGAGTTCCGCCCGGTGCCGTTCGATGGCGGCGCAGATGTGCTCGGCGGTGCGGCGGGTCTCCACGACGACGGTGCCGCCCGAACAGAGCGTGTGGAACAGCGTGTTGATGCCGCCGATGTGGTCCATCGCCATGAACTGCAGGGCGCGCAGGGGTCGGCCGGGATCGGTGCGGAACCGGTCGAGCAGCTGCGGGAAGGAGTGCAGGGCGGCCTTCACCTCGCCGGTGCTGCCCGAGGAGTAGAGCACCAGGCCGGCTTCCCGCCCGGCCCTGAGCGACTCCAGGAGCGGGTGGCGGTCGCCGGTGCGGGGCGGCAGGGTTTCCGCCTGCCAGGTGTCCGGGCCCGAGAAGGTGAAGACGGTCTCGACGTCGGCGATGTCGAAGCGGGCGCTCCGGGCGTCCGGCGGCGGGTCGTTCGGCGCCAGCGGCACGACGGTGCAGCCCTCGCGGATCAGGGCGAGGACCAGCGCCACGGAGGCGGCCGAGGTGTCGGCGACGACTGCCACGGAGGAGCCGGGGCGCACGCCCGCGGCGTCGATGTCGCCGCGCCGGCCGAGGACCGACTCGACGAGCCGCCCGTAGTCGGCGGTGCCGCCCGTGCCGGTGATCGCCTCGCGTCCCGCGAAGCCGCGCAGCCGGTCGAGCAGCCAGTCCATCGCCATGTCCTGTCGGGGTTCGTTCACAGTCGCTTTCCTCGTGCCGTGAGGTCCGGGTCCTCGGTCAGCGAGCGGCGGTCGATCTTGCCGCTGGGGGTGCGGGGCAGCCGGTCGAACCGGTCGTACGTCGCCGGCACCATGTAGGCGGGCAGGCGGTCGGCGACGTATCCGCGCAGCCTGTTCCTGTCGAGTTCGTCGGTGCCGGTGACGGCGGCGCGCAGCACGGCGATGAAGGCGTTCGTCTGCTCCAGGCGGACCGCGCACTCCACGACGCCGGGGGCTTCGAGGAGCACGTTCTCGATCTCCTGGAGGTCGATCCTGATGCCGCGGATCTTGACCTGCTGGTCCTGGCGGCCGAGGAACTCGATGTCTCCGGAGGGGAGCCAGCGGGCGACGTCACCGGTGTCGTACATGCGGCCGTCCGGGCGTTCGCGCCCGGGGACCTGGTACTCCGGGACGAACTTCTCCCGGGTCAGCTCCTCGTCGCCGAGGTAGCCGCGGGCGACGCCGACGCCGGCGACGTGCAGGGTGCCGAAGACTCCGACGGGCATGGGGTGGCCGTGCCGCAGGACGTACAGCCGGGTGTTGTCGATGGGGCCCCCGATGGGCACGCGGGGCGCGGGGTCGCCGGGAGCGCAGGTGTACGCGGTCACGTCGACGGTCGTCTCGGTCGGTCCGTAGAGGTTCACGAGGCGGGTCCCGTTGGGGGCGCCGAGCACGGTGTGGAAGGAGTCGACGACCTGCCGGGGCAGGATCTCCCCGCTGGAGTACAGGACCCGCAGTCCGCTGAGGGAGCCGGCGAGTCCGCTGCGCTCCACCTCGTCGAGGAAGACGTTCAGCATGGAGGGCACGAAGTGGATCGCGGTGACGCCGTGCTTGCGGACGCCTTCCGCGAGGGCCAGCGGGAACCTCTCTGCGCCGGGGGCGGGCAGGTACATCCTGCTGCCGCCGAACATCCACCAGAACAGTTCCCAGACGGACACGTCGAAGATCACGGGGGTCTTCTGGATCAGCGTGTCGTCCTGGCCCAGCGGGTGGTCGCGCTGCATCCAGCAGAGCCGGTTGACCACCGAGCGGTGCTCGACCATGACGCCCTTGGGGCGGCCGGTGGACCCGGAGGTGTAGATGACGTACGCGAGGTCGTCCGGGGAGCCGTGCCGGACGGCCTCGGGCACGGGCCCGGCGGTCAGTTCGGGCGCCTCCAGGACGAGCGTGTCCACGGGCAGTTCGCGCCCGGCGAGGAGGTGTTCCTGTCCGACCACCGCCCGCGCGCCGCTCCGCTCCAGGATGTCCTGGATCCGCAGCGCCGGCGCGTACGGGTCGAGCGGCGTGTAGGCGTACCCCGCCTTCAGTACGCCGAGCAGCGCCACCGGCAGTTCGAGGCCGCGCTCGGCGAGGACGGCCACCACCACGTCGGTGCCGTCGCCCAGCCGCCCGCGCAGGGCGTGGGCGAGCCGGTCGGACCGCTCGTCCAGCTCGGCGTAGGTCAGCTCCGCGTCGTCCGTGGTGACCGCCACCCGGTCCGGCGTCCTGGCCGCCTGCCCGCGGAACACCTCGTGCAGCGTGCGGTCGTCGGGGAAGTCGCGGGCCGTGGCGTTGAAGTCCGTCAGGACCCTGGACCGCTCGGGCCCGGTCAGCACCGGGCAGTCGACCAGGGGCCGTCCCGGCTCGTCGAGCGCGTGGCCGAGGAGCGTGGCGAAGAGCCCCGCGAGCACGTCGCACTCCGGCCTGGGCGCGCTGTCCGACCGGGCCGCCAGTCTGCCGTCGACGGGGTCGAGTGCCAGGAGCGGGCCGTCCGCGGCCGTCTCGTGCGGGTGCCGGGCGCCCTCGTCCGCCGTACCGGGACCGAGCACGAGCCAGTGGCCCGCGGCGGCGGTGGCCTCCTCCGCGCTCCGCGCCCGCATGTCCTTGGCGATCCGCTCGGCGTGGGCCGCGAGGGAGAGCTCCGGGTCGACGCCGGTCTCCACCACGAGGATCTTGTCGTCCTGCGTGCCCGCCGCGCCGGGCACGGCGACGCACAGGGTCAGCTCCGTGACGAATCCGGCGTAGTGGAACGCGGCCGCGGCCGCCGCGGCGGTCAGGGCGAGCGTCTCCCCCGTCGCGTCCGCGGTCAGCGGCGCGAGCCGCTCGCGGGTCCGCCGGTCGAGTCCTCTGGCTGCCCGTGCCATGTCAGAGCCCCTTCTTCGCGTGCGTCCGCAGCAGGCTGGGCGCAAGCATCCGTTCGACGATCTGCGTGGTGCCCTCGATGATGTTCAGGACCTTGCTGTCCCGGTACGCGCGCGCCGCCCTGCCCGCCTCAAGGACGCCGCGGGAGGCCAGCAACTGGACGGCCTGGGCGGCGTGTTCCTCCAGGACCCGGCAGGTGAAGTACTTCGCCATGAGGATCCGGTCGGACGCGTCCCGGGCGCCGTCGTCCACGGCCCGGGACGCCGCGAGACACATCAGCTTCGCGGCCTCCAGGTCGGTGCCCATCCGCGTCACGAGGGACTGGACCTGGCCGTGCTCCACGAGGTGCCGCCCGAAGGAGCGGCGGCCCGCGACGAAGGCGGCGGCCTCGGAGACCACGGCCTGGAGCATGCCGAGAGCCATCCAGGCGACGGCGTGCCGGCCGTGTTCGAGGGCGTGCGGCATCAGGATGCTCAGCCCGAACCCGTCCCGGCCCACGACGTGCCGCTCCGGTACGACGCAGTCACGGAAGTCGACCTCGGCGAGCGCGGCGGCCCGCAGGCCGAGCAGCTCACCCATGGGGCGGGTCACCAGGCCCGGGTTGTCCCGCTCGACGAGACAGACCGTGGAGTGCCCCGCCCGCTGGGCGAACACGAGGAAGACGTCGGCCAGTTCACCGCAGGTGATGAAGACCTTGCCGCCGTTGAGCACCAACTTCCCGTCACGCTCGGTCAGTTCGGTGCCGATGGTGCTGAGGTCGCTGCCCGCGCCCGGTTCGGTCATGCAGATGGCGGCCGCCCGCTTCCCGGTGGCCAGCCCCGGCATGACCTCCCGCCACTGCTCTTCGGTGCCCCACTTGGCCACGGTCTGGGCGGCCATCCCGTGGACGTTCACATAGGAGGCGAGCGACGCGCTGACCCGGCCGAGCGCCTCGTACAGCAGCCCCGTGCGCACCGCCGTCGCGCCTCCGCCGCCCAGCTCCGCGGGGAGGGCCGCGCCCATCAGTCCCTCGTCGGCGCACCAGCGGACGACGTCGTCCGGCAGCGTGCCGAGCCGTTCCCAGTCGGCCGCGGTGCCGGCCCAGGCCGACTCGACGCGGTGCACGAGGTCCGCGTGGTGACGCTGCTCGTCCGTGGTCAGTAGGTGGTTCACGCCCGTCGATCCCTCTCTCGTCGGCGCCGCCGACCCCGGCGGTGGTCAGGCACCGGCGACCGTCGCCGACTTGGCCTGGACCAGGTCGGCAATGCAGTTGACGGTCGAAAAGTTCTGCAAATCGAGGTCGTCGACGGACATCTTGATGCGGAAGGTGCTCTCCAGGAATCCGACCAGCTGTATCGCGAAGAGGGAATTGACCCGGCCCGTCTCGAAGAGGTTCTCGTCGAAATCGGGCGTACCACTCGTGTCGTACTGCGCCAGGTAGTCCAGGACAATCTGAGTGACTTCGTCACGGTTGATGCTCATGGAGAATTGGTCCTCTCAGTCTTCCGAGCGTTGCTGCGGGCGGTAGCGGTAGAACCCTTCTCCCGCCTTACGGCCGAGCCGTCCTTCCGCGACCATGTCGCGGAGGAGCCCGGCACAGCGGAACTTGTCCTCGCCATAGGACTCGTGCAGGTGATCCAGGGTCAGCGCCACCGTGTCGAGGCCGATGAGGTCGGCGGTCTCCAGCGGACCCATGGAATGGCCGAAGCACTTCTTGAAGACGGCGTCGACGGTGGCGGGCGCGACACCCTGCTCCTCGACCACGCGAATGGCTTCGTTGAAGAAGAGATGGGAGATCCGGTTGCTCACGAAGCCGGGGAAGTCGCCCACGACCACCGCGCTCTTGCCCAGTTGATCGAGCAGTTCCAGGACGTACGTCAGGCATTCATCGGAGGTCGCGTCGCCGCGCATGACCTCCACCGCGTCCTTGAGGTAGGACGGGTTCATGAAGTGGATGCCTATGACGCGTTCCGCACGGGACGTCTCGGCGGCGAGCCTGCCGATGGGAATGCTGGAGGTGTTCACTCCGATTCCCACGTCCGGCGGCAGCACGGCGTCGAGACGGCCGTAGAGAACGCGTTTCACCTCCCAGGACTCGGTGACGTTCTCCACCACGAACTCGCACTCGGCGACCTCCTCGACGCGGGTCGTGAACACCACGCGGCGCAGGGCCTCCTCGGTGTCCATGCGGGGCAGTTCGCGCCGGATCATCGGCCCGTACCGGACCGCGTCGACGAGTTCGTCCTTCGACTGCTTCAGCCGGGACTCATCGGTGTCCACGAGGACCACGTCGAACCCGTGCAGAACAAAATCCGCGGCGACACCGAGCCCGATGCCCCCTGCGCCAATGACGCCCATCGTCCGTGCGGCACTACTTTTCGACACGCGTCACCCCAGGGTCGGAAGAGGAAGGAATGGTCTTCGGGCACGCCGAGCGTCGCCCGGGCAGCCGTGCTGCGCGGTCAGGGATTCGAGGTACTCGCGGGCCGCTACCGGGCGGGCAGGAGCCGTCCGTCGAGGACGCGGAGGAGCCGGCTCTCCTTGTCCGCTCCCCGCCAGCCCTTGCATTCCAGGATCTGGCCTATCCAGTCGAGCGCGCGGCGCGTCTCGGCCGGCGTTCCCGGCCGCTCCTCCGCCGCGCCGTCCGCCATGGCGAGCAGTGCGGCGTAGGCCTGGTCCATCCGGTCCCGCTGCGCGGCGGACGGCTGCTCCCGGCAGCCGGTGCCCGCCGCCACCGCGAGGCAGCGGCCGACCAGCCGGGCGTGGTCGTGCGGGCCGAGCGTCATCGCCGCCCGGAGTTCGGCGGGACTTCCGTACCGCTCCACCGGCCAGGGCCTGATCCGGTCGGTGACCTTTTCGAGCAGGAAACTCAGGACGTTCCCGGGGCCGAATTCGATGGCGCTCCCGATGTTCTCCGCGAGGAACCTGCGCTGCACGGACAGCCATTGCACGGGTGAGACGAGCTGGTCGGCCAGGAGTTCCCGGCTCCCGTCACCGCCCGGGTGCGGACGGCCGTTGACCGTGGAAAGGACGGCCATACGCGGCGGCACGATGTCGACCGCGCCGAGCACGGCGGCCATCTCGCTCTTCGCCCCTGCCATCAGCGGGCTGTGATAGGGGCCTTCCATCCGCAGCGGATAGACACGGCCGCCGCGCGCCTCCAGCATTTCGGCCGCGCGTCCGACGAGTTCTTCCCTGCCCGACATGACGACCTGCCGCGGCGCGTCGACCGCCGACACGAAGAGGCCGCCTTCCGCACCGGCGGCCCTCCGGCACACCCGCTCGACGGTTTCCGCGTCGAGGTCGAGGGCCCACATCATGGTGCCGTCGACCCGGTCCGCCACGGCACGGATTATTTCCGCCCTGCGCCGCACGAGGTCAAGGGCGTCCGTGAAGCGAAGAGCGCCCGCGGCGCAGAGAGCGGAATACTCACCCAGGCTGTACCCGACGCAGTAGTCGAACTCGTGCCCCAACTCGGCCGAGTAGGTCCGGTACATGGCGACACTGACCAGGAAAGTCGTCAGCTGCGCTTCTTCCTGACGCTTCAGCCTCGACTTGTTGGCCTTGTCGAATATGAGCGCGGAGAAGTTCTCACCGAGATGGTCGGAAGCCTCGGTGAAGGTGTCGCGGAATACGGCATGGTTATCGTGGAGCCGCTCCCCCATGCCGGTGCGCTGGGCACCGATGCCAGGAAAGAGTGCGACCATCCCCGTTGCCACGAATAACTCCCCCGTTCAAATCAGCCATCGAATTTGAATCAGTTCGGAGGTTGAACCCATGACGAACGCGCGACGCAATCCCACTCATTACGCCCCCCAGGCCACTATGGCCGCTCCCCCCGCTGGAGCCACCTTCTGCCACGGAAAGCAGCAAGTCAACACTTGACTTCGCCCGTTGCGACGTTCCGTAGCACGGAGTGAGCGCCAGAAGAGGCGGACCGAGAGGCCCCGTATCGATCACTCACCGACTCACAGTTGCTCCAGCAAACGTTTACGACTTGCCGGGGGATCGATAGTCGGGCAGGCACCTGCGGCTTCCGGACACGGGGCAGCCCGCGACATTACCTTCTGTTTACCTGTGCGACCGTGCCGGGGAGGCCGGGGGCGCCTGCGGGCCCCGGGCGGCGCCGCCCGGGGCCCGGATTCGGCCATCAACTAGGCTTACACCGTTTCGGCCCTCAGGAAGATGTGAGCATGAGCGACGCGACCCCCGCCCCCGAGTCCCCCACGGGTGACTCCCCCGACTTCGACACCCTGACCCGTGACATCGCGGACGTGCCCGCGGTCGAGGTGATCACCACCGTGGCGGTCCACCTGATGAGCGCCGCCGCCGTCAACCTCGGCCTGGCCGAGGGCGGCGAGGGCCACAAGGACCTGGACGAGGCCCGCAAGCTGATCCACTCGCTGGCCGGCCTGCTGGACGCGAGCGCCACCGAGATCAGCTCGTTCCACGCGGCGCCGCTGCGCGACGGGCTGAAGTCGCTGCAGCTGGCGTTCCGCGAGGCGTCGCTGGTGAAGGACGAGCCGGGCCAGGGGCCGGGCGAGAAGTACACCGGTCCGGTCTACGGCTGACCCGGCACACCGTGCGGCCGGGTGCACCGCCGTACGACCGAGGCAGTTACACCGTACGTACGTAGAGGGGCTCGCCCGGTGGCGTCGCCTCGGCCGGCAGAAGTGCCAGGTCGAGGCCGCGCACCAGGCGGGCCCTCAGTGTTTCGTCGGCGGCGATCCGCCGGGCCACGCGCTGGGCGGCGTCGGCCTGGTCCGCGGCCGGGTCCAGGACGAGGGCGAGGGTGCCGTCCGCGCGGCCGGGCCCGAGGTGGGCGCGGAGCACGACGGGCTCGGCTGCGACCGCGGCGCGGACCGCCTCGGTCACGGCCGGGTCGGCGAGCGGGTCGGCGCTCGCGCGTCCCTCGGCGAGGGCGAGCAGGGCGGAGCGGCCCAGCTCATAGGGGACGGGGCCCGCGAGGTCGAGGACGATGGTGTCGGCCTGCTCGTGGGCTGCGGCCTGCAGCGCCTGGTGCAGCGGGACGGCGACGGGACGGGCGGCGGGGTCCCACAGGGCGAGGGCCTCGATGGAGGTGAACGCGGGCAGCGCCTTGCGGTCGCCCGCCTTCAGGGTGGGGACGGCCATGTCGCTGGTCTTCTCCCTGCGCAGCCCGTTCTCGTCCACCTCGACCTCGCCGAGCACGGCGACGACGGGCACGAGGAGCCGGGCCCCCGCGAGGGCTTCGAGGACCGGGCCGTGGGCCGTACGGTCCGCGGACCAGGCGGCGAGCGCCGCGGCCAGCCGCGGGTCGGCCGTCCCGTCGTCGTCGGAGAAGCCGGGGTCGGGAATGTTCTTGCTCGCCATATTCGCCTTGTTCACCATGTTCGCCACGGTGTCGACCCTACAGAGTGGTGTCAGTCGCGCCGCGGCGCCCCGGACCTGGTCCGCCACAGGTGGACCGCGAGAGCGAGCAGGGCGACGCCGAGGCCGCCGGCGACCGGGCCGACCCAGCCGGCGGGGCCGTCGTCGCCCCGCGTCGCGTCCGGGCCCCGGCCGAAGTACTTCGTGCCGTACGTCGCCGTGCGCGGCTTCTCCGGCTTGAGCCGGCCGGCGCGGGCCAGCGCCGCCGCTGGGTCGATCAGGCCGAAGCCGCGGGAGTCGTCACGGCCGCCGGGCGGGGCGTCGCGGGCCGTGTCCTCCAGGAGCTCCTTGATCTGCGCGGGCCGCAGGCCGGGGTGGGCCGCGCGGATCAGGGCGACGGCGCCCGAGACGAAGGCGGAGGCGGCGCTGGTGCCCCAGCCCTCGTAGTACTTGCGGTCGGGGTCGGCGATGACGATGTCGTCGCCGGGGGCGGCGACGGTGGCGTACCAGCGGCGGGTGGAGAAGGAGGCGCGGGCGCCGTTCTCGTCGACGGCCGTCGCGGCGATCACGCCGGGGTAGGCGGCCGGGTAGGAGATGTGGTCGCCGCGCTCGCCGCCGTTGCCCGCGGAGGCGACGACGGCGACGCCCTTCTTCAGGGCGTACTGCACGGCGGCGTCCTCGGCCGGTTCGGGGTGGGCGGACTTGGAGTCGTCGCCGAGGGAGAGGTTGATGACGTCCGCGCCGTGGTCGGCGGCCCAGCGGATGCCTTCGGCGAGGGCGTTGCCGCGGGTGTTGCGGGCCTTCTTGCGGGCGGGGTCGCCGTCCTCAAGGATCACGCGGACCGGCAGGATCTTCGCCTCGGGCGCGATGCCCAGCACACCGTCGCGGCCACCCGCGCCGTGTCCGTGGCCCGCGATGATGCCGGCCATGGCGGTGCCGTGCCGGGCCCAGGGGCGGTCGCCGCGGCGGGCGCCGAAGCCGACCATGTCCTTGCCTTCGAGGACGCTGCCCGCGAGGTCCGGGTGCTCGGCGTCTATGCCGGTGTCCAGGACGGCGACGGTGATGCCGTTGCCCTTGCTGATCTGCCAGGCCTGGTTGGTGTGCATGGCGTCGAGGGCCCACTGCTGGGCGCGGATGCCGTCGTCGGCGTACGCGGTGGCGGTCGGGGCGAGCACCAGCGCGGCGGCGGCCATGACGGCGACCATTCGCCTGCGGCCCCTCATGCCGCCTTCTCCGCGGCCGCGATGATTTTACGTAGACCTCGCTCGACGCGGTCGGCGATGCCCTTCGCCTCGTGGCCGAGGCCCGCCTGGGCGGGCGCCGACGTGGTGTTGCTGCCCATGGCCTCGGTGGCGGGCGCGGGGTCGGTGACGGCGCGGCCGTCGGCGAATCCCGATACGGAGTACGCGACGACGGGCGCGTCCGGCAGCACGGAGACGGTCCAGGCCGCCCGCTGCGCGTCACCGAAGCCTTCGCAGGCGGTGCCCTTGGCGGCGTACGGCCGCGGCATGAGGTCGGTCCGCCGGTCCAGGCCCTCCTCCGTGAAACGGTTCCGCAGGGTCTGCATCGCGTCGGCGTCCGCCTTGGTGAACAGGAGGCCCACGGTGGTGACATGGCTGCGGGTGGCGTCCGTGTACGTGGCCCGGAGCAGCCGCAGACAGCCGACCGGGTCGAGCGCCTTCTTCAACAGCGGGTCGAACGCGCCCCGGCAGCCGCTGTCCGGGGCGACGGCTATGCGGGTCCAGGCGCGGTCGGCACCGCCGGGCCCCGCGCCCTCCCCCTCAAGCTCCGGCGGAAAGAGCCGGTCGACGGGGACGCTGTGCCAGAGGGCCCCGGTGACCGTGTACGCGCTCCGGGCGGCACCGCCCGCCGCGGACTCCCCGGTCAGCCAACTCCCGGTCACCGCACCGCCGATGAGCCCGAGCCCGAGCACGGCACAGGCCGCGGCGGCGGCAGCACGTGGCCGCACCCAGGCAGCGACGGGCCGCAGCCGGGCGGGGCGGTCGTCCCCCACCGCAGGCCGCGCCAAAAACACAAAGGGCCGCCCGCCCCCGGCCCCCGACCCCAACTCACCCCCCGCGCCGGACACACCACCATCGAGGACAGCGTCCGTACCCACCTTCCCCACAACCACCGGCGGCTCATCGGGCAGACGAGCCGAGGACGGCGGAGGCGGCGCATCGTCGGCGACGTCGCCTGACGTGCGGGACGCACCGTCACCAGGGGCCGACGCATCGGCCAGACGGGCTGGAAACGCTGGCAGTGGCGGCGTTCTCGGCTCGGCGGAGACCTCACTTCGCGCGCGGGACGCGCCACCGTCGAGGGGCGACGCATCGGCCAGACGGGCCGACGACGGCGGGGGCGGTGGCGCATCGCCCTGCGTGTGGGGTGTGCCGTCGTCAATGGACGGGGTGCCGGGGGCACGGGCCGGGAGCGGCGGTGTCTTGCCGGAAGCGTTGCGGGGCGTGCGGGATACGTCCTCGTCGGCGGGCGGGGCGGCCGACTCGACCGGGGCGGGCGTGCGGCTCTCCGCCGCGACCGTCGGCGGGGCGTCCGGCAGGCGTGGTGGGGCGGTGGGGGTGCTGCGTTGAGGGCGGGGGCGGGCCTCTTCGAAGGGGGCCAGCAGGTCCTGGATGCGGGCCGCCTGGTCCGGGTCCTCGTCGTGGCGGGCGGGGGTGGGGCGGGGGCGACCCAGTACCCAGTCCTGGTCGACCGGCGGCCGGACGTCCGGGAAGCGGGCGGACGGCACGGGCGGCGGCTCAGCAGCCTCGTCGGCCGCGTCCGCGGAGTGCGGGACCGCGGGGGCCGGGGCGACGGAGTGCGGGACCGCGGAGGCCGGGGGTGTCGCGGGGCGGGGCGGGGCCGCGGGGCGTGGGGGGATGGGGCTGTGAGGCGCCTCCGTGCTCATGCTCCCCCGTTTCCTCGCGCTCGGCCGGCCGGAGCGCTCGGTCGGCGAGGCTCCGTACGCACCGCTCGGCCAGGCTCCGTGCGCGTCACTCTACGGGCAGACCAACGGAGTAAGGGAACTCAGTCCGCGCACCGGGCGATCTGCCCGGATCATCCCCCTACCCTCTGGTAATCGCGTCTGGCAGGCTTCGGCCATGACAGCCCGTGCCGCAGACCGAGCCGCCGACCGCGCCCGCTACGACCGCGCCACCGCACACCTCGACGCCCCCCTCGCCGTCGTCGACCTGGCCGCCTTCGACGCCAACGCCGACGATCTCGTACGCCGGGCCGCGGGCAAGCCGATCCGGGTCGCCAGCAAGTCCGTGCGCTGTCGCGCCCTGCTCGAACGGGTCCTCGCCCGCGACGGCTTCGCCGGGATCATGTCCTTCACGCTCGCGGAGTCGCTGTGGCTGGCCCGCTCCGGCTTCGCCGACGTGCTGCTCGCGTACCCCTCGGCGGACCGCGCCGGTTTCGCCGAGCTGACCGCCGATCCGAAGCTCGCGGAATCGGTGACCGTGATGGTCGACGACCCGGCCCAGCTGCGGCTGATCGACGGGGCGAGGGACGGCGGCACCGAGGAGGTGCGGGTCTGTCTGGAGTTGGACACCTCCCTCCAGGTGCTCGGCGGCAAGGTGCGGATCGGCGCGCTGCGTTCGCCGCTGCACTCCCCCGCCCAGGTCGCCGCCCTGGCCCGCGCCATCGCCCGGCGGCCCGGGTTCCGGCTCGTGGGTGTGATGGCGTACGAGGGGCATGTGGCGGGTGTGGGTGACGCGGTGGAGGGCCGCCCGGCGCGGTCCCGGGCGATCCGCACGATGCAGGCCGCGGCCCGCAGGGAGCTGGCCGCGCGCCGGGGGGAGACCATCGCCGCCGTCCGGGCGGTCGCGCCGGACCTGGAGTTCGTGAACGGCGGCGGCACCGGCAGTGTGCAGCACACCGCGGCCGAGCGCGCGGTCACCGAGATCGCCGCGGGGTCGGGGCTCTTCGTGCCGCGCCTCTTCGACAACTACACGTCGTTCAGCGGGCGTCCCGCCGCCCTGTTCGCGCAGCCCGTGGTGCGGCGGCCCGGCCCGGGAACGGTGACGGTGCTCGGCGGCGGCTATCCGGCGTCGGGTGTCGCGGGCCCGGACCGCTCGCCGGTGCCGTACCTCCCCGAGGGGCTGCGGTACGACCCGCAGGAGGGCGCGGGTGAAGTGCAGACGCCGCTGCACGGGCCCCCGGCCGACGATCTGCTGATCGGCGACAAGGTGTGGTTCCGGCACGCCAAGGCCGGGGAGCTGTGCGAGCGGTTCGAGATCCTGCACCTGGTCGAGGGCGACGAGGTGACGGGGAGCGTTCCGACGTACCGCGGCGAGGGTCACACGTTCCTGTGAACCGTGTCGCTCACGGTGTCGGTCCCACGTCGTCGCCCACCCCGCCGCCCGTCGCGCTGTCGTCGACCGAGCGGATCCCGTCGGTGATCTCGTCCATGACGGAGACGGGCGGGGCGTCCTTGCCCGCGCCGACGCTGAACCGGACCATGACCATCGACTCCGAGCCGACGCTCGACGCGAAGGCCAGCGACTGGACGTATCCGCCGTCGCCCTTCGCCGTGTGCACGCGCCAGCGCACGAAATAGCCGCTGCGGCCCGCGACGGCGACCTGGCCCTCCTTGACCTTCTCGTGGCCGGTGATGCCGCCGTACGGCTTGTTGTCCAGCTTGTCCTTGTCGTAGGCGGCGTCCGCCGCGTCCTTGATGTCGCCGAGGGCGAGGGCCTTGGGGTCCGTCTCGTCCGTGCCCGTCACGGTGTTCGACGTGACGGTGCCCTCGCGGCAGAGGCCGGAGTCGCCCGGGCAGTCGACGATGTCGGGGGTCTGGATGGTCGCGCCGCCGCCGAAGGAGTCGTCGTCCTTCTCCCAGCCGTCGGGCACGGGGAGCGTGATGCCGTTGAGGTCGTCGACGAGGGTGTCCGGGTCGGGGTCGGCGCTCGGGGACGCCGACTCCTTCTCCGACTCGGTGGGCGTCGGGCTGCTCCCGGCGGTGGCGCTCGGTGCCGGGGTGCCGGCCCGCGGGTCGCCGTCGTCCTCGGCGAGGGCGACGGCTCCCGTGACGATCCCCGCGACGAGGACGGCCCCGGCGACGCCCAGCGCGACGACCTTCGCCCGGCCGCCACCCCGGGACGCCACCGGCATGACCGAGGTCGGGCCCTGCGGCGTGTCCTGCGGCGGCCCGAAGCCCTGCTGCGCCGGGGCGACTTGGGCGTACTCGGGGGTTCGCCGGTGTTCGGTCCAGGCGGCACCGTCCCACCAGCGCTCGACGGAGGGCTGGTTCGGGTCCGGGTACCAGCCGGGCGGCGTCGACATGCTCATTCCGGCACTCTAAGACGTGCCGCGAAGATCAGTACACAGAGGACCGGTACACAGAGGACCGGTACACCGAGGCTCAGTACACCGAGTCCCGCTGGTCGGCGACCACGGTGCCGTCGGCGCGCCGGACGGGGCCCTTGCCCCCGTCGTGCTCGTTGTACGCGCTCGTCGCACACGGGTACAGGTCCTGCTTCTGCGGCATCGGCTCGATGAACATGGGGTTCACGACCCAGCGGCCGTCCGCGTCGTCGTACGCGCGGCACATGAACTCGTTCTTGTTGCGGTTCAGGACGAGGTGCGCGCCGGTCGCGTCGCCGACGAAGGTCACGTCGGTGTCGGCGTCGCCGCCGCCGAGCGCGATGCGGTGCCTGAAGTCCTGCTTCTGCCAGGCCTTCTCGCCCTTGACGCCGAAGATCTCCTGGTTGACCCAGCAGCGCTTGCCGTCGATGTAGGGGATGGCCTCGCCCTTGTTGACGGGGACGCCGCCGCAGCCCTGGTTCCAGGTGGTGATGCGGCCCTTGCGGTCCAGGACGGAGCGGATGGCGACGGTGTGCGCGCGGTCGATGCCGACGCCCTTCGACCAGACCTCCGTCACCGGCTCCGAGCCCGCCGAGACGATGTAGACGTCGAAGCCGGCCTTCTTGAGCGTACGGATCAGGTCGCGCTGCTGGTCGTAGTAGCGGACGTAGCCGGGGATCCTGTGCGTGCCGACGGTCTGCGTGGCGCCGACGGGGGCGGCAAGCGCCTCCTCGCGGGCCTTCGCGGCGTACGACTCCAGCTCGCGGACGGTGTGCCCGGCGAAGAGCTGCGGCACCCAGGCGTACTGCGGGACGGTGTGGCGGTGGTCCCACTTCCCCGCGAACGCGGCGGCGCCGCTCATCGTCCTCCCGTCCTCGCGGACCTCGAAGATCTCGTCGGCGCAGGCGGTGTTCGTGGAGGTGGGCAGCGGCTTGCCGACGGGCACCTTGGTGCCGCACGCCTCGGTGAGCGCGCGGTCGGCGTCGTCGGTCAGCCACTTGCTGGTGGACTTCCAGCTCTTGGGCCGCAGAATCTTGTCGTGCCGCAGGGACCAGGCGATGGTCGCGTCGGTGACGTCGTTCTTCGTGATGGTGTTGTCCCAGTCGAACGCGGCGACCGGGCGCTTGTTCCTGCCGTGGCCGAGGTCCGGGTTCGCACAGGTGCCGCGCTCGTCGATGGTGCGCTGGAGCTTGGCGCGGTTGTTGCCGTACCAGGTCAGCTTCTTCGACAGCTGGGGGCAGTCCGCGGGTGCCGTACGGGAGTTCGCGGCCGTGGCGGCGGCCGCGGGGAGAGCTGTCGGCACGGCCGCCAGGGTGGCGGCCGCGGCCAGGGTCAGCGCCAAAATATTTCTGTTACGCATGTGAGTGGACCGTACATCAGCCTTGCGGGGCTGACGATGCCCGAGCCGCTCCGTGCACCGTGTCCCGCTGATCGGGGATCACGGAGCCGTCCGTACGGCGCACCGGGCCCTCGGCGCCGTCCCGTTCGGTGTAGCCGGTGGAGGCGCAGGGGTAGGGGTCGGCCTTCTTCCCCTTGGGCTCGATGAACATGGGGTTGACCAGCCAGCGGCCGTCGCCGTTGTCGTAGGCGCGGCACATCACTTCGTTCTTGTTGCGGTTCAGGACGAGCCGCAGGCCGGTGGCGTCGCGCAGGAAGGAGACGTCCGTGTCGGAGTCGCCCGCCGCGAACACCTGGCGTTTCGCGGCCGGTTGGACCTTCTCGGCGGCGGCGCCGCGCACGCCGAGGATCTCCTTGTTGATCCAGCAGCGCTTGCCGTCGATGTACGTGATCATCGAGTCGTCGCCGTCCTCGACGGTGCCGCAGCCCTTGAGGTGCGCGGTGTGCTTGCCGTGGGCGGTGACGTTGCGGATGCCGAGGGTGTGCCCGGCGTCGACGCCCACGCCCTTGCCCCACACTTCGGCGACCGGCTCGGGCGACGCGGAGACGACGTACACGTCGAAGCCGGCCTTCTTGAGCGTGCGGATCAGGTCGCGCTGCTGGTCGTAGTAGCGGACCCAGCCGGTGACCTTGCCGGTGCCGACCCGCTGTTCGGTGCCGATGGGCGCGGCGAGGTTCTCCTCGCGTGCGGCGGCCGCGAACTGTTTGACTTGGCGGGTGGTCCAGCCGCGGGTGAGCTGGGCGAGCCAGGCGTACTGCGGTTCCATCCGGCGGTGGTCGAAGCCGGCGAAGGCCGTCTTGCCCGAGGTGGTGGTGCCCTCGCCGTAGACGGAGAGGATCTCGTCGGCGCAGGCGGTGTTCCGGTGGGTGGGCAGGGTGGTGCCGGTGGCGGGGCAGGCCTTCGCCAGGGCCGCGGCGGCCGGGCGGGTCAGGTAGCGGCTGGTGGTGTACCAGTCGCCGCCCTGCGGGGTGCGTATCTTGCCGTTGCGCAGCAGCCAGTACATGGTGGCGTCGCCGATGTCGTTCTTGATGACGGTGTTGTCCCAGTCGAAGACGGCGACGGGCTCGGCGCCGTGGCCGTGGTCGCCGTGGCCGTCGCCGCAGCTGCCGTACTGGTCCACCATGCGCTGGAGTCTGGCCCTGTTGTCGCCGTACCAGCCCTTGGAGACCGTCAGCGCGGGGCACTTCTCGGCCGTCGGCCGGGAGGAGTCCTGTGTTGCTTCGGCGGTGGCCTGGACGCCGATGAGGCCGGTCCCGGCGACGGCGAGGACGGCGGCCGCGGCGGTGCAGCGGCGCTTGAGGTTCATGTACACACTCCCGTGTTTACGCAGGTCAGCCGGGCGTCGCGCGACGCCCGGCTGACGGGTGGGTGGCTGCTGGGTGAACTACAGGGGCGTGACGTACGCCCCGGTGAGCCCGCCGTCCACGAGGAAGTCCGTGGCGTTCACGAACGAGGCGTCGTCGCTGGCGAGGAACGCCACCGCGGCCGCCATCTCCTCGGCCTCGGCGAAGCGGCCCACCGGGATGTGCACGAGGCGGCGCGCGGCGCGTTCGGGGTCCTTGGCGAACAGTTCCTGGAGGAGTGGGGTGTTCACCGGCCCCGGGCAGAGCGCGTTGACGCGGATGCCCTCGCGGGCGAACTGCACGCCCAGCTCGCGCGACATGGCGAGGACGCCGCCCTTGGAGGCGGTGTACGAGATCTGTGAGGTCGCCGCGCCCATCCGGGCCACGAACGACGCGGTGTTGATGATCGAGCCCTTGCCCTGGCGCCGCATGTAGGGGATGGCGGCCTTGCAGCAGAGGTAGACGGAGGTGAGGTTGACCTCCTGGACGCGCTTCCAGGCTTCGAGGCCGGTGTCGAGGATGGAGTCGTCGTCGGGCGGCGAGATGCCCGCGTTGTTGAAGGCGATGTCGACGGAGCCGTAGGTGTCGAAGGCGGTCTTGAAGAGCGCCTCGACCTGCTCGGCGTCGGTGACGTCGACCTTCACGAAGGTCCCGCCGACCTCTTCGGCTGCCTTCTTGCCCGCGCTCTCGTCGATGTCGCCGCAGACGACGTGGGCGCCCTCGGAGGCGAGGCGGCGGGCGGTGGCGAGGCCGATGCCGCTGCCGGCGCCGGTGATGACGGCGGTGCGGCCGACGAGGCGGCGGCAGATGTTCTCGGTCATGGGGCTTCAGGCCTCCGTGCTTTCCGTGCCGATGAAGACGTTCTTGGTTTCCGTGAAGGCGTGCAGGGCGTCCGGGCCGAGCTCGCGGCCGAGTCCGGACTGTTTGTAGCCGCCGAAGGGCGTCCAATAGCGCACGCTGGAATGCGAGTTGACGGACAGGTTGCCTGCGCGGACGGCCGCCGAGACGCGCAGGGCCCGGCCGACGTCCCGCGTCCAGATGGAGCCGGACAGGCCGTAGTCGGTGGCGTTGGCGAGCCGGACCGCGTCGGCCTCGTCGTCGAAGGGGATCACGACGGCGACGGGGCCGAAGACCTCCTCCGTGGCCACCGGCGCGTCCGGGTCGACGTCGGTGAGCAGCGTCGGCGGGAACCAGAAGCCGGGCCCCTCGGGCGCCGTCCCGTGGATGCCGTCGCCCGGGGTGACGTAGGAGCGGACGCGGTCCAGCTGGGTCCGGGAGATCAGCGGGCCCATCTGGGTCTTCTCGTCGGACGGGTCGCCCACGACGATGGACTCGATCGCGGGGGCCACGACCTCCAGGAACCGGTCGTACACCGCACGCTGGACGAGGACGCGGGTGCGGGCGCAGCAGTCCTGGCCCGAGTTGTCCAGGTACGACATGGGGGTGGCGAGCGCCGCCGCTTCCACGTCGGCGTCGGCGAAGACGATGTTCGGGCTCTTGCCGCCGAGTTCCAGGGTCAGCCGCTTCACCCGGTCGGCGCAGGTGGCCATGATCCGCTTGCCGACGCGGGTGGAGCCGGTGAACACGATCTTGGCGACGCCGGGGTGCTCGACGAGGGCGTTGCCCGCGACGCCGCCCTCGCCGGGCAGGACCTGGAAGAGCCCTTCGGGCAGGCCCGCCGCGAGGGCGAGTTCGGCGAGGCGGAGCGCGGTGAGCGGCGTCGTCTCGGCCGGTTTGAGGATCACCGCGTTGCCCGCCGCGAGGGCGGGCGCCGTGCCCCACGCGGCGATCGGCATCGGGAAGTTCCAGGGGGCGATGACGCCGACGACCCCGAGGGGTTCGAGGACGGTGATGTTCAGGCCGCCGGGTACGGGGATCTGCCGGCCGCTCAGCCGCTCGGCTCCCCCGGCGGAGAAGTCGAGCAGGTCGCGGACGTTGCCCGCCTCCCAGCGGGCGTTGCCGATGAGGTGGCCCGCCTCGCGGACCTCCAGCCCGGCCAGTTCTTCGAGGTGTTCGTCGACGGTGGCGGCGAAGCGGCGCAGGACGCGTGCGCGGTCGGCGGGGGCGGCGGCCGCCCACTTCTCCTGGGCCTTGGCGGCCCGTGCGACGGCGGCGTCGACGTCCGCCGCGGTGGCGGCCGGGACGGACGCGACGACCTCTTCGGTCGCCGGGTTGAGTACCTGCAGCAAGTCGTTCCTCACATGCGTTCGAAGGAGCGGCGGAGCTCCCAGTCGGTCACCGCGGAGTCGAAGGCCTGCAGCTCGACCCGGGCCATGTTGCGGTAGTGCGCGACCACCTCGTCGCCGAAGGCGGCCTTGGCGATCGGGCTGTTCTCCCAGAGCTCGGCGGCCTCGCGCAGGGTGGTGGGGACGTGTGCGTAGTCGCCGGTGTAGGCGTTTCCGGTGCACTCGTCCGGCAGTTCGAGCTTGTGTTCTATGCCGTGGAGACCGGCGGCGATCAGACCGGCGACCGCGAGGTGCGGGTTGACGTCGCCGCCGGGGAGGCGGTTCTCGAAGCGCATCGAACGGCCGTGGCCGACCACGCGCAGCGCGCAGGTGCGGTTGTCGTGCCCCCAGGCGGCGGCGGTCGGCGCGAACGTGCCGGGCTGGAACCGCTTGTAGGAGTTGATGTGGGGCGCGTAGAGGAGGGCGAAGTCGCGGAGCGCCACGAGCTGGCCCGCGAGGAAGTGCCGCATGACGGGTGACATGCCTCCCGGGTCGTCCGGGGAGCCGGCCATGACGTTGGTGCCGTCGGCGTCCTGGAGCGAGAGGTGGATGTGACAGGAGTTGCCCTCGCGCTCGTTGAACTTGGCCATGAAGGTGAGGGAGACACCTTCCTGGGCCGCGATCTCCTTGGCGCCGGTCTTGTAGATGGCGTGCTGGTCGCAGGTGACGAGGGCCTCGTCGTACTTGAACACGATCTCGTGCTGGCCCGGGTTGCACTCGCCCTTGGCCGATTCGACGACGAGTCCGGCGGCCGCCATGTCGTTGCGGATGCGGCGCAGCAGCGGCTCGACGCGGCCGGTGCCGAGGACGGAGTAGTCGATGTTGTACTGGTTGGCCGGGGTGAGGTCCTTGTATCCGGCGTCCCACGCCTGTTCGTAGGTGTCCTTGAAGACGATGAATTCGAGCTCCGTGCCGACGTGGGCGGTGTAGCCGTGCTCCGCGAGCCGCTCCAGCTGGCGGCGGAGGATCTGGCGGGGCGCGGCGACGACGGGCGAGGAGTCGGCCCAGGCGAGGTCGGCGATGAGCATGGCCGTGCCCTCGTTCCAGGGGACGCGGCGCAGGGTGGAGAGGTCGGGGTGCATGGCGAAGTCGCCGTATCCGCGGTCCCAGGAGGACATTGCGTAGCCGTCGACGGTGTTCATGTCCGCGTCGACGGCGAGGAGGTAGTTGCAGCCCTCCGTGCCGTGTTCGAGGACCTCGTCGAGGAAGAAGCGGGCGGCGAACCGCTTGCCCTGGAGCCGCCCCTGCATATCGGGGAAGGCCAGGACGACAGTGTCGATCTCGCCGCTCGCGACGAGGGCCTTCAGCTCCTCGACGGCGAGCGGGGGTGTGCGGTCTGCCACGGGAAAAGCCTCCTTGGGTCAGCCGGGAGCCATAAGGTATTGCCGAGAACCTTTGCTTGGGAAGGGGGTACGGGCATGTCGCACACGGAAGAGGGCACGTCACCCGCGGCGCTGGACGACGACCGGCTGACACCGGTACTGCGTCCGGTGCGGGCGGGCAACGGCTTCGAGGAGGCCCTGGAGCAGATCCTCCAGGTCGTCCGCCTCGGCCTGGTGCCCGGCGGCGAACGGCTGCCGTCGGAGCGGGAGCTGGCCGACCGCCTCGGCATCAGCCGGGTGACGCTGCGCGAGGTCCTGAAGGTGCTGCAGGACCAGGGGCTCGTCGAGTCGCGGCGCGGGAGGTACGGCGGCACGTTCGTGCGACCGCGCCCCGAGGCGCCGGGCGAGGACGAGCTGCGCCGCCGCATCAAGGACGTCGACGTCGAGGACGCCCTGCGCTTCCGCGAGGTCCTTGAGGTCGGCGCGGCCGGGCTCTGCGCGGCGCACGGCCTCACCGGCGAGCAGGCGGACCGGCTGCGCACGGCGCTCGCGCGGACCCACGACGCACCCCTTGCGGAGTACCGCAGGCTCGATACGCTGCTCCACCTCACGCTCGCCGAGCTGTGCGGGTCGCCGACGCTCACCGCGCAGTACGCGGCGGTCCGCGCGACCGTCAACGACCTCCTGGACTGCATCCCGCTGCTGGTGCGGAACCTGGAGCATTCGCAGCGCCAGCACACCGCGCTCGTCGAGGCGGTGCTCGACGGGGACGCGGACGGCGCGCGGGAGATGATGCGGGAGCACTGCGCGGGGACGGCGGCGCTGTTGCGGGGCTTTCTGACGTGAGGGGCACGGGTTAACCATCACGTAACGCACGGGTCTTGCTTTCCGGTGCGCGACACGGCAAAGGTATGGATCCGTTCCATTGAGTCACCCCGTCGCCAAGCCGAACGCAGTGCCGCCGCCGCATAGGAGCCGTGCCATGACCGTGGAGTCCAGCAAGCCGAGCCCGGCCGAACCGGCGGACGACTACCTGGAACGCAGAACGCTCCGCCGGGGCAGCGCGGGCTGGCTGCTGCTCACCGGACTCGGCGTCGCCTACGTCGTGTCCGGCGACTTCTCCGGCTGG
Source organism: Streptomyces sp. NPDC050732 (assembly GCF_040654255.1). Lineage (NCBI taxonomy): Bacteria > Bacillati > Actinomycetota > Actinomycetes > Kitasatosporales > Streptomycetaceae > Streptomyces > Streptomyces sp. NPDC050732. Next base: position 128,627 of record NZ_JBFAHP010000017.1, read on the forward strand.
AACTTCGGCCTCGCGGAGGGCGGCTTCGGCGGTCTCGCGATCGCCATGGCGCTCATGGGCGTGATGTACACGTGCATGGTCTTCTCGCTGGCGGAACTGTCGTCCGTCCTGCCCACCGCGGGCGGCGGCTACGGCTTCGCACGCCGCGCGCTCGGCCCCTGGGGCGGCTTCCTGACCGGCACGGCGATCCTGATCGAGTACATCCTGGCGCCGGCCGCGATCTCCATCTTCATCGGCGACTATGTCGAGTCGCTCGGTCTCTTCGGCCTGACCTCGGGCTGGCCCGTCTACCTCGCCTGCTTCGTCATCTTCATCGGGATCCACCTGTGGGGCGTCGGCGAGGCGCTGCGCTTCAGCTTCGTCGTCACCGGCGTCGCGGTGGCGGCGCTGCTCGTCTTCGCGGTCGGCGCCTTCATGGACTTCGACGCGTCGAAGCTGAACGACATCCCCGTGGAGCCGGACGCCTTCGGCGCCAACTCGTGGCTGCCGATGGGCCTGTTGGGCATCTGGGCGGCGTTCCCGTTCGGCATGTGGTTCTTCCTCGGGGTCGAGGGCGTGCCGCTGGCCGCCGAGGAGACCAAGGACCCGGCGCGCACGCTGCCGCGCGCGATCCGCTGGTCGATGGCCATCCTCGTCGCCCTCGCGCTGCTCACCTTCTTCGCGTCGGCCGGCGCGCGCGGTGCGAACGCGATCCAGGACGCGGGCAACCCCCTGGTCGAGGCGCTGCAGCCGGACGGCGACGCGACCGGCCTGAGCCGCGTCATCAACTACGCGGGCCTCGCCGGCCTGGTCGCCTCCTTCTTCTCCCTCATCTACGCGGGCTCGCGCCAGCTCTTCGCGCTCTCCCGCGCCGGCTACCTCCCCCGCTTCCTCTCCCTCACCAGCAGTCGCAAGGCCCCGTATCTGGGCCTGCTCGTGCCGGGCGCCATCGGCTTCGGGCTCGCCGCGGCGACCGGCGACGGCGCCCGCATGCTGAACGTCGCGGTCTTCGGCGCGACCATCTCGTACGCCCTCATGTCGCTCTCCCACATCGTCCTGCGCCGCCGCGAGCCCGGCCTGGAGCGGCCCTACCGCACGCCCGGCGGCGTCCTGACGTCGTCCGTGGCGCTGGTCCTCGCGTGCGCGGCACTCGTCGCGACGTTCCTGGTGGACGTGACGGCGGCGCTCATCGCGCTCGCGGTGTACGTGGTCGCCCTCGCCTACTTCGGCGTCTACAGCCGCAAGCATTTGGTGGCGCGCGCACCGGAGGAGGAGTTCGCGGCGCTCGCGGCGGCGGAGGCAGAGTTGGAACGCGACTGAGCACGATCGTGAGGAGAACGGTGAGCGAGAGCGAGAGCGCAGTGAGCAGCAGGCCGCTGATCGGGGTCAGCACCTATCTGGACCCCCAGGTCAGCTGGGGCGTGTGGCGGCTGCCCGCGGCCCTGCTGCCCGCCGGGTACCCGCGTCTCGTACGGGCGGCGGGCGGCCTCACCGCGATGCTGCCGCCGGACGATCCGGCGCACGCGGGGGCCGTCGTCGCCCGCCTCGACGGCGTGGTCGTCGCGGGCGGCCCCGACGTGGAGCCCGAGCGGTACGGGGCGGTGCGCGACGAGCGCACCGGGCCGCCCGCACGGGAGCGGGACAGCTGGGAACTGGCGCTGATCGAGGCCGCGTTGGCGTCGGGGACACCGCTGCTCGGCATCTGCCGCGGCATGCAGCTCATGAACGTGGCGCTCGGCGGGACGCTGATCCAGCACATGGACGGACACGCGGAGGCAGTCGGCGTGTTCGGCACGCACTCCGTGAAGCCGGTCCCCGACACGCTCTACGCCTCGATCGTCCCCGACGCGTCGACGGACGTGCCGACCTATCACCACCAGGCGGTGGACCGCCTCGGCAGGGACCTGATCGTGTCGGCGTACGCGGAGGACGGCACCGTCGAAGCAGTCGAACTCCCCCGGCCCGCCTGGGCGCTCGGCGTGCAGTGGCATCCGGAGATGGGCGAGGACACGCGCGTCATGGCAGCGCTGGTCCGAGCCGCGTCCTGAGCCACTCCAGGGCGGCCGCTCCCTGGGCGGCCTGGAAGGCGCGCAGGGTCGGCAGGCCGGGCGGCGCCGGCTGCAACGAGCCCCGTACGAAGAATCCGGCGACGCCCGCCAGCGTCGCGGTCACACCCCGCGGATCCGCCGCCCGGCCCATCCGCTGGGCGGTGAACACCTCCTCCGGGTCGGGCCCGCCCTGCGCCCGCACGCACGGCAACATGAGGAGCAGGTCCAGCCAGGGCGCGGCGCGCAGGGCATGCGGCCAGTCGACGAAAACGACCCGGTCGCCGTCCGCTGTGAGCAGCATGTTGTCGGCGCGCAGGTCGCCGTGGGCGAGAGTGTCGCCGACCGCGAACTCTTGCCACGGGGCGGCGAGTTCGGCGAGGGCGGGCAGATTCCGGCGAACCCACGGATCAAGCCCGGCAGCACCCTCTTCACCCCCCGCGCCCTCCGCACCCCCCGCACCCTCCGCACCCTGCTCGATCAGCCGCTCCCAGCCCCGGAAGACGCCCGTCAGCGCCTCTGCCGCGGTGGGGGCGTCCAGCGGCGCGGGAGTCAGGACCCGCGAGAGACCATCCACAGCTTCCAGCACCCGCCCGAACTCGTGCGCCTGCCAGGGCACTTGCGGCTGGCGCCCCTCCACGTCCTCGAAGGCCAGGGCGACCCAGGTCCCGTCGTCGTAGGAAGCGAGGAGCCGGGGCGCGGGCACGGAGTCCGGCAGCGCGGCGGCGTTACGGGCCTCGGCGCGGTGCAGCCGCGGACTGCCGGGGTTGACGTCGGCGCTGACAGCCTTGACGAACGCCCGCCGCCCGTCGGCGAGCAGCACCCGGGCGGCGACCCCCGGCGAGAACCCGCCCCGCTGCGTCACCGCCTCGCTCACGGGCGCACCGAGCGCGGCCTCCAGCCCTCCCCGTACGTGCACGGGCAGTTGCCACCAGGGGGTACGTACGCCGGTGGCCGGGGGCGCGGTGGGGTTCATGCCGTCCATGGTGGGCGTCGCGTCTCGACGGACGCCACGCATTTTTCCGTACGCCCGCCCTCGCTGCCCGTTAGCGGAGCCAGGCCCTCGTGCCCTGGCGGCGGAGCCGTTCAGGACACGGGGAACTGCGCGACCAGCCACAAAGGGCCCGCAGTCGAAAGCGAGGGAAGAACAACCCGCCACCGCTCCACGGAACACACATCACGCCTACCGCGCCCCCACCCCACTCCGCGTCAGCGCCAGCAGATCCCGCCCCGGCCCCGCAGGCCGGTGCCCTGTCGGCCAGACCGCCCGCAGTTCCCTGCGCAGCCGGACCTCGGCCAGGGGGATCTCCACCAGGCGGCGTGCCGCCAGTTCCTCGCCGACCGCGAGTTCGCTCAGGACCGAGGGGCCCGCGCCGCTCACCGCCGAGGCCTTCACCGCCGTCGTGGACGACAGCTCGATCAGGGGGCGGGCGAGGCCGCCGAGCGCCGCGTCGAGGACCTGGCGGGTGCCCGAGCCCTCCTCGCGCAGGATCAGCGGCGTCGCCGCGAGCTCCGCCGCCGCGAGCGGCTTCCTGCGCCGCGCCCACGGGTGCCCCGGCGCCGTCACGACGACCAGGCGGTCGTGCGCGACGACGACCCCGTCAAGACCGCCCGGCACGGTGAGCCCCTCGACGAAGCCGAGGTCCGCCTCACCGGCGAGCAGCCGGGAGGCAACAGTCGCGGAGTTCCCCGCGAGCAGGGAGACCGCCGTGTCCGGCCGCTGCGTCCGCAGGGCGATCAGCCAGCCCGGCAGCAGGTACTCGGCGATCGTCATGCTGGCCGCCACCCGCAGCCGCGAGTCCCGCCGCACGCGCAGCGCCTGCGCCCCCGCGTCGAAGGCCTCCGCCGCCTCCACGACGCGGCCCGCCCAGTCGGTGACCAGGGCGCCCGCGTCGGTGAGGCGCGAGCCGCGGGGCGACCGGTCGACGAGGGCGACGCCCAGCTGGCGTTCCATCGCGCGCACCCGGCTGCTCGCCGCGGGCTGCGTGATGCCGAGCTCCCGGGCGGCCCGCCCGAGACTGCCGAGCCGCGCCACGGCGAGCAGCAGCTGGAGCGCGCCGAGGTCGGGCACGCGGTGCGCGAGGGACGCCTCAGAGGCAGAGGCAGAGTCAGAGGCGGCGGCGGAGGGCTGAGAGGGCTCGGGGGACGCAGGGGACGGACTCATAAAGCCAGTACTCATAAAGCCAGCTTATGCCCCCATAGAAGAGCACTCCCTGGTCGCACCGCCTCCCCCGTACGACGGTGGACACATGGTCACCACCGCTCACCCCGTCGCCGTCTCCCCCACGGCCCTCCCCGCCCGCGCCCTCGCGGTCCGGCACCTCGGCCCGAACTGGTACGCGTCCGTCATGGGCACCGCCATCATCGCCAACGCGGGCGCGACGCTGCCGTACCCATTCACGGGGCTGCGCACGGGCTGCACCATCGTGTGGGCGCTGTCGTTCGCGATGCTGGCCGTCCTGCTCACCGCCCGTGCCGCGCACTGGATCCACCACCGCGACCAGGCCAGGGCCCACCTGCTCGACCCGGCCGTGGCACCGTTCTACGGCTGCCTGTCCATGGCGCTGCTCGCGGTCGGCGCCGGCACGCTGATCGTCGGCAAGGACTGGCTCGGCACGGGCGCGGCCGTCGCGCTCGACACCGTCCTGTTCACCGCCGGCACGGCCATCGGTCTCGCGGCCGCCGTCACCATCCCGTACCTCATGGTGACCCGGCACCGCATCACCGCCGACCAGGCCTCGCCGGTGTGGCTGCTGCCCGTGGTGGCGCCCATGGTGTCGGCGGCCGTAGGACCGCTGCTCATACCCCACCTGCCCGCGGGCCAGGCCCAGCAGACCATGCTGTACGCCTGCTTCGCGATGTTCGGCCTGAGCCTGCTCGCCACCCTGGTGATGCTGCCGATGGTCTTCGCCCGTCTGGTGACCGCGGGCCCGCTGCCCCTGGCGCTCACCCCCACCCTGTTCCTGGTCCTCGGCCCGCTGGGCCAGTCCACGACCGCCGCGAACAAGTTCGCCGACTTCGCCCCGGGCGTCGTCCCCGCCCCCCTCGACCGCGGCTTCCTCGCCTTCGCCGTCCTCTACGGCGTCCCCGTGCTGGGCTTCGCCCTGCTGTGGCTGTCACTCGCCGCAGCCATGGTGGTCCGCGCCCGCCGCCGCGGCATGGGCTTCGCGATGACCTGGTGGGCGTTCACCTTCCCCATCGGCACCTGCGTCACCGGCGCGGAGGGCCTCGCCCACCACACCGGCCTCGCGGTGTTCGACTGGCTCGCGACCGGTCTCTTCGCCTTCCTCGTGACCGCCGTGGCCGTGGCCCTGAACCACACCCTGCGCGGCCTCGCCGGCGGGAAACTGCTCGCGGCGCCTGCCTGAAACACGCCCTGGCGCGCGGCGGCAGGCGGATGCCTGTGTCCAAAAGCCGTCGGGCCTTCGGTCGGCCGGAGTAGCCGGCCGCGGGCTAGTCGACCGCTGCCCGCAACGCGGTGCCGAGCACCCCGGGCGCCTCCGCCAGCGACGGCCCGTACCAGGTGAGGTGGCGGCCGCTGACCAGGGCGACCGGGGTGTCCGGCGGGAACGCCTCGGGGCCGTCGTCGGGCGTGAAGCGGTACGGCTCGTCGGGGAGGACCACCAGGTCGAGGCCGGCCGAGCACAGTGCCTCGACGGAGACGCGGGGGTAGCGCTCGGCATGCGCCGCGTACGCGTTGTCGACGCCCAGGCGCGCGAGCAGGTCTCCCGCGAACGTGTCGCGGCCCAGGACCATCCACGGGCGCCGCCAGATCGGGACCGCCCCCCGGAGGCGGGCCGAGGGGGACGCCACGCCGTGCCACGCCGTCTCCGCGTCCGCCAGCCACCGCGGCCGCCGCTCCGCCCCGCACGCCGCGAGGACGCGGGCCAGTTCGCGGAAGGCCTGGCCCAGTGTCCGCACCTCCGTCACCAGGACCTCGATGCCGGCCGCGCGCAGGGCCGCCAGGTCGGGCGCGCGGTTCTCCTCCTCGTTGGCGACGACGAGGTCGGGGGCGAGGGCGACGATGCGGGGCACGTCGGGGTTCTTCGTGCCGCCCACCCGCACCACGCCGAGGTCGTCGAGGTCCGCGGGGTGGCTGCACCAGTCCGTCGCCCCGATCAGCGCGCCCGGCACGGTGACCGCGACCGCCTCGGTCAGCGAGGGCACCAGCGAGACGACCCGTCGCGGGCCACGCGCGAGCGGCACGTCAGCGCCCCCTGTCGTCCACCGCTTCGATGTGGTCCCCCACGGCGATCACCAGGACCCGGGTGTCCGGCACGGTGGCCCGCCAGCGGTGCCGCACCCCACCCGTGAGGAACAGCGTGTCGCCGCGTCCCAGGCGGTAGGCCCGCCCTTCGGCCTCCATCTCGACGGCGCCCTCGACGACGTACATCAGCTCGTCGTTGCGGTGCTGGAACTCGCGTCCCTCGTCGTGGTCCCCGATGAACTCCAGGGCGTGCAGCTGGTGGTGGCCGCGCGCCAGTTCCCGTACGCGCGCCTCGGGCGTGGAGCCCTCCAGGTCCGTGGCGTCGTCGGCGCGCACCACCTCGACGGTGCGGGCCGGGTCGGCGGCGGCCAGGAGCTCCACGTCGGTGGTGCACAGCGCGTCGGCGACCCGCTGCAGGGACCGCGAGCTGGGCCGGGCGCGCTCGTTCTCGATCTGGCTGAGGAACGGCACGGAGAGTCCGCTGCGCTCGGCGACGACGGCAAGGGTGAGCTCCAGCTGGCGGCGGCGCCGCCGCACGGCAGAGCCCACCCGGAGGGTCTCCTTGTGCTCGTCCATCGCCTCGGCTCCCTTCAGCGCATCGGCCCGCTCTCAACCCTGAGGGGTTTTCTGCACCCTACGCATGTTCGCCAAACGGTTTCGCCCCGTTGCCGGGACCGACCCCCGCAGCTTGTGCCGGTGGAGCTACAGCTTGTGCCAGTAGAGCAGTTGTCCGGCCTCCCCGGGCGCGGCCCCCTCCGCCGGTACGAACAGGCTGACGAGCAGGGCGGGACGGCCCCGCGGGTCGGTGAGGAGGGTCGCCGACGGGTTGGCGAAGGCGCGGCTGCCGCCGTGCGTGCGGATGTCGAGGCGGTCCGCGCGGCCACTCGGGGGGTCGTAGGCGTACGTGCCCCAGCTGCCGAAGTCGCCCCGCCGCCCCTGGCCCTCGACGAGCACCACGCGCTGCCCGTCGAGCTCCACGGGCGCCCGGTCGCCGATGTTGCCGCCGTTGCCCCGGGCGCGCACGGCACGGTCCAGGCGCCGGTCGGGCTCGGCGTGCCAGTGCCGGAAGCCGGTGAGGGTGGCGCGCAGCTGGCGGTCGGTGTCGCAGTCCGCCCGGTAGTGCCCGGTGAGGTGGATCGTGGCGCCGCGCACCGCGGTGACGCTCGGGGTGCCCTCGGCGCAGCGCGAGAGGGTCAGCGGCGCGTCGAAGGCCCGGCCGGCGTGCCCGTCGAGCAGTGCGGCGAGGTTCTCGTACGACCGCACCGCGATGTGGTTGCGCGGGTCCTTCTCGTACGCGAGGACATAGCCCCCGCGGCCGTCGTGCGCGAGCGAGGCCTGGTGCGTGCCGGGCCCGAAGTCGTGGCGGCGCCGCCAGTGGCGCAGGTCGGTGGAGGTGGCGACGGCGGCGTGGAAGCGGCCGTCGGCGAGGAGCGTGTGGTAGACGGCGAGGTAGCGGCCGTCCGGGTCCTGTGCGATCTGCGCGGCGTCCATGGTGCGGCCGGTGTGGTCCCGCGCGCCGTAGCGGTGCCCGGCGGCGGCGGTCATGTCCTCGGCGAGCGCGGCGAGGCGCGCGGTGGCCGCGGAGGCGGGGGCTGCGTCGGCGCGGGCGAGCTGCGCGACGAGGAGGGCGGCGGCCAGGGCCAGTGCCGAGGCGGCGGCGAAGACTGCCGTCCTGGGCTGCCTTGCGGTCACGGGCGGGATCTCACGTTCAGGTATGCGGTCGATAAGGGCCCAGCCGAGGCTAAGGAGTCGGCGGCCCCTACAGGAACGCCGGAAGGGGTGGGCTTCGCCACAGGGCGAGGCCCACCCCTCGGGGAGCGGAAAGGTTTCGGCTTACTTCGCCGCCGTCATCTTCTGCTCGAAGCCCGGGTTCTTCTTCAGCCAGGCGTCGACGGCCTCGGGCTCATTGCCCTTGCCCGCCTTGTTGATCTCGTTCTCCAGGCTGGCCAGTTCCTGCTCGCTCATCTTGAAGTCCTTGAGCCACTTCGTGAGCTGCGGGTACTGCTCGGGGAACTTCTTGCTGGAGATCGTGCGGATCGTGTCGCCCTTGCCGAAGCCGCCCTTGGGGTCCTTCAGCTTGGTCAGGTCGTACTCGTTGTACGCCCAGTGCGGCGACCAGAGCAGGACCGCGACCGGCTCCTTCTTGGCGTAGGCCGACTTCAGCTCGGAGAGCATCGCCGGCGTGGAACCGGGGACGATCTTGTACTCCTTGTCGAGGCCGTAGCCGGGGAGCACCTTGTCCTTGAGGGCCGTCATCACGCCCGTGCCGGGCTCGATGCCGATGATCTTGCCCTTGAACTTGTCGCCCTTGCCCTTGAGGTCCTCCAGCGACTTCACGTCCTTGACGTAGGACGGGACGGCGATCTCCAGCGACGTCGGGCTGTACCAGGAGCCGAGGTCCTTGAGGTTCGCCTTGTTCTTGTCCCAGTACTGCTTCTGGGCCGTGGGCAGCCAGGCGTCGAGGTCCAGGTCGAGGTCGCCCTGGGCGAGGGCGGTGTAGACCGGGCCGACGTCGGCCGGCGTCAGCTTCATCTTGTAGCCGCGCTTCTCCAGGACGCGCTTCCACAGATTGGTGACGGCGATGTTCTCGTCCCACGCGAAGTACGCGGCGTTCAGCGGGCGCTTCGCCTCGGCGGGGGTGGAGTCGTCCGGCAGCGGGGCGAGCTCGTCGACGACGCCGGGGTTCTTCTTCAGCCAGGCACGGACGGCTTCCTGCTGCTTGCCCTTGCCCGCCTTGTTGATCTCCGCCTCAAGACCCGTGAGCTGCTTCTCGCTCATCTTGAAGTCCTTGAGCCACTTGGCGACCAGGGGATTCTCGTCGGAGAAGCCCTTGCGCGCCAGCGAGTGCACGCCGTCGCCCTTGCCCCAGGCGCCCTTCGGGTCCTTGAGCTTCTTCAGGTCGAAGTCGCTGTACGCCCAGTGCGGCGACCAGAGCGTGGTGACGATCGGTTCCTTCTTGGCGTACGCGCGCTTCAGCTCGGCCAGCATCGCCGGGGTGGAGCCGTCGACGACCTTGTACTCCTTGTCGAGGCCGTACTCCTTCAGGACCTTGTCCTTGAGGAGCCCCATCATTCCTGCGCTCGGCTCGATGCCGACGATCTTGCCCTTGAACGTGCCGCTCTTGCCCTTGAGGTCGTCGAGCGAGTCGACGCCCTTCACGTACGAGGGCACGGAGAGCTCCAGCGAGGTCGGGCCGAACCACGAGCCCATGTCCTCCAGCTTGGAGCCGTACTTCTTCCAGTACGCGGCGTGCGTCGTCGGCAGCCACGCGTCGGTCTGGAAGTCGATGCTGCCCTGCGCCAGCGAGGTGTAGAGCGGGCCCGCCTCCAGCTGCTTGGTCTGCGGCTTGAAGCCGCGCTGCTCCAGGATCTCCTTCCAGAGGAAGGTGGAGGCGACGCCCTCGTCCCAGGGGATGTAGCCGATGTTGAGCCGCTTGCCCTGGCCGACGTTGGCCGAGCCCGAGGCGGTGTCCTCGGACTTCGAACCGCCGAAGACGCCCATGCCGCCCGCGACGAGGGCGAGGACGACCACGCCGACGACCGCGACGGCGGCCTGCGGACGGTAGGTCCAGATGTTCAGGCCCTGCGCGGCCCGCAGCTTCGCGACGGCGCGCCGGCCCAGCGGGGAGACCTGCGTGCCGAGGGCGCCCGTCATCCGGTCCAGGTAGATCGCCAGGATGACGATGGCGATGCCCGCCTCGGAGCCGAGGCCTACGTTGAGCTGACCGATGGATTCGTTGACGTCGGCGCCCAGGCCCTCCGTGCCGACCATGCCCGCGATGGCGGCCATGGACAGGCCCAGCATGATGACCTGGTTGACACCGGCCATGATCGTGGGGAGGGCGAGGGGCAGCTGGACGCGCAGCAGGATGTTGCGCGGCGTGGTGCCGAACGCGTCGGCGGCCTCGACCAGTTCCTTGTCGACCTGGCGGATGCCCAGCTCCGTCATGCGGACGCCGGGCGCCAGGGCGAAGATCAGGGTGGCGACGATGCCCGCCGGGGCGCCCATCCCGAAGAAGAGGATGGCGGGGATGAGGTAGATCATCGCCGGCAGCGTCTGCATGAAGTCGAGCACCGGGCGGACGACGCCGCTGACCGTGCTGGACCGGGCCGCCCAGATGCCCACGGGCACGGAGATGAGCAGCGCGATGATCGTCGAGACGAGCACCAGGGCCAGCGTCATCATCGCGTGGTCCCACAGCTCCAGCGAGACGATGAACGCGAAGCCCGCGAAGGTCAGCACACCCGCGACCACGCCGCGCAGCCAGAACGCGATGACGGCGAAGATGCCCGCGAGCAGCAGCGGCTCGGGCGCCTGGAGCACGTCGGCTATGCCGTCGTAGGCGCCCTGGAAGACGGTCTTGAAGAAGTCGAACAGCCAGGCCATGTGGCTGAGCAGCCAGTCGACGCAGTCGTTGACCCAGTCGCCGAACGGAATCCTAGGCACCGCTGCTCACCTTCTCGCTCTCCTGCGGCTCGTCCTCGGAGTCCATCGGCTCGCCGAGCACGGCGAGCAGCCTGGCCCGCGGTACGACGCCGACGAGCTTGCCGTCGCCGTCGGTCACGGCGACCGCCACACCACTGGTCGAGCAGGGCGTGAACAGTTCGATGATCGGGGTGTCCTCGGTGACCGTCGCGGGGGCGTCGGCCAACACGAAGTCCTCGTCGGGGTCGGCCATGATCGCGCCCGCCGTGAGCACGCGGGAGCGGTCGACGTCCTGCGTGAACGCGGCGACGTAGTCGTTGGCCGGGGTGACGAGGATGTCCTCCGCGGTGCCGATCTGGACGATGCGGCCGTCGCGCATGACGGCGATCTGGTCGCCCAGGCGCATGGCCTCGTTGAGGTCGTGGGTGATGAAGACGATGGTCTTCTTCAGCCGCTTCTGGAGCACCAGGAGCTGGTCCTGCATGTCGCGGCGGATCAGCGGGTCGAGCGCGCTGAACGACTCGTCCATGAGGAGCAGGTCGGCGTCGGTGGCCAGCGCGCGGGCGAGGCCCACGCGCTGCTGCATGCCGCCGGACAGCTCGTCGGGCCAGGACTTCTCCCAGCCCTTGAGGCCGGCGAGCTCCAGCGCCTCGGTGGCGCGCTTCTCACGCTCGGCGCGCGGGATGCCCTGCACCTCAAGGCCGTAGCCGGCGTTCTCAAGGACGCTGCGGTGCGGGAAGAGCGCGAAGTGCTGGAAGACCATGCTGATCTTCTTGGAGCGCACCTCCCGCATCTCCTTGGCGCTCAGTTCGGTCAGGTCCTGACCGTCGAAGCGGACGTGGCCGGCCGTCGGCTCCGACAGTCCGTTGAGCATGCGCAGCAACGTGGACTTGCCGGATCCGGAGAGACCCATGACGACGAAGATCTGGCCCGGCTCGACCTCGAAGGAGGCGTCGATCACGGCAGCGGTCGTGCCGTCGGCTCGCAGCTCCTCTCGGTCGGCTCCGTGGCGGATTTTCTCCACCGCGTCATCGGGTCGTCTGCCGAACACTTTGTACAAGTGCTCGGCCTGCAGCCTGGACACATACACCTCTCGGGTTGAACCAAGACGGCCCGCCTCCCCCGCCGGCGGGCCGTGGAGCGACGCGGTGTCTGCCCGCTTACCGGTCGAAAAGTTGAAACTGCGACCGTGTTCGCTCCGGGTGCGCCCCTGCCCCCACTTACCCGAAGCAAACGCAAGAGTGACCCAGTTCACATCCGTTGCGTTCTCGGCACGCTGGGGCGCGATGCGCAACGCGGCCGCGCTGTCGGTGCCGTGCGGCATGATGCGCGATGTGACTCAGCGAACCCGACGGCTCATGCTCCTCGACACGGCGTCCCTCTACTTCCGGGCCTATTTCGGCGTCCCGGAGTCCGTGAAGGCACCGGACGGCACCCCGGTCAACGCCGTGCGCGGACTCCTCGACTTCATCACCCGCCTCGTCCAGGACCACCGGCCGGACGACCTGGTCGCGTGCATGGACGCGGACTGGCGCCCGCACTGGCGGGTCGAGCTCATCCCCTCGTACAAGGCGCACCGCGTCGCCGAGGAGGTCGCGCAGGGTCCGGACGCCGAGGAGACCCCCGACACCCTCGCCCCGCAGGTGCCGGTCATCGAGGCCGTCCTCGACGCGCTCGGCATCGCCCGCGTCGGCGTCGAGGCGTACGAGGCGGACGACGTGATCGGCACCTTCGCGGCCCGCGCCACCGGCCCGGTCGACATCGTCACCGGCGACCGCGACCTCTACCAACTGGTGGACGACGAGCGCGGCATCCGTGTCCTCTATCCCCTGAAGGGCGTCGGCACCCTCCAGACGACGGACGAGGCGTGGCTCCGCGAGAAGTACGGCGTGGACGGGCCGGGCTATGTGGACCTGGCACTGCTGCGCGGCGACCCGAGCGACGGCCTGCCCGGCGTGCCCGGCATCGGCGAGAAGACGGCGGCCAAGCTCCTGGACGCGTTCGGCGACCTGGCCGGGATCATGGCCGCCGTCGACGACCCGAAGTCGAAGCTCACGCCGTCGCAGCGCAAGCGGCTCGACGAGTCCCGCGCGTATGTGGCGGTCGCGCCGAAGGTCGTGCGGGTGGCGGACGACGTCCCCCTGCCGGAGGTCGACCTCGCCCTGCCGCACGAGCCGCGCGATCCCGCGGCCCTGGACGAGCTCGCGGCCCGCTGGGGCCTCGGCGGCTCGCTGACACGGCTTCTCACCACCCTGCACACCTGAGGTGTTAGCTTAGGTAAACCTAAGTACTTGTGGATCAGGGGAGGCCGTCGCCATGGCAGAACGTCCGGCACGCAAAGCACCGAAGGCCCATGTCGCGCAGGTCGTGCGCACGGAACGGCTGACCCCGCACATGCAGCGCGTGGTCCTCGGCGGCGACGGGCTCGCCGAGTTCACGGCGGGCGAGTGCACCGATCACTACGTGAAACTCCTCTTCGACGCCGAGGGCGTCACCTACCCCGAGCCGTTCGACATGCAGCGCGTCCGCGAGGAGTTCCCGCGCGAGCAGTGGCCGGTGACCCGGACGTACACGGTGCGCTGGTGGGACGCCGCGACCCGCGAGCTGGCCCTCGACTTCGTGATCCACGGCGACGAGGGCCTCGCGGGACCGTGGGCGCGCGACGTCGAGCCGGGCGCCACGGTCCGCTTCCTCGGCCCCGGCGGCGGCTATGCCCCGAGCGCCGACGCCGACTGGCACCTGCTCGCCGGCGACGAGAGCGCCCTGCCCGCCATCGCCGCCGCGGCCGAGGCCCTGCCCGAGGGCGCGGCCGCCCGCATCTTCATCGAGGTCGAGGGCCCCGAGGAGGAGCAGAAGATCGCGACGGACGCGGAGATCGTCTGGCTGCACCGCGCCGGCCGCCCGGTCGGACAGCTCCTGGTCGAAGCCGTACGCGCACTGGAGTTCCCCGAGGGCGACCTCCACGCCTTCGTGCACGGCGAGGCGGGCTTCGTGAAGGAGCTGCGCCGCCATCTGCGCGTGGAGCGCGAGGTGCCGCGCGAGCGGCTCTCCATCTCCGGCTACTGGCGCCTCGGCCACAACGAGGACGGCTGGCAGGCCTCCAAGCGCGAGTGGAACGCACAGGTGGAGGCGGAGCAGGAGCAGGCGTAACCCCGTTCCGCGGTGCGGTGCGGCGGCCGGTGCGGCGCGTGGGGGCTGAGCGCGCGGTTCCCCGGGAGACGCCGCGTCACACCAAGGCGGCCGGCCCGTCGTCCCTGATGCGGGCGTGCAGGTGCATGTCGTGCCAGCCGTCCTCGTGCAGCAGTGCGCTCCGCTTCGTGCCCTCCACCGCGAACCCCGTCTTCAGGGCCACGCGGCAGGACGCCTCGTTCGCCGTCGAGTGGGTCAGCTCCAGGCGGTGCAGGCCCACTTCGTCGAAGGCCCAGTCACTGAGTGCCGTGACGGCGCGCGGGGCGATGCCCAGACCGCGCGCCGACGGCATGGTCCAGTACGCGACCTCCGCCTGGCCGTCACCGAGGACGATGCACCGCAGGGCGACCCGCCCCAGGACCTCGTCGGTCCCGGCGTCGGCGACCGCCCAGTACGCGTCGCGCTCGTCCGCCCACGCCTTGCGCCAGCCCTCCATCCACCCCCGCACCTCGCTCTCGGAGTCGGCCACGCGCGCGTGCCAGCGCTGTATCTCGGGGTCCTGGAACGCCTCGTACACGGCGGGCGCGTCCTCGACCGCCCACGGCCGCACGACCAGGCCGCCCCCGGCGACGGCAAGCGTCGGCTGCGGACGGCGGGCGAGCGTGCCGGCCGCGACGATGTCGGAGATCTTGAAAGGCATGGGCGCATCGTGCCAGCGGGGGCCCATGGGGCGGCAGTGGTTTTCCGGGGCGCACGTGAGCCCTCGGATGCCGCGCTCGCGCGCCCCGCACACCGTCCGCCCCCGAAGCCCCGCGAACGCACCCCACCACCACCGCCCGCCCCCCGTGACCTGGGCCGCCCTTCCTTCGCGCGCCGCCCCGTACGCTGACCCCCTGATGACACGCAAGCCCCGCATCCCGCCCGCCCCGCTCCCCCAGCGCGACGGCGTCGACCCCACCCGGGTCAAGCTGCCGCCCGACGGGGCGTGGCCCACCGTCCGCGACCACCTGGTGGAGCGGCTCGCGGCCGGCCCCGGCGTCATCGACGCGATGCTGCGGGACGGCAGGATCGTCGGCGCGGACGGCGCACCGGTACCCCCCGACGCGCCCTACGTGCCGGGCGCCTTCGTCTGGTTCCACCGGGACCTCCGCCCCGAGGTCACCGTGCCGTTCGCCCTCGACGTCGTCCACCGCGACGAGCACATCGTCGTCGTGGACAAGCCGCACTTCCTCGCGACGATGCCGCGCGGCAGCCACGTCACCCAGACCGCCCTCGCCCGGCTGCGCAAGGAGCTCGGCATCCCGACGCTCGGCGCCGCGCACCGCCTGGACCGGCTGACCGCCGGACTGCTCCTGTTCACCGTGCGGCCCGAGGAACGCGGCGCGTACCAGACGCTGTTCAGCGAGCGCCGCGTACGGAAGGAGTACGAGGCCGTGGCCCCGTACGACCCGGACATGCTCCTCCCGCGGACCGTGCGCAGTCACATCGTCAAGGAGCGCGGGATCATCGCGGCGTACGAGGTGGCGGGCGCGGCGCCGAACAGCGAGAGCCGGATCGAGCTCGTCGAGCACCGCGCCGGTCTCGGCCGCTACCGCCTCACCCCGCACACCGGCCGCACCCACCAGCTCCGCGTCCACATGAACGCGTTGGGCCTGCCCATCCTCGGCGACCCGGTCTACCCGGTGGTGGCCGGGCCCGTGCCGCCGGACGACTTCCGGCGGCCCCTGCAACTCCTGGCGCGCGTCCTGGAGTTCACGGATCCGGTCACGGGCGCCGCGCACCGCTTCGTCAGCGGGCGGACACTGAGCGCCTGGTCGGCGTACGACGTCTGGGCGCGGTAGCCGTCAGTAGCCGCGCCACCAGGTGAGGAAGCGCTGCCAGGCCCCCTTGGGCCGGGCGGTCTCGGGGCTCGCGGCCGGGGCGGCGGCCGCCGGCCGGGCGACCGGGGCGACGGGCTCAGGACCGCGCGGCGGCGGGGACGACACCTGCCAGTCCCTGCGCGGCGCCGGCATCTGCGCCGAGGGGCGGGCCGTCACGTCCTGCGGGGGCCGCGGCGCGAACTTGACCGGCAGCTCCACCAGATGCCGCGACATGATCGTCGCCGTCCACCGCAACTCGCTCTCGTCGATGTCCAGTTCGACGTCCGGCAGCCGCATCAGGAGCGCGTCGACGCCGGTGTCGGCGATGGCGCGGCCGATGTCCTGGCCGGGGCACTCGTGCGGCCCGCCGCCGAACGCGAGGTGCGAGCGGTTGCCCTGCATGTTGGCGGCGAGATCGGGCCGTACGACCGGATCGACGTTGCCCGGCGCGATGCCCATGATCAGGCCGTCGCCCGCCCGGATCCGCTGCCCGCCGAGCTGGGTGTCCTGCTTGGCGAAGTAGCCGATCATCGCGCTGAACGGCGGTTCGTCCCACAGGGACTGCTCGACCGCCTCGGGCACCGTCATCTGGCCGCCGCTGAGCTGGGCGCGGAAGCGCGGGTCGGTGAGGACCATCCGCAGGACGTTCGCGATGAGGTTGGCGGTCGCCTCGTACGCGGCGATGAGGACCAGGCGCAGGTGCGCGCCGACCTCGTCGTCGGTGAGCCGGGCGGGATGCGCGATGAGGTTGCTGGTGAAGTCCTCCTCGGGGTTTGCGCGGCGCCGCGCCACGAGCCCCATCAGGACCTCCATCACGTACGCGTTGCTGGCGATGGCGGTGTCGGTGCCCTTGATCATGTCGCGGGCCGACTGCACCATGCGCTCGTTGTACTCCTCGGGCATGCCGAGGACGTGGCACATCACCATCATCGGCAGGTGCTCGGCGAACCGGCTGACGAGGTCGGCGCGGCCGTCCTGGCAGAAGTCGTTGAGCAGGTGGTTCGTATAGCGGTTGATGTGGCGGCGGATGCCGCGGTGGTCGATGCTCGACATGGCTCCGGTGACCGCGCCGCGCAGCCGCTGGTGCTCGTCGCCCTCGACGAAGCTGCACATCGGCTGCCAGGTGAAGACCGGCGCGAGCGGGTGGTCGGGACCCGCCGAGCCGTCCTGCACCGCCCGCCAGCGGCGCGAGTCGCGCGTGTACTGCGAGGGGGTGCGGACCATGTGGAGGTTCTCGCTGTGGCCGAGCACCGCCCACATCGGCACGTCGTTGTGGATCAGCACGGGCGCCACCGCGCCGTGCTCGGCGCGCAGCTTCTCGTACAGACCCGCGAGGTCGGCGTCCGCCTCGGGGCCGTACAGCCGGCGCAGGCCGCGGGGGCCGAGGCCGTGGGCGGGACAGCCGACGGGGGGCTCGGCGGTCGGGTCGCCGGTGCCGGGCCAGGAGGGGGTGGCAGGGGTCGTCACGGTCGTCGCTCCGGGTTTCGCTGAAGGGTTCCGGGTTGCTGGATACGGGGTGCGGGGACGGTCAGACGCGGGCCGCCGCCAGGGAGTGGAGATAGCGCATCAGGGTCATCAGGACGTCCCGGCTGGACTCCCTGCGGCGGGCGTCGCACGCCATGATCGGCACGATCGGTTCCAGGTCGAGCGCCCTGCGGAGCGTCTCGACGGGGTGGACGGGCGCGTCCGGGAAGTCGTTGACGGCGACGACGAACGGCACGCCGCGCTCCTCCAGGCGGCCGATCACGTCGAAGCTGACTTCGAGGCGCCGGGTGTCGATGAGCACGACCGCGCCGAGCGCGCCTTCGAAGAGGCCGTTCCACAGGAACCAGAAGCGTTCCTGGCCGGGGGTGCCGAAGAGGTAGAGGACGAGCTCCTCGGAGATGCTGATGCGACCGAAGTCCATCGCCACGGTGGTGGCCGTCTTGGACTCGGAGCCGTAGTTGTCGTCGACCCCGATGCCCGCCTGGGTCATGGTCTCCTCGGTCGTCAGCGGGCGGATCTCGCTGACCGAGCCGACCATCGTCGTCTTGCCGACCCCGAAGCCGCCCACGATCACGACCTTCACGGCGGCCGTGGCGGTGTGCGGCAGGACGTCCTCACTGCGCGGGCCGGAGATCGTGTCGGTGGTCTCAGAGTTTCTGAAGTCCATGCATCACCGCTTCGAGGAGGGATCGGTCGGGGAGCGCGGAGCGGACGATGGGGGCGCGCGCCTGCACGAGCTCGGTCGCCAGTAACTCCGTCAGGACGACGGTCACGACGCTGAACGGCAGCGCCATGTAGGCCGAGAGCTCGGCGACGGACAGCGGTGTCGTGCACAGCCGCAGGATCGCGGAGTGCTCCGGCTGGGCCATCGGGGACGCCTCGCCCTGCGCGACGATCAGGGTGACGAGGTCGAGCGGGGCCCGCTCGGAGTCGTCGCCGGTGAGGATGTACAGCCGCTCCGGGTTCTCGGGACTGCGGCGCTCCCGCTGCGGGGGCATGCCGGGGTCCGGCGGACCCGCGCCCTGCTCCGAGCCGTGGGAGGAGTCTTGCGGAGGAGTCATACGGCCTGCCCGTCACGCCTGGGCGGGCTCGTCAGGTGCGCCCCGATGCGCACGACGAGGTCACGCATGCGGGTGCCGATGAGGCCCGCGTCGACGGTCTCGTCGGCGAGCACGGCGAGGTAGGCGCCCGCGCCCGCGGCCATCAGGTAGAAGTAGCCGCCGTTGATCTCGATGATGACCATCTTCATGCCGCCGTCGCTGTGCGGGATCTCGGTGGCGACGGCGGCGGCGAGGGACTGCAGTCCCGCGCAGGCCGCGGCGATGCGGTCGGCCGCGTCGGGGTCGCCGCCGTAGCGCGCGATGCGCAGGCCGTCGGCGGAGAGCACCACGATCTGCCGGGTCTGCGGGACCCCGTCGGCGAGTTCCTTCAGCATCCAGTCGAAGTTGGCGCGTTGCTGGATCACTGCCAGTCCCTCTCGTCGGCGCTGCCGTGGTTGTTCTGCGGGGGCACCGGATCGGAACCGCCCGGCTGGTCGTCCCCCTTGACGCCCTTCATGAACGCCTCGATCCACAGGCCCGGTTCGGGCTCGTCCCGCTTGGGCGCGGGCGGGGGCGACGCGGTGGCGGCGGCGTGGGCCTCGGCGGCCCGCTGGGCCTCGGCCGCTTGGGCGTACCGCTCCTTGAGGGAGATCTTGACGCGGCTGCGGCGCTGCGGCAGGCCACCGGAGGTCCACTCGGTGACCTCGGGAACGTCGTCCTCCACGGTCGCGGTCGCGGTGAGCGGGGAGCGCAGCGGCGGGCCCGCGGTGACGACGCGCGGCTTCTTGCGGCGGATGTTGCGGGCGGGCTCCTCGATGGTCCGTCCGGCGTTGTCCACGCGCGGCACGGCGGAGGCGCCGATGCCGTGGGCGAGGCCGGGCGCGGGTCCGGTGGTCATCATCTCGCGCGGCACGATGAGCACCGCGCGGACCCCGCCGTACGCGGACTGCCGCAGCGAGACCTGGAGGTTGTACATCTGCGAGAGGCGTCCTACGACGGCCATGCCGAGGCGGGGCGTCTCCCCGAGGTCGTTGAGGTCGATGCCGGCCTGTGCCTGGGCCAGCATGCGCTCGGCGCGGGCCCGCGCCTCCTCGCTGAGGCTGACGCCGCCGTCCTCGATCTCGACGGCGATGCCGGTCTGCACCTCGACGGCGGTGACGTGCACCTTGGTCTGCGGGGGCGAGTACCGGGTGGCGTTGTCGAGGAGTTCGGCGCAGGCATGGATGAGCGGCTCGACGGACGTGCCGTGGATGGCGACGTCGGCGATGGAGTGCAGTTCGACGCGCGGGTAGTCGAGGATCCGGCACATCGCGCCGCGCAGCACGCTGTACAGCGGTACGGGCTTGGGCCACTGGCGGCCGGGGCGGGCGCCGCCGAGCACCGCGATGGAGTCGGCGAGCCGGCCGATCAGGGCGGTGCCGTGGTCGATGCGCAGGAGGTCGTCGAAGACCTCGGGGTTGCGGCCGTGGAACTCCTCCATCTCGCGGAGTTCGGCGGCCTGCTGGTGGACGATCGACTGGACGCGCCGGGCGATGTTGACGAAGGCGCGCTGCGCGGACTCGCGCATCGCTTCCTCGTGGTCCAGGGTTTCGAGGACGGAGCGGAGCAAGTCGCGCTGCGAGGAGGGGAGTTCGTGGTAGGCCTCGCTCTTGTCGACGACGTTGCGGATCACTTCCGCGGGCGCTTCGCCCTGCCGCAGCCGCCACACCGCGTCGGGCAGGATCTCCCGGCCGAGGCGGACGGTCTCGTCGTCGTGGGATGCGATGCGCCGTTCGAGGTTGGCGAGTCGCTGTGCGTACTGCGTGCGCTGCCTCCGGACGGTCCGGCCGCGGCGTACCGCCTCGGCGCCGACCGCGACGACCATGAGGGTCGCGACGGCGCCGCACCAGCCGACGGCGGCCCGGGCCGGCGCCGCCACCGAGGCGACGGCGGCTCCGGTCGCCGCCGCCATCAGCATGGCGGGCAGCAACAACACGCGCGCGTAAGGGACTTCTCGGCCACCGGGAGGCGATTGAACACTCACCATGTATGCCCTCTGAACACTCGTCTTGGGGGATTTGACGTCTTCGGGGGATGACGGAACATGTTTTTGGGGATGACGAAACGAACGATCGGGAGATTTGGGAACAAGCGCGCGAATACGTCGCAACTCGTTTCAACTCGCCGCGCTCCGGGCGAGCTTAGTCCGCCGAAATCATCGCCGAGTCATATTCGGCAACCCCCTGCAAAGGGCTCGCCGAGGGGCATACACTCTCCCCTTTTGCACACCCGGCAACCCTTCGCACACATGGAGTGACGCCGAAAGGGCATGCGGAACGGGCGCGTTCGACGACCCGTCGGTCGAAGAACGCGCCCGTGTCCAGCCGCTGCCGCGCCCTCAGCCCACCGAGCTGTACGCCACGACGCCGCGCAGGAGTTGGTCGACGGCCTTGCGGGCGTTCCGCGCGACCGTGCTGCCCTCGCGCGGCGCCGCCGCGGAGATCTGCCCGAGGACGTCGATGACCTGCTTGCACCAGCGCACGAAGTCACCGGCCGGCATCTCGGCCTCGCGCAGCACCTCGTCGAGGCCCTTGTCGCTCGCCCACATGTACGCCGCCCAGGCGAAGCCGAGGTCGGGCTCGCGCTGACCGACGCCCTCCGCCTGACTGATCCTGAACTCCTCCTCCAGACCGTCAAGGCGGCCCCAGATGCGCACCATCTCGCCCAGCGCCGCCTTCGCCGCACCGGACGGCAGCTTCGGCGCGAGCGCGTCGTCACCCACCCGCGACTCGTACACCAGCGCCGAGACGCACGCGGCCAGCTCCGCCGGGTTCAGCCCCTCCCACACGCGGGCGCGCAGGCATTCACTGGCCAGCAGGTCCAGCTCGCCGTACAACCGGGCGAGCCGCTTGCCGTGCTCGGTGACCTCGTCACCGCGGAGGTAGTCGAGCTCGGTGAGGAGCGCGACGATGCGGTCGAAGGTGCGGGCGATCGTGTTCGTACGCCCCTCGATGCGGCGCTCCAGCTGCGCGGTGTCGCGCTTGAGGCGGTGGTACCGCTCGGCCCAGCGGGCGTGGTCCTCGCGCTCGTCGCAGCCGTGGCAGGGGTGCGCGCGCAGCTCCGTGCGCAGCCGTGCGATCTCCTGGTCGTCCGCGGCCGCCGCGCGCCCCTTGCGGTGCCGGTCGGGGACGATGTGCCCGGCCTTGGTGCGCAGCGCGGACGCCAGGTCGCGGCGGGACTGCGGCGAGCGGGCGTTGAACGACTTCGGGATGCGCATCCGCTCCAGGGCCTCGACGGGCACCGGGAAGTCCATCGACGCGAGCCGCTTGACCTGCCGCTCGGCGGTGAGCACAAGGGGACGCGGCCCGTCCACGTGGTCGAAGCCGCGGTGGCCGTTGGCCCGCCCGGCGGGCAGACCCGGATCGAGGACGAGCGCCAGGCCCGCGTACTTCCCCGTCGGGACGTGGATGACGTCCCCCGGCTTCAGCTTCTCCAGGGCGGCGGCGGCAGCGGCCCTGCGCTGGGCCGCGCCCTGCTTGGCGAGCTCCGTCTCACGGTCCTTGAGCTCGCGGCGCAGCCGCGCGTACTCCTCGAAGTCGCCCAGGTGGCAGGTCATGGAGTCCTTGTAGCCCTCCAGGCCCTCTTCGTTCTTCTGGACCTGCCGGGAGATCCCCACGACCGACTTGTCGGCCTGGAACTGCGCGAAGGACGTCTCCAGGAGCTCGCGCGAGCGGTGCCGCCCGAACTGCTCGACCAGGTTCACCGCCATGTTGTACGACGGCTTGAAGCTGGAGCGCAGCGGATACGTCCGCGTGCCCGCGAGGCCCGCCAGGTGCTCGGGGCTCATGGCGCGCTGCCAGAGGACCACCGCATGGCCCTCCACGTCGATGCCGCGGCGCCCGGCACGACCGGTCAGCTGCGTGTACTCACCCGGGGTGATGTCGGCGTGCTGCTCGCCGTTCCACTTGACGAGCTTCTCCAGGACCACGCTGCGCGCGGGCATGTTGATGCCGAGCGCGAGGGTCTCGGTGGCGAACACGGCCTTGACGAGGCCGCGCACGAACAGCTCCTCGACGACCTCCTTGAAGGTGGGCAGCATGCCCGCGTGGTGCGCCGCGATGCCGCGCTCCAACCCCTCCAGCCATTCGTAGTAGCCGAGGACATGGAGGTCCTCGTTCGGAATGGAGCCCGTGCGCTCCTCGACGATCTCGCGGACCGTCATCCGCGCCTCGTCGTCGTTCAGCCGGAGGCCCGCGTACAGACACTGCTGCACCGCGGCCTCGCAGCCCGCACGGCTGAAGATGAACGTGATCGCGGGCAGCAGGCCCTCGGCGTCGAGCCGCTCGATGACCTCGGGGCGGCCCGGCGTCCAGATCCGCGACCGCTGGCGGCGCTCCCGCTCGCGGTCGGCCTCGCGGATCATCTTGCCCTTGCGGCGGTCGCGCGGGTTGTACGAGCGGCTGGCCTCCATGCGCGCCATGCGCGTGAGGTCCGGGTTGACCGCCTTCTTGTGGCCCTCGCCCTCCTCGAAGAGGTCGTACATCCGGCGCCCGGCAAGCACGTGCTGGAAGAGCGGCACGGGCCGGTGCTCGGAGACGATCACTTCGGTGTCACCGCGGACGGTGTCGAGCCAGTCGCCGAACTCCTCCGCGTTCGACACCGTGGCCGACAGGGAGACCAGTGTCACCGACTCCTGGAGGTGGATGATCACTTCCTCCCAGACGGCGCCGCGGAAGCGGTCCGAGAGATAGTGCACCTCGTCCATGACCACATAGCCGAGGTTCAGCAACGACTGCGAGCCCGAATACAGCATGTTCCGCAGGACTTCGGTGGTCATGACGACCACCGGGGCGTCGCTGTTGACGCTGTTGTCGCCGGTGAGCAGGCCGACCTTGTCCGCGCCGTACCTCTTGGAGAGGTCGGCGTACTTCTGGTTGGAGAGCGCCTTGATGGGCGTGGTGTAGAAGCACTTCTTGCCCTGGCGGAGCGCGAGGTGCACGGCGAACTCGCCGACGATCGTCTTGCCCGAGCCCGTGGGGGCGGCCACGAGCACGCCCTTGCCCGCCTCCAGCGCCTGGCAGGCCTCGATCTGGAAGGGGTCGAGGCCGAATTCGTACATCTCGCGGAAGGACGCGAGTGCGGTGGCCTGCTCGGCAGCGCGCTTGCGCGCCGCCGCGTACCGCTCGGCCGGTGAGAGGTCCTCTGTCATCGTGCTTTCGAGACTACCGGCCACCACTGACAACAGACGATCAATATCGTCAGCTCACGTGGCCAGGACCCGCACCGCCCCCGGCACGCACTCCGCGGTCAGCGGCAGCGCGCCCAGCGGCTCCCCGTCCGCGTACCCGGTGACACCGGGCGCGGCGAGCTCGACCCTGGCCGCGCGGTGCACGGTGACCTTCGGATGGTCGAGGTGCGTGCCCCTGTAGACCCGCGGGAAGACCTTGAGCAGCGTCGTCCGGCTGCACTCCCCCACCACGGTGACGTCGAGGAGGCCGTCGCCCATGTCGGCACCGGCGCAGATCCGCATGCCGCCGCCGTACGACGATCCGTTGCCGACCGCGACCAGCGTGGCCTCGACCTCGTGGACGTCCTCGCCGTCCAGGGTGACGCGGTACGGGATCGGCTTGAGAGCGGCCAGCTCCGCGACCATCGCGAGGTCGTACTTGAAGCGCCCCGTGGGCCACCGCATCCGGTTGCCCCGGTCGTTGACGCGCGAGTCGAAGCCCGAGGCGAGCACCGTCCCGAACCAGGTCCCGCCGACCCGGCCCAGGTCGACGTCGCGGGTGCGCGCCCCCTTGAGCGCCTCGGCCACGACCTCCCCCGCGGCGGCGGGGTCACGCACCGGCAGGCCGAGGGCCCGCGCGAAGTCGTTGCCTGTCCCCACCGCGATCACCCCCAACGGGGTGCCCGTCCCGGCGACGGCCTGCAACGCGAGGCTCGCCATGCCGTCGCCGCCGACGGCTATCAGCGCCCCCGTGCCGCCGTCGACGGCCTCGCGGGCCCGCCGCAGCGCGTCGGGGGCGTCCTCACCGATGACCGTTCGCACGGAGAAGCCGCGGGCCCGCAAAGCGGAAGCGGCCGGCTGCGCCGCGTGGGCGCCCCGGCCGCGGCCCGCGGTGGGATTGACGAAGAGGGTGATCTCGCTGGTCACGGCCGGACCCTACAAGGTCAGGTCACGTCGTCGAAACCGTTCACACGATGATCGGCACGCCCGGTGCCCGCCTGCTCCGGCAGCGCCTGCGGCGACCGCACCGATTCGACCTCGCCGACGGCCTCGGGCGTGAGGTCGATGTCGGAGGCCTCGTCGTCGTCGAGCTCGGCGTCCGGATCGTTGCGACGGCGGCGCGCGTCGTTCAGGAAGGAGATGCCGACGGCCATGAAGTAGAGGACGACGATCGGCCCCGCGAGCGCGATCATGCCGACGGGGTCGGTGGTCGGGGTCGCCACGGCACCGAAGATGAAGACACCCATGACCACGCCGCGCCACCACGTGAGCATGCGGCGGCCGGTCACCATCCCCGTCATGTTCAGCATCACCAGGAGCAGGGGCAGCTCGAAGGAGATACCGAAGACGAGGACCATCCTGACCGTGAAGTCGAGGATCTTGTCCATCGCGAGGAGGTTCTCGGCCTGGTCGGGCGTGATGCTGATCAGGACCCGCATGCTGACCGGCATGATCGTGTACGCCAGCCAGGCGCCCCCGAAGAAGAGCGGCACCGCGGCGGAGACGAACCAGTAGGTGTACTTCCGCTCGTGCCTGTGCAGACCGGGCGCCACGAAGGCCCACAGCTGGTACAGCCACACCGGACTGGACACGATGATGCCGACCATGAGGCTGACCTTCACCGTGGTGGTGAAGGGCGACAGCAGGTCGTTGAACGTCACCTTCGCGCAGTGGCCGCCCGTGGGGTCCATCCCCGGCTCGCAGCGCGGCACCGGATCAGCCAGGAACTCCATCAGCTCCTGGCTGTAGAAAGCCGCCACGATCGATACGACCGTGATGGCGAGGAGCCCCTTCGCGAGCCGGTTGCGGAGCTCGCGCAGGTGCTCCGCGAGGGACATCCGCCCCTCGGGGTCCTTCTCCTTCTTGCGGGCAGACTTGAGCAACCCACGTCCTCATCTCGTGCGGCAGACCGGCCGTCGTCGCCGGCCTTGGATCAGCGCTGCGTCGTGCGGTCGGTCGGCTCGGTGACCGGGCGCGAGCTGGTCACGTCGCCGGGGGCAGCCTGGATCGTGCGCTTCTGGAGGGCCGGGTCGCTCGGCGGGTCGGCCGGGGCGGCGGCGTCGTCCTTGCCCTCCGACTTCATGGCCTTGGCCTCGCTCTTGAGGATGCGGGCCGACTTGCCGAGGGAGCGCGCCATGTCGGGCAGCTTCTTGGCGCCGAACAGCAGGACGACGATGACGAGGATGAGAATGATCTCGGTGGGGCCGAGCCTACCCATAGCTGTATACCTTCTTCACCGAGGCGACAGGAGTCTGGTTGCCCGGCAGACCGGACATACATCCGATCTCCCGCGCTGACAGCGATCGTAACCCCCCGGGGTAAACGCTCGGCAATCCCCGCGCATACTCCGAGTGCGGCCCCCGCCTCGATCCGGGCCGTGCCCGCAGCGTACCCGCCCTCCTCGGGGAGTTGACAGGTCGCGGACGCTAAAGAGCCCCTCGTCCCGCACCGGCCACACGGGCCGCGGCCTTCTCCAGGTCCTCCGCGGCCCGGTTGATCTTCTGTGTGGTCTCGGTCACTTGACGTGCGAGGCGCTGCGCCTCCACGAAGACCCTGACCGCCAGTACGCCGAGGACGGCGAGGCCCAAGAAGCCCGCCGCGATCGCGAGCATCGCCCAGAACATGCGCCGAGCCTAGACGGTCGAGTGCAGACGCAGCGTCCGCACCCCGCCGCGGGTGAGGAGTTCGACGATGCGCTCCCCCGCGGGCTTGCGCACCGCGGCCCCGCACTCGGGACAGGTGAAGGAGTAGAAGGTGGTGCGGCGGCTGGCGCCGATCGCGAGCCGCAGCGCCCCGGCGGAGAGCTCGAAGCGTGCGCGGCAGTCCGGGCAGGCGGCCGTGAAGAAGACGGGGGCGGGCCGCGGCTGCGCCGGCACCCCGGGCAGCCCGGACATCGTCGGTGTGCTCAACGCCCTTGCTCCTGACTGTCGTGATCCCTCTCGTACGCCTCGACGTCCCTCTCGTACGTCTCGACGCCCTTCCCGTACGTCTCGACATCCCTGTCGTACGCCTCCAGGGCCTCGCGTGCCGCCTGCCGTGCGCTCTCCGCGAGCTGCGCCGGGGAGACGATCCGGCCGTCCCTGCCGAGCCGCAGCGCGAGCCGGCGCAGCGAGGCGGGCTCGGGGGTGCGCAGCGTGATCCGCAGACCGCCGTCGGGCAGCTCCTCAGCACTGTCGTGCGGGTAGTACTCGGCGACCCAGCGGCCGCCGGGGCCGACCTCCACGACGACCTCCGGGTCCTCGGCGGCCGGCTGCACGAGGCCTTCGGAGAGGTCGCGCAGCTCCACCTCGGGCGGCGCGGACGGCTCGTCGAGGATCTTGATCTCGGCGACGCGGTCGAGGCGGAAGGTGCGCCGCGCCTCGGAGCGGCGGCACCACGCCTCCACATAGGTGTGGCCGACGCTGACCAGGCGGATCGGGTCGATCTCGCGCTCGGTGACCTCGTCGCGGGCGGGTGAGTAGTAGCGGATCCAGAGCCTGCGGCGCTCGGAGATGGCCCGGTCGACGTCGGCGAAGACGCCGCCCTCGGACTCGAAGGTCACCGAGAGGCGCGAACTGGCGCCCGCCGCCTCGCCCGCCGCGGTCTCCAGCTTCGCGGTGGCGCGCAGCAGCGCGAGCCGGTCGCTCTCGCGCAGGCCGGGCAGGGTGGACACGGCGCGGGCGGCGACGAGCAGGGCGGTCGCCTCGTCGGCGGCGAGCCGCAGCGGGGCCGCGACGTCGTCGGGGTTGTGCCACCAGATGCGGTCGCCGTCGGTGTCGATGTCGAGGAGGTCGCCGCCGCGGAAGCTGGTCCCGCACATCGGCAGCACGTCGAGGTCGGAGATCAGCTCGTCCGTGGTGATGCCGAAGGCGCGGGCGACATCGCCGACGCGGGCGCCGGGGCGCTCCCGCAGATAGGTGACCAGCGACAGCATCCGCCGCGTCTGGTCGATGGCGTTCGAGGCCATTGGTCTTCCGTTCCCCTCAGCCCTTGGCCACGGCGCGCAGCCGGTCCACGACGTCGGCCCGCAGCTCGGCGGGCTCCAGGACCACCACGTCGGGCCCGAACTCCACCAGCCAGGCATCGAGCCCGTGACCGTACGGAATCTCCAACTCCGCCCAGCCGTCGCCCAGTTCCCGCACCGCGATGGCCTTGGCCCGCAGCGGGTAGCCGGCGTCCGTGCGCAGCCGGATCAGGGCGGTGCGGTCGGCGGTCTCGCCCGCCCAGCTCGCGACGGTCTCGCGGACCGTGACGACGTCCGGTACGTCCGCCGTGTACTTCCCCGCGCGGGCGCGCACCTTGCCGGTGATCCGGGAGAGCCGGAAGACCCGCTCGGCACCCCGGTCGCGGTCCCAGCCCGCGAGGTACCAGTGGCCGCGCCAGCACTCCAGCGCCCAGGGCTCCACGTGCCGCTGCTCGGGGCGGGCGGCGGTCGCCTTGCGGTAGTCGAAGACGACGGGACGGCGGTCGCGGCAGGCCAGCATCAGCGGCTCGAAGGCCGCCTCGTGCGCGGGGATGCGGGGCTCCAGGGCGCTGTGCGCCCCGTACGGGTCCACGCCCTCGGGCAGGCCGGCGGCGCGCAGCTTCTGCAGGGCACCGCTGGCGGCCCCGGCCAGGCGGGCCTGCTGCCAGACCTTGGCGGCCAGGCCGAGGGCCGCGGCCTCCTCGGCGTCGAGGGTGATGGGCGGCAGGCGGTTGCTGTCGCGGCGGGCGAGGTAGCCGACCTCGCCCTCCAGGTTCTCCACGGTCTCGATGACCAGGCCCAGCTCGCGCAGATCATCCTTGTCACGCTCGAACATCCGATTGAAGGAGTCGTCGGAACCGGCCGCCCGGCCCCCCGCCCCGAAGGCCTCGACGTAAGCCTCGATGGAGTCCCGCAGCTCACGCTTGCTGAGCGGCCGCCGGGTCCCGAGCAGGCACAGCGCAAGGTTCATCAGCCGCTCGGCCTTGGCAATGGCCATCGACGCCCTTTCTCGGCTGTTCAGATTGTGCTTCCGACCGATGACCGTACCGCCCGGGGGTGTCTGCGCAAAAGCCGAGGGCTAGGGGTGCATCCCGAAGGGAATTCCGTTGAGGGTGGTGGTGGGAGACGGGAGGGCCCATGCCGGACAGGCATGGACCCTCGGCGAAAGGATCAGGTCACAGACGTCCTCAGACGGAGACCAGGTCGCAGACGAAGATCAGCGTCTCGCCCGGGGCGATGCGGCCGCCACCGGCGCCACGGTCGCCGTACGCCAGGTGGGCCGGAATGGTCAGCTCGCGCCGGCCACCGACCTTCATGCCCTGCACGCCCTGGTCCCAGCCGGAGATGACCTGGCCCGCGCCCAGCTGGAACTCCAGCGGCGCGCCGCGGTTCCAGCTCGCGTCGAACTCCTCGCCCGTGCTGAAGGCCACACCCACGTAGTGGACCTTGACGCGGTCGCCCGCCTTGGCGACCGCCCCGTCGCCCTCCCAGATGTCCTTGATCCGCAGCTCGGTCGGCGCCTCGCCGACGGGGAAGTCGACCTCGGGCTTGTCAATGCTCACGAAAATGCTCCTGCTTTGATACGAAAGGTCAGCTCGGACAGTCTTACATCCGCGAGGGCTCAGGCCTTCGCGAGGATGTCCACGCAGAACACCAGCGTGGAGTCCTTCTTGATCGAGCTGCCCTGCGGGGGCTGGTCGCCGTACCCCAGCTCCGGCGGGATGACGATGAGGACGCGGCTGCCGACCTTCTTGCCCGTCAGACCCTGCGCCCAGCCCTTGACGACCTGCGCCAGCTGGAACTGGGCGAGCTGACCGCTCTTGTACGAGGAGTCGAACTCCTTGCCGTCGGCCCAGAGCACACCCTTGTACTGGCAGAGGAGGCTGTCGGTCTCCTTGACCTCGTCGCCGTCGCCCTCCAGGACGTACGAAGCGACGAGCTTCTTGGGGGCGTCGGTCTTCGGGACGTCGATCGAGGGGGCCTTGCCGTCGGTGTTCGTACCGACCTTGGGCAGGTCCTTGTTCGACTGCGCGACCTCCTTGCCCTCCACCGAGCTCTTGGAGTTGAAGGTCCCGACGAGATCGACGACGAACACCAGCGTGTCCGAGCCCTTGATGCCTGCCTGCTTGTTGCCCTCCTTGCCGTACCCCATCTTCGGCGGGATGGCGATCTCCACCCGGCTGTCGAGCTTCTTGCCGACCAGCGCCTGGTCCCAGCCCGGGATGACCTGGCCGACACCGATCGGGAAGACCGTGGGGTTGCCGCGGTCGTACGAATTGTCGAAGACCTTGGCCGTCGCCCAGATCTGGCCGAGGTAGTTGGCCTGCAGATAGTCGCCCTTGACGACCTTCTTGCCCTTGCCCTCGATCAGGGTCTTGACGGCGAGATCCGAGGACGGCTCGCCCTTGCCCTTGGCCACGGTCGGCTTCTCGCCGAACTTGTCGCCCTTCGTGATCTCGGGCAGCGGCCCGTCCACGATCTTCGCGGTCGGCGGGGCCGACGTCGCGTTCGTCGGACTGTCGCTGGGCTTCGTCTTGGCCTTGTCGGCCTTGTCGTCACCACAACCTGCCAGCGTGAGCAGGCCGGCCGGGACAGCAAGGAGAAGTGAGCGTCGGCGCACGGTGGGGGCCTCGTATCGGTCGATCTTGTGGGTTGGCGTGCGCGCAACTCTACGGCGTGAGAAGGGCGCCGTACGAGGAACGTACGGCGCCCGTGTTGCGTTCCCGCAACGTCACTCGATTCCCCCGGGCCCCTCGGGACCCAGGGGCTCACATACCGGCGATGAGCTTCTCCACCCGGTCGTCCACCGACCGGAAGGGGTCCTTGCACAACACGGTGCGCTGTGCCTGGTCGTTGAGCTTGAGGTGGACCCAGTCGACCGTGAAGTCACGCCGCTGCTCCTGAGCCCGCCGGATGAAGTCCCCGCGCAGCCGCGCACGGGTGGTCTGCGGCGGCACCGACTTGCCCTCGAAGATCTTCAAGTCGTTGCAGATGCGGGCGGCTTGCCCCTTCTTCTCCAGGAGGTAGTACAGCCCTCGACGACGGTGGATGTCGTGGTACGCGAGGTCTATCTGCGCGACCCGCGGATGCGACATGGTCATGTTGTTCTTCGCGCGGTACCGCTCGATGAGCTTGTACTTCATGACCCAGTCGATCTCGGTGCCGATGCGGTCGAGGTCCTCGCTCTCGATCGCGTCCAGCGTGCGGCCCCACAGCTCCAGGACCTGCTCGACGGTGCCGGTGCGGATGCCGCGCCGGTCGACGAAGTCCACCGCCTTCTCGTAGTACTCGCGCTGCACTTCGAGGGCCGAGGCCTCACGGCCACTGGCCAGACGCACCTTGCGGCGGCCGGTGATGTCGTGACTGACCTCGCGGATCGCCCTGATCGGGTTCTCCAGAGTGAGGTCCCGCATCACCGTGCCCGCCTCGATCATGCGCAGCACGAGATCGGTGGCCCCGACCTTGAGGAGCATGGTCGTCTCGGACATGTTCGAGTCACCGACGATGACGTGGAGCCTGCGATAGCGCTCGGCGTCCGCGTGCGGCTCGTCGCGGGTGTTGATGATCGGCCGGGACCGGGTGGTCGCGGAGGACACCCCTTCCCAGATGTGCTCGGCACGCTGACTGACGCAGTACACGGCACCGCGCGGAGTCTGCAGCACCTTGCCCGCACCACACAGCAGCTGCCGCGTGACGAGGAACGGAATGAGGATGTCCGCGAGCCGGGAGAACTCCCCGTGACGGGCCACCAGATAGTTCTCGTGGCAGCCGTAGGAGTTTCCCGCCGAATCGGTGTTGTTCTTGAAAAGGTAGACGTCGCCCGCGATTCCCTCCTCGTGCAGGCGGCGCTCGGCGTCGACGAGCAGGCCTTCCAGAATGCGCTCGCCCGCCTTGTCGTGGGTGACCAGCTCGGTCACGTTGTCACATTCGGGTGTCGCGTATTCCGGATGTGACCCCACGTCGAGATACAGGCGGGCACCGTTCCGCAGAAAGACGTTGCTGCTGCGGCCCCATGACACAACACGGCGGAAGAGGTAGCGCGCCACCTCGTCAGGCGACAGGCGGCGCTGTCCCCTGAACGTGCACGTGACGCCGTACTCGTTCTCCAGCCCGAAAATGCGGCGGTCCATGACTGAACATTACGCCTGATGCCCGGCACTGAAACCGGGTTCGGCAGCACCGTTTCGATCATTTTCCGATGAACCCGCAACGACCCCGGATTCCACGACCGGTACCAGTACCCGCGCCGTGGCCAGCAGAACCATCAGCGCCGCCACACCGGCGAGCCCCGGCACCGCGAAACCCCACGCCGTACCACCCCACTCGACCACCGGCCCCGCCGCCGCAGTCCCCAACGACGCCCCCACCGTGAACGTCGTCACCAGCCAGGAGAACGCCTCCGTCACCGTCCCCCGCGGAGCATGCCGGTCCACGATGATGAACGCACACGCGAGCGCCGGCGCGAGAAACACACCCGCGAGCGCCGTCAGCGCCGTCATCGCCACCGCCCCCGGCGTCAACACCAACGGCCAATAGCAGACCGCCAACAACGCCACCAGGACACTCAGCCTCCGCTCCGGCACGCCGGCCCACTGCCGCGCCCCGTACACGGAACCCCCGACGAGCGCACCCAGTCCGAGCGCCGCCATCATCCAGCCGTACACCGCGTCACCGCCGTGCACGTCCGCGTACGACACACCCGCGACGGTGATCGAGCCGAGCGCCATGCCGATGAAGAGGAACGCGCCGAGGAGCGCGAGGAGCCCGGGCGAGCGCAGGGCACCGAGCCAGTGCGCCTCCCGCGGCGCCGAGCGCCACGCGCGCGAAGGCCGGGACACCACTACGGAGAGGGCACCGAGCACACCCACCACATTGACGACGAGCAGCGCCACCCGCTCCGACCACAGGGCCACGCAGCCCGTGATGAGCAACGGGCCCACGGTGAACATGACTTCCTGGGCGATGGCATCCATCGCGTACGCGGTGTGGACCTGCTCCTCCTTGCCCAGGACACTCGGCCACAGGGCGCGCAGACCGCCCTCCAGAGGCGGCGTGAACAGACCCGCGGCCCCCACCGCCACATACGCGAGCCCCAGCTGGTCCGGCCCCGTGAACGCGAACACCGCCATGCCCAGCCCGGAGAGCAGCGCGGCGGGCAGCTGGACCCGCGGCTGGCCGTACAGGTCGACGAGGCGCCCGAGCAGCGGCTGACCCACCGCGTTCGCCACGCCGTACACCGCGGCGAGCGCGCCGGCCAGGCTGTAGGTGCCGCCCTCGGCCCGGATGAACAGCACGATCGCGATCGCCGCCGTGGCATTCGGCAGCCTGCCCACCAGCGTCCCGGCGAGCAGCCGTGTCGCGTAGCGCGTCCTGAGGATCTCCGCGTATCCCGCCGCCATGCTCTCCCGCCCTCCCCCCGCACGCCGAGCCGGGGTTTTACGTATAACGTCCGGCGTCATACGTACCATGAGCGCAGCACGCGGGTCCACCGCGACCCCGCGACCACGAGACAGCTCCGTGCCGCGGGCACCAACCAGGAGGTCTCAGTGGCCGGGCCGCTACAGGAAACCGGGGGCACCCGCCCCACGAGCCGCGACGTCGCACGCGCGGCCGGGGTCTCCCAGGCCACCGTCTCCCTCGTCCTCGGCGACAAATGGCGCGGCCGCGTCGCCGAACCCACCGCCGAACGCGTACGGACCGCCGCACGCGAACTCGGCTACCGCCCCAACCTCGCGGCCCGCAACCTCCGCCTCGGCAGGACCAGGACCGCCCTCCTCGTCGTCCCCGAACTCACCAACGAATTCTTCGCCCACGTCTACACCGGCGTCGCCCGCATCGCCGCCCGGCACGGCTTCGGCGTCGTCCTCTACCCCTCCCCCGACGGCATCGGCCCCGCCCGCGACCCCTTCGCCTCCGCACGCGCCTCCCTCGACGGCGTCCTCGCCTCCTCCATGGCCTCCGACACCCTCGCCACCATCCGCGGCGACGACCTCCCCCTCGTCATGCTCGACAGCGACCCCGCGGGCAGCCTCGGCGCCACCACCGTCAACCTCGACCTCGCCGACGGCATGCGCCAGGTGACGGAACACCTCCTCGCCCTCGGCCACCGCGACTTCCTCCACCTCGGCGCGGACGTCGACTCCTGGACCTTCGACGTCCGCGCCGAAGCCCTCGCGCGGACACTGCGGGGCACGGACACCGCCGTGCACCGGGTCGCCGCCCCCCTGAACGTCGCGAGCGCCCGCGTCGTCGCCGAAGCCGCCCTCTCCGCCCCCGGCCCCCGGCCCACCGCGGTCGTCTGCGACGACGACTTCCTCGCCGCCGGCGTCTGCAAAGCCGCACGCCGGCTCGGCCTGCGCGTCCCCGAGGACGTCTCCGTCACCGGCTTCGACGACCTGACCCTGGCCACCGCCGTCGAACCCGAACTCACGACGGTCCGCCTCCCCGCCGAACGGTTCGGCGAGCGCGGCATGGAATCCCTCGTCGCCGTCCTGGAAGGCCGCAGCCCCGACGCCACCCCACTCCCCGTCGAACTGATCGTGCGCGGCTCCACAGGCCCCGCCCACTGACGCACACGACACACGACACACAAAGAAGCGCCCCGCCTCCCGGCCGCAAGGCCGGAACACGGGGCGCACCCACTAACAGGAAGCGGAAACGACCTACTCGATGTCGCCGCCGGACCGCGGCGCGGGCCCGGCTTCCTCGTCCGTGTCGGTCGCCGCGTCCGTCGCACCGCCCTCGTCGAGCAGCCGCGACAACTGCCGCCCCACGATCCGCTTGAACTTCCGCTGCTGCGGCCGCGTCCGGTCGAGGATCGCCACCTCCAGCCGCTCCGCGGGGATCTCCCGCTCACTGCCGTTGGTGTCGCGGGACAGCGCCTGCACCGCGAGCTTGAGCGCCTCGGCCAGCGTCATCCCGTCCCGGTGACGCTGATCGAGATACGTGCTGATCTGCTCGGCATTGCCACCGACCGCGACCGAACCGTGCTCATCCACGATCGAACCGTCGTGCGGCAGCCGGTAGATCTGATCGCCGTCCGGCGTCACGCCGACCTCGGCGACGACCAGCTCCACCTCGTACGGCTTCTCCGCGTTACTGGAGAAGATCGTGCCGAGCGTCTGCGCATAGACATTGGCGAGCCCACGGGCCGTCACGTCATCGCGGTCGTACGTATATCCACGAAGGTCCGCGTACCGCACACCGCCGATCCGCAGATTCTCGTACTCGTTGTACTTGCCGGCGGCCGCGAAGCCGATCCGGTCATAGATCTCGCTGAACTTGTGCAGCGCACGGGACGGGTTCTCGCCGACGAACACGATGCCGTCGGCATACTGCATCACGACAAGGCTGCGGCCACGGGCGATGCCCTTCCGGGCGTATTCCGCCCGGTCGGCCATGGCCTGCTGGGGTGAGACATAGAACGGCGTCGACACCGGATCCGTCCCTTTCTGTCAAAAAACTTCAGTCAGTGGCGAATTCGGAGCGATCAGAGCAGTGCGGCGCGCGGTCCGTCCGGCTGCTCAAGACGCTTCTCCAGGATCGCGCGCGCGATCGCGGACGACTCGTCGTCCGTCAGCCTCCGGAACCCCTCGTCGGAGATCACGGTGACGATCGGATAGATCCGGCGGGCCACATCCGGACCACCGGTCGCCGAGTCGTCGTCGGCCGCGTCGTACAGCGCCTGGACGACCAGCGTCGTCGCCTGCTCCTCGGTCAGACCATCGTGGTAGAGCTTCTTCATCGCACCGCGCGCGAACACCGAACCCGAACCGGTCGCCGCGAAGCCGTGCTCCTCCGAACGCCCACCCGTCACGTCGTACGAGAAGATGCGCCCCTTCTCGCGGTCCACGTCGTACCCCGCGAAGAGCGGCACCACGGCGAGACCCTGCATGGCCATGCCGAGGTTGCTGCGGATCATCGTGGACAGCCGGTTCGCCTTGCCTTCGAGCGAGAGCGTGGCGCCCTCGACCTTCTCGAAGTGCTCCAGCTCCAGCTGGAAGAGCTTCACCATCTCCACGGCGAGACCCGCCGTACCGGCGATGCCCACCGCCGAGTACTCGTCGGCAGGGAACACCTTCTCGATGTCGCGCTGCGCGATCACATTGCCCATGGTGGCCCGCCGGTCACCGGCCAGGACCACACCGCCCGGGAACGTCACGGCCACGATGGTCGTGCCGTGCGGAGCCTCGATGACGCCCTGGGTGGGCGGCAGTTGACGGTTGCCGGGCAGGATCTCCGGCTGGTGCTCGGACAGGAAGTCCATGAACGACGACGAACCAGGCGTCAGGAAGGCAGCTGGTAGACGCCCGGTGCTACGAGGATTGGCTTCCACGAGTTTCCTTCCAGGTAAGCGGTGGCTCGGCGGGTCTTGTCGGGGTCGTCCCCCAACTTGCCGATGCCTGAGTTGCAGTTGAAGCACAGTACGCCTCGGACTTTACCCGTCTCGTGACAGTGATCCACATGCACGGCAGGTGCCTCGAGACAGATCACACAGAGGCCCTTCTGGGACCTGATCAGTTGGTCACGCTCGGCCTCGGTCATGCCGTACTGACGCTTGAGATGGGCTGCACGGCCTTCGATGGCCCGACACGCTTTGCACCGAGTGGACAGGCCGTCGGATGCCGTCTTGTTACGGTCCCATTCGGCATGAGGCTTGGTCTCCCCACACCTGCGGCAGTATTTGTGCCCGGCCGGAGCTGCGACCTTGAGCCGAACGTTCTTACCCTTGGCCTTTTGCCGCTCCTGGTGATACTCCGCGGCGCACGGCCTGCAGTAGCACTGCAGGCCGTCACGCAATGCCCGATTCGATGCAAACGCCTCGCGCGGTTTCAACTCTCGGCATCGCGCGCACCGCTTGAGCGGCTCCGACAAGACCCCTCCCTACATCCCCAGCCTTCGATTCAAAGGAAGAATCACTCTCCGCCCTTCTGAACGAAGGAGCGCACGAAGTCCTCGGCGTTCTCCTCGAGCACATCATCGATTTCGTCAAGCACAGAGTCGACGTCGTCGCTCAGCTTCTCCTGCCGCTCCTTGAGGTCCTCCGAAGCCTGCGCGTCCTGCGTCTGCTCCTCGGTCTCCTCGGTGGGACGCGTCGCCTTCTGCTGTCCGCCGCCGGTGTCCTTGGTCGCCATCTACCTCACCCCGCTCGCTCGGTTAGACGTTCTTGATCAGACCCTACGCTCCGGGTCCGACATCGGCCCCGCAGTTGCATCAACGTGCGGGACCCACCTCTGTGATTCCCCCGTCGATGACCTTTCAGCCGCCCGAGAGGACCCGAACCAGGTCCTCTGCGGTGCGGCAGCGGTCCAGGAGTTCCTTGACGTGGTTGCGCGTGCCGCGCAGGGGCTCCAGCGTGGGGACCCGCTGCAGAGAGTCACGGCCAGGGAGGTCGAAGATGACCGAGTCCCAGGACGCCGCGGCCACGTCGTCCGCGTACTGCTCAAGGCAACGGCCGCGGAAGTACGCGCGCGTGTCCTCGGGCGGCTTGGTGGTGGCGCGCTCGACGTCCGCCTCGTCGAGGAGCCGCTTCATCTTGCCGCGGGCCACCAGCCGGTTGTAGAGGCCCTTCTCGGGACGTACGTCGGCGTACTGGAGGTCGACCAGGTGGAGCCGGGCGGCGTCCCAGTCGAGGTTGTCGCGGCGGCGGTAGCCCTCCATGAGTTCGCGCTTGGCGACCCAGTCGAGCTCTCCGGAGAGGCTCATCGGGTCGCTCTCCAGGCGGCCGAGGACGTCCTCCCAGCGGGTCAGTACGTCCTTGGTCTGGTCGTCGGCGTCGGAGCCGTACCGCTCCTCGACGTACTTGCGGGCGAGCTCGAAGTACTCCATCTGGAGTTGGACGGCGGTGAGTGACCGGCCGCTGCGGAGCGTGACGAGGTGCTTGAGTGTCGCGTCGTGGGAGACCTGGTGCAGCGTGCGCACGGGCTGGTCGACGGCGAGGTCGACGTTGATGAAGCCGTCCTCGATCATCGCGAGGACCAGGGACGTCGTGCCGAGCTTGAGGTACGTCGAGATCTCGGAGAGGTTGGCGTCGCCGATGATGACGTGCAGCCTGCGGTACTTCTCGGCGTCTGAGTGCGGCTCGTCGCGGGTGTTGATGATGGGCCGCTTCAGGGTCGTCTCCAGGCCTACCTCGACTTCGAAGTAGTCGGCGCGCTGGCTGAGCTGGAAGCCGTGTTCGTGGCCGTCCTGGCCGATGCCGACGCGTCCTGCGCCGGTGACGACCTGGCGGGAGACGAAGAAGGGTGTCAGGTGCCGCACGATGTCCGAGAAGGGGGTCTCCCGCTTCATCAGGTAGTTCTCGTGCGTGCCGTAGGAGGCGCCCTTGTTGTCGGTGTTGTTCTTGTAGAGGTGGATCGGCTGGGCGCCGGGGAGCTGGGCCGCGCGTTCGGCGGCCTCGGCCATGATGCGTTCGCCGGCCTTGTCCCACAGGACCGCGTCCAGGGGGTTGGTGATCTCGGGTGAGCTGTATTCGGGGTGCGCGTGGTCCACGTAGAGGCGCGCTCCGTTGGTCAGGATGACGTTGGCGAGGCCGATGTCCTCGTCGGTCAGCTGGCTGGAGTCGGCGGCCTCGCGGGCGAGGTCGAATCCCCGCGCGTCCCGCAGCGGGTTCTCCTCCTCGAAGTCCCAGCGGGCGCGCCGCGCCCGGTGCATCGCCGCGGCGTAGGCGTTGACGATCTGGGACGAGGTGAGCATTGCATTGGCGTTGGGGTGGCCGGGGACGGAGATGCCGTACTCCGTCTCGATGCCCATTACTCGCCGTACGGTCATGCGGCCCTCCTTGCCCGGCGGCGCTCCCGTTCGGGAACGGCGCTCAAGTACCGCTGTTGCTCCGGTGCGTGTGCGGTGCCCGTCCCCGCACTGCGCGACTCGGCGGTACCGAAGAGCCTAGAACGCCTTTGCGCTGGTGGGGAGATCATTGCCTTCATTGAAAAACAGACGGCTGCGGGTACCCGTGAAGGACACCCGCAGCCGTCCTGTGTTCTACAGGTATTGACCGGTGTTGGCCACCGTGTCGATGGAGCGTCCGGTGTCCGCGCCCTGCTTTCCGGTGACGAGGGTTCGGATGTACACGATCCGCTCGCCCTTCTTTCCGGAGATCCTGGCCCAGTCGTCGGGGTTGGTGGTGTTGGGCAGGTCCTCGTTCTCCTTGAACTCGTCGATGCAAGCCTGGAGGAGGTGAGCGACCCGGATGCCCTTCTGGTTCGCTTCGAGGAAGGCCTTGATGGCCATCTTCTTGGCGCGGCCCACGATGTTTTCGATCATGGCGCCGGAATTGAAGTCCTTGAAGTAGAGGACTTCCTTGTCGCCGTTGGCGTACGTCACCTCAAGGAAGCGGTTCTCCTCGGATTCGGCGTACATCTGCTCGACGACGGATTGGATCATGCCCTGGACGGTGGTGCGCCGGTCGGCGCTGTGTTCGGCCAGGTCGTCGGCGTGCAGGGGGAGCCGTTCGGTGAGGTACTTGGCGAAGATGTCCTTCGCGGCCTCGGCGTCCGGGCGCTCGATCTTGATCTTGACGTCGAGTCGTCCGGGTCGCAGGATCGCGGGGTCGATCATGTCCTCGCGGTTGGAGGCGCCGATGACGATGACGTTCTCCAGGCCTTCCACGCCGTCGATCTCGGCGAGCAGCTGGGGGACGATGGTGTTCTCCACGTCCGAGCTGACTCCGGATCCGCGGGTGCGGAAGAGGGATTCCATCTCGTCGAAGAAGACGATGACGGGGGTGCCCTCGCTCGCCTTCTCCCGGGCTCGCTGGAAGACCAGGCGGATGTGGCGCTCGGTCTCGCCGACGTACTTGTTGAGGAGCTCGGGGCCCTTGATGTTGAGGAAGTAGCTCTTCCCCGCGGGCTGGCCGGTCACCTCGGCGACCTTCTTGGCAAGGGAGTTGGCGACGGCTTTCGCGATCAGCGTCTTGCCGCAGCCGGGGGGCCCGTACAGCAGGACGCCCTTGGGCGGCCGCAGTTCGTGCTCCTTGAAGAGGTCGGGGTAGAGGTAGGGGAGCTCGACGGCGTCCCGGATCATCTCGATCTGGCCGCCGAGGCCGCCGATTTTCTCGTAGCTGATGTCGGGGACTTCTTCGAGGACGAGTTCTTCGACCTCGCTCTTGGGGATGACTTCGTAGACGTAGCCGGAGCGGGGTTCGAGCAGGAGGGCGTCGCCCGGGCGGATGGTGACGTCGAGGAGGGGTTCGGCGAGCCGCACCACTCGTTCTTCGTCGGTGTGTCCGACCACCAGGGCTCGATCGCCGTCCTCAAGGATTTCCTTGAGGGTGACGATGTCGCCGACGCTCTCGAACTCCATGGCCTCGACCACGTTGAGCGCTTCGTTGAGCATGACTTCCTGGCCGCGCCTGAGCTCTTCGAGCTCCACGCTCGGGCTGACGTTCACCCGGAGCTTGCGGCCCCCGGTGAAGATGTCCGCCGTGCCGTCCTCGTTCGCCACGAGGAAGACTCCGAAGCCGGCCGGTGGCTGTGCGAGCCGGTCGACTTCCTCCTTGAGGGCCACGATCTGGTCGCGGGCCTCACGGAGCGTGTTGGCGAGCCGCTCGTTCTGTGCGGATACGCCGGCCAGGTTGGTCTGCAGCTCGACGATCCGCTCTTCGAGAATCCTCGTATGACGCGGAGAGTCGGCGAGCTTGCGTCGCAGGACGGCGATTTCCTGCTCGAGATAGGCAACCTGACCGGCGGGGTCCTCAGACCCTCGCCCCGGCCGGATGCCGCGGTTGATGTCGTCGTCGTGGGCTGCCACGGTCCTCACCTCCTCCAAGGGGAGCTGGACGCTTCCAGACCCTACCTGGGTGGGTGTCGATTGAAACCCCTAGATCACAAAGACAGTGGGGGTGTGTCCGATCTTCACCCTTGCGCTCTCCCTCACGCCAGAGGAATACCCACCCAACAACATCGGAAAGCGGGCGGTTGTATCGTCGAACTGTTCAACACCCGTCAGGGCTGGCCCGACTTGCTGTATTTTCGGGCCGCCCGGCGCAGCGACCGGCAGGAGAGATGACCGTGCGGCACCAGGCCGAGACCGGCAGTGAGGGCGATCCGCTGGAGGTCTGGATCGACCAGGACCTCTGTACCGGGGACGGCATCTGTGCGCAGTACGCGCCGGAGGTCTTCGAGCTGGACATCGATGGTCTGGCGTATGTGAAGAGTGGTGACGACGAGCTGCTGCAGGCTCCTGGGGCGACAACGCCCGTGCCGTTGCCGCTTCTCCGTGATGTGGTGGATTCGGCCAAGGAGTGTCCTGGCGACTGTATCCATGTGCGGCGTGTTTCGGACGGTGTCGAGGTCTACGGGCCCGAGGCGGCTTGATCCGGCCGCTGCCGGGGCGTCATACGCCGAGGGCTTCGGCGGGTGTCGTCCGCTCGAACGTCCCGTCCTGCCATTGCCACTTGGCTTTGTCGTGCTTGTCGGGGCAGCAGCGGGGTACGTCGGGTGTGGAGTAGCCGAGGAGGGTGGCGGTGACTGTGCCGTCACGGAGGGCGAAGTCGCTGACGGTGAGTCGGTCCTTGGGGTCGACGAGTGTCGCGACGACGCGGGGTTTGCCCGCTGCCGGCCTGGTGATCACATAGATGCCGTCGGGCGGGGTGCCTGAGCCGGCGCGGCAGTGGACGACGGCGACCGTTTCGGGTCGGGCGTCGCCGTCGAGGTCGCCGGTGGCCTTTTCCTTGACGACGGGCTTGACGGGGCCGCAGGTGATCGGGAAGTCGACGGAGGCCGGGTCGGGTGCGGGGGCCGGGGCCGGGGCGGCCGCGGCGGCTCTGGGGTGCGGTTTGGGGCCGGTCTGTGCGGCGGTCGCGGGGTCGGGCTGGAGGACGGCCGAGCCGGCGACGACGGCGGCCAGTGCGGCGGCGGTGGCGAGCCAGTGGATGGGGCGGGTGGCGGTGTGGGCCAGTTCCGGGACGGCGGGGTGCTGCACTAGGAAGTGTCTCCTGTGAGGGCTGTGCCGGCGGGGGGTGGCCAGCATCGTGCCATACGTCACAGTGAGGTGGAACACCGGGGTCGGATGGTGGGCCGGTGGTTCTCGCGGTTCTTCCGGTACGGGCTGGTGTCCTGTCAACGAAACGGCGCCGC
Source organism: Streptomyces sp. NPDC050732 (assembly GCF_040654255.1). Lineage (NCBI taxonomy): Bacteria > Bacillati > Actinomycetota > Actinomycetes > Kitasatosporales > Streptomycetaceae > Streptomyces > Streptomyces sp. NPDC050732. The sequence continues at coordinate 170,023 of NZ_JBFAHP010000017.1, forward strand.
CGCCGAGTTCCCTGGTCGGTCAGGGAACTCGGCGGCGGCGCCTGTTCATTGGGCGGGTTCCGTGGCGCGGGTCAGCGCGGGGTGCCGCCGTCGGCGTTGGGGCCGGAGTAGTCGTCGCCGTAGGCGCCCTTGGCGGGGCGGCGGCGGCGCATGGGGGGCTCGACGCCGTCCGCGAGGCGGCGGGCGGTGAGGAGGAAGCCGGTGTGCCCGATCATGCGGTGGTCGGGGCGGACGGCGAGGCCTTCGATGTGCCAGTTGCGGATCATCGACTCCCAGGCGGTCGGCTCGTTGAAGCCGCCTATCTCGCGGATGGACTCGACGGTCCTGGCGAGCTGGGTGGTGGTCGCGACGTAGCAGCAGAGGATGCCGCCGGGGACGAGTGCCTTGGAGACGGCCTCCAGGCATTCCCAGGGGGCGAGCATGTCGAGGATGACGCGGTCGACCTCGGTGTCGCTGAGGTTGTCCTGGAGGTCGCCGACGGTGAGCTGCCAGGCGGGGTGGGGGCCGCCGAAGTAGCGTTCCACGTTCTGCTGGGCGATCTCGGCGAAGTCCTCGCGGCGCTCGTACGAGTGCAGCATTCCCTGGTCACCGATGGCGCGCAGCAGGAAGCTGCTGAGCGATCCTGAGCCCACGCCCGCCTCGACGACGCGGGCGCCGGGGAAGATGTCGGCGAAGGCCAGGATCTGCCCCGCGTCCTTGGGGTAGACCACGGCGGCGCCGCGGGGCATGGACAGGACGTAGTCGGGGAGCAGGGGTCGCAGCGCCAGGTAGGCGACGTTTCCCGTGGTTCGGACAACACTGCCCTCGGGAGCGCCGATCAGCTCGTCGTGGGGGAAGGAACCCTTGTGGGTGTGGAAGTTCTTCCCGGCTTCGAGCGTGAACGTGTAGTGGCGTCCCTTGGGGTCGGTGAGCTGGACCTGGTCCCCGACCTTGAAGGGCCCGCGACGGCGGGCGGCACCGGTCGGTTCGGACATGTGACCAGCCTACCGGCCGTGGCGGGAAGCTCGGACCACCGCTGGAGGTGCGGTGGTCAGGAGGGCCTGGCCATGGCCTTGACGAAGGCGCGTTCGACGTCGGCGGCGGAGAGTACTCCGTAGATCTCGCCGGACTCCTCGACGACGAGGTATTCGGTGGCGGGGGTGGCGCGGAGGGTGTCGAGGAGTTCTTCGCCGGCGAGCTCGGCGGAGATGCGCATGCCTTCGGTGATGTCCTGGGCGAGGCCGCCGACGCCGACCCAGGGGCGGCGGTGCTGGGGGACGGAGACGATGGCGGCTTCGCGGACGACGGCCATGGGGTCGCCGTCGGCGTCGACGACGACGAGGGCGCGGGCGCCGGCGTCGTTGGCCCTGCGGAGGGCTTCGGAGAGGGGGGTGTCGCTTTCGACGGGGACGGCGCGGCGGGTCAGGGTGCGGGCGCGGAGTTCGGGCAGGTGTTCGCGCAGGCGGGCCATGCGGAGGCTGTTTCCTGCGCCGGTCCAGATGATGGCGGCGAGGATCGCGGCGAGCAGGGCGTCGGTGACGGTGTTCATGCCGCCGATGTCCTCGGGTTCGCCGCCGAGGGCGCCGGACTGGTTGAGGAGGGGCAGTCCGATGAGGACGGAGATGGCGAGGGCGCGGCCGACCCAGGCGGCGGCGACGGTGCCGCTCATGGGTTTGCCGGTGATCTTCCAGACGACGGCGCGCAGCATGCGGCCGCCGTCGAGGGGCAGGCCGGGGAGGAGGTTGAAGGCGGCGACGATGAGGTTGGAGATCATCAGTCCGGCGAGGAGTACGCCGGGCACGGTGCCGGGGTCGACGGCCTGCATTCCCGCGTAGAAGATGCCGGCGAGGACGAGGGAGAGGAGTGGGCCGACGAAGGCGAGGACGAATTCGCGGCCGGGGGTCTCGGACTCCTTCTCGATTTCGGAGACGCCGCCGAAGAACTGGAGCTGGATGCGGCGGACCGGGAGTTTGAAGCGGAGGGCGGCGACGGTGTGGGCCAGCTCGTGGACGAGTACGGAGGCGTAGAAGGCGACGGCGAAGAAGAGGGAGACGAGGTAGCGGGCGCCGCCGAGCTCGGGCAGGACGCGGTCGAGCTGGCCGCCGAAGACCCAGGTGATGAGGGCGGCGACGAGGAACCAGCTGGGTGCGACGTAGACGGGCACGCCGAACGGCTTGCCCATGAGGAGTCCGCCGCCGGGTCCTTTCTGTGCCTTGGGGGGGACCGGGGTTCCCTTGCCGCGGGGTGGCCCGGGCGGGCGTGGTGGCCCGGCGGGCGGCTCTTCTCGGGGCGTCTTGGTGAGGGACGTGCCGGTCTCACTGTGCCGGGGGTGTTCCGGCTCGTGGGTCGTGTGTGTGGTCGTGTCCGTGTCCGTGTCGGCCGGGCGTGTCGGCTCCGGGGAGCCGGTCGCGCCGTGTGCGTCTTTCGGGTTCTGCGGGTCTTTCTGCCGCAGCCCTTCGGTGCCGTCGGACTGCGGCCCGCCGCTCCCGCCGCTTTCGTCCACGATGTCCCCTCGTTCGAAGCGTCCCTCGCCCCGGTATGGCGCGGTTACCCGCACGATCATGCAGGGTGAGACGGTCTGTCGTCGATGGTATGCGGCTGTTGTCAGTGGTGGGTCGTAGGGTCTGTCCTCATGGAAACCAGTACCGACGGTGCCGCGGCGGCCGTGCGCCCGGCGTCCCTGTCGCCCTCGCGCGCGGGCGATTTCATGCAGTGTCCGCTGCTGTACCGGTTCCGGGTGATCGACAAGCTGCCCGAGAAGCCGAGTGAGGCGGCGACCCGGGGCACTCTGGTGCACGCGGTTCTGGAGCGGCTCTTCGATGCCCCGGCGGGTGAGCGGACGGCGCCGCGTGCGAAGTCGCTCATTCCGGGTCAGTGGGACCGGTTGCGGGAGGCGAAGCCGGAGCTGACGGAGTTGTTCGCGGACGATCCGGAGGGCGAGCGCATGGCGCGCTGGCTGTCGGACGCGGAGAAGCTGGTGGAGCGCTGGTTCACGCTGGAGGATCCGACGCGTCTGGAGCCGGCGGAGCGTGAGCTGTTCGTGCAGGCGGAGCTGGCGTCGGGGCTGAAGCTGCGCGGGATCATCGACCGGGTGGACGTGGCGCCTTCGGGCGATGTCCGCATCGTGGATTACAAGACGGGCAAGGCCCCGCGTCCGGAGTACGCGGAGGGCGCGCTGTTCCAGATGAAGTTCTACGCCTTGGTGGTGTGGCGTCTGAAGGGTGTGGTGCCGCGCCGTCTCCAGCTCGTCTATCTGGGCAGCGGTGATGTGATCACGTATGACCCGGTGGTGGCGGATCTGGAGCGGGTGGAGCGGAAGCTGCTCGCGCTGTGGGAGGCGATCGAGCTGGCGACGGAGACGGGGAACTGGCGGCCGCGGCCGACCAAATTGTGCGGTTGGTGCGATCATCAGGCGGTGTGTCCCGAATTCGGGGGGACTCCCCCGCCGTATCCGCTTCCTGTGAGGGCGCCCGAGTCCGCGGAGGGCGGGCAGGGCAGAATGGGCGCGGACTAGCTGAAGGAGAGACACGTGGCCATCCGCGTCCTACTGGTCGATGACCAGCCGCTGTTGCGCACCGGGTTCCGGATGATTCTGGAGGCCGAGCAGGACATCGCGGTCGTCGGCGAGGCCGGAGACGGCCTGCAGGCTCTCGACCAGGTGCGGGCGCTGCAGCCCGATGTGGTCCTGATGGACATCCGCATGCCGCGGATGGACGGTGTGGAGGCGACCCGGCAGATCACCGGTCCCGGCCGGGACGGTCCGGCGAAGGTGCTGGTCCTGACGACCTTCGACCTCGACGAGTATGTGGTGGAGGCGCTGCGGGCCGGTGCCAGCGGCTTCCTCCTGAAGGACGCTCCGGCGAACGAGCTGGTGCAGGCGATCCGGGTGGTGGCGGCGGGTGAGGCGATGCTCGCGCCGAGCATCACGCGGCGGCTCCTCGACAAGTACTCCGCGCACCTGCCGTCGGGTGACGAGCCGGTGCCGGACACCCTGCACACGCTCACCGACCGGGAGGTGGAGGTCCTCAAGCTGGTCGCGCGCGGCTTGTCGAACGCGGAGATCGCGGCGGACCTCTTCGTTAGCGAGACGACCGTGAAGACGCATGTGGGCCATGTGCTGACGAAGCTGGGCCTGCGCGACCGGGTGCAGGCCGCGGTGTATGCGTACGAGAGCGGTCTGGTGCGTCCCGGCGCGCAGTGACCGGGTGCTTGCTCCGAGCGCGACGAAGGTGGCCGTCCCCGTGGGGGCGGCCACCTTCGTTCGTGGGGTCGGTCGGCGGTGCGGTCAGCCCTTGCTGATCTCCCAGAAGCGGAAGACGGTGGACGCGTCGAGGCAGGACTCCAGGCCGTAGACGCTGTCGCGGACGACGGCGTACTGCTTGGCCTGCCAGACCGGCAGGACGGGCAGCTGCTCGGCCACGATGTCCTGCAGCTGGCCGTACTGCTTGTCGGTCTTGGCGCGGTCGCTCTCCGTCGCGGTGCCGGGGATGATCTTCCCGGTGATGGTGCCGTTCTCGAAGTGGTTGCCGAGGACGTTGCCCTTGCCGAAGAACGGCTGCGTGAAGTTGTCGGGGTCCGGGTAGTCCGGCACCCAGCCCTTGACGTAGACGCCGTACTTGCCGGCCTCGATGTCCTTCTCGTACTGATCGAACGCGACGGACTTCACGTCGGCGTCGAAGAGGCCGGACGCGTTGAGCTGCTTGGCGATGGCCCGCAGCTCGTGGTCGGTGGCCGGGCCGTAGCGGGTCGGCGTCGACCAGAGCGTCAGCTTGACCTTGCCGTCGATGCCGTCGGAGCGGAGCGCGGCGGCGGCCTTGGCGCGCTGCGGGCGGGCGCCGTAGGTGTCGAAGAACGCCGTGTTGTGGCCGCTGATGCCGGCGGGGACGATCGAGTAGAGCGGCGTGGCCGTGTCCTGGTAGACCTCCTTGACCAGGGCGTCCCGGTCGAGGAGGTACGCCATGGCCTTGCGCACGCCGAGCTTGCCCGCCACCGGGTCCTTCATGTTGAAGACCAGGTGCTGCACCTCGGCGCTGGTGCCCTCGACGATGTCGACGTCCTTGGAGGTGTCCTGCTCGATGTCGGCGATGTCGGCGGCGGCGAGGCCTCGGTAGGCCAGGTCGATCCGGTCCTCCAGGAGCGCCTTCTTGAGGCCCTTCTGGTCGCCGTGGAAGAACTTGATGGCCACGCCTTCGTTCTTCACCTTGGCGGTGCCCTTGTAGCCGGAGTTGACGGAGAAGGCCGCCTGCTCCTTGTCGAACGAGTCGAGCTTGTACGGTCCGGAGCCGACGGCCTTGCCGTCCTCGCGCAGCCGGTTCATGTCGTACTCGCGGTGGTCCACGATGGAGCCGGCGCCCGAGGCGATCTTGCTGGGGAACGTCGCGTCGGAGTACTTCAGCTTGAAGACGACGGTCTTGGCGTCCGGTGCCTGTACCCGGTCGAGCATCGGGAACATGATCGCGGGGCCGTCGCCGTCGTTGATCTTCCGCATGCGGTCGAAGGAGAACTTGACGTCCTTCGACGTGAGCGCGTTGCCGTTGCTGAACTTCAGTCCGTCACGCAGCTCGCACTTGAAGACCTTCGCCTCCGTGTCCGTGAAGCCGCAGCTCTCGGCGGCCTCCGGCGCGGGCTCGGTGGCGCCCTTGGGGAAGCTCAGGAGCGACTGGAAGACGTTGTTGAACAGGAGCCAGGAACCGGGGTCGTAGCCGGATGCCGGGTCGGTGGCGAGGACGTCGTCGGACATCCCCATCACGACCGCGTCGCCCGTGTCCCCCGCGCCACCCGATTCCGTGCCACAGCCGGTCAGCAGGGCGGCGGCGAGCCCTCCCGTGAGGGGAAGGGCCAGCCACTGGTTACGACATTTCACTTACGTGCCTTTGGTGTTGTGGTCGTTCGCTGGAACTGGAGGTGCCCGCCAGGGGCGGACGGTCAGCCGCTGACGCCGCGGCTGAGCTCCCACAGCTGGAGGTTGGAGGAGGAGTTGAGGGCCCACTCGACACCCGTGATGTCGTCGCGTGCCGCGATGTACTGCTTGCCCTGCCAGAGCGGGAGCACCGGGACGTCGTCGGCGACGATGTCCTGGATGCGGCGGATGCTCTTGGAGGCGGCGAGCCGGTCGGCCTCGCGTCGCGACGTCGGGATCAGCTGATCGTTGATCGTGTCGTTCACGTACGGCGAGCCGAGGAAGTTGTCCTTGTCGAGGAACGGCGCGAGGAAGTTGTCGGCGTCCGGGAAGTCGGGGAACCAGCCCATGCCGTACGCCGCGTACTTGCCGTTGCGCTCGGCCGCGCGGAAGGTGTTCCACGGCACGCCCTTGATCGACACGTCGAACAGTCCGGAGTCGTTCAGCTGCTCGCGCAGCAGCTCGAACTCCTTCTTCGTGCCGGGGCCATAGTGGTCGGTGGTGTAGTGCAGCGTCATCTTCACCGGCGTGGAGATGTTCGCCTTGTTCAGCAGGGCGCGGGCCTTGGCCGTGCTCGGGTTGCCGTACTTGTTGAAGAACGAGTTGGCGTGCCCGGTGATGGTGGACGGGACCAGCGAGTACAGCGGGTCGGCCGTCGAGCCGTACACCGCGGAGGCCAGCGCGCCGCGGTCGACGAGCTGCGCCATGGCCTGGCGGACGGCCTTGGTCTTGGCCGTCGGGGCCTCGGTGTTGAAGGCGAGGTAGCGGATCTCCAGACCCTGCATCTCGACCACGTCGATCTTCTTGTCCTTGGCCCCGTCGTACTGCTTGACCTGCTCCGGCGACATGGTGCGCGTCATCAGGTCGATGTCGCCGTCCTCAAGGGCCTTGCCCATGGCGTCGGTGTCGGCGAAGTTGCGGAGCTCCACCTTGTCGCTCTGGACCTTGAACGCGCCCTTGTAGTGGGGGTTCTTGGTGAACACCGTCTTGACCAGGCGGTCGTCCTCGACCTCCTGCTTCGCCGTGTACGGGCCCGAGCCGTCCACGTCGAAGCCGTCCCGCAGCTTGTTCTTGCTGTAGTGGTCCTTGCTGATGATGCCGGCGGTCGGCGTGGCCAGCTTGAACGGGAACGTGGCGTCCGGGGTCTTGAGGTGGAAGACGATGTCGCGGTCGCCCTGGACCTCGATCTCTTCGACGTTCGACACCAGGCCGTCGGAACCGCTGGGGTACTTGACCTTGATGTCGCGGACCCGCTCGATGGAGAACTTCACATCGGCGGCCGTCAGCGGCTTGCCGTCGGAGAACTTCAGCCCCTTGCGCAGGGTGCAGGCGTAGCGCTCGTTGCCCGTGTCGGTGAAACCGCACTGCTCGGCGGCCTCGGGCTGCGGGTCGCCGCCGCCGCGCGGCATGGCCATCAGCGTCTGGACGGTCTGGCGCAGGATGTTCCAGGAACCGGCGTCGTAGGCGTACGCCGGGTCGAAGGGCGCCGGGACCTCCTTGGAGATGGCGAACGTGTCCGTGGTGCCGGCGGTGACCGGCTTGTCGCCGTCTCCGCCGTCCGAACCGCCGCACGCGGCGAGCGCGGGGGCGAGCAGACCTATGACTGCCGGCAGCACCAAAGTCTTGCGGTTCATGCTCGACGTTCTCCAGAGCTCTTGAATCCCGTGAATCCCGCAACGCGGGGTGAGGGTTGGTGGGGCACGGGGGGTGGGGCGATGTTCTCGCGACGAGATTAGTCCGCACCAGATGAGCTTCGGAGGGCGCATGAACCGCGTATCAATCACGCTGCGAAACCGGGCGTGGACACACCGATAACCCGACACCGGAAGGTTTCGTGCACGCTCCCACCAATCGGGACACAACGTCACGCCACCCGGCACCCCAAAGGGGCTCCCTGCATACGCCGGGCCCGCTGTCGACCCCCGCCGGAGTGGGAAACGTCACAGCTGACGGCGGGGTTCCGACGGTAGCTGTCAGAGGGTCATCAGGCCTTGCAGGAAAGGCAGGTTGACGTGTTCGAGGGAGGGGACGACGGTGCGGCCCGCGGCGGCGAGGATGGGGGCGACCGAGGGCACGGCCACCACCCGGCAGCCCGCGGCCTCCGCCGAGGCGACGCCGGTCGCGGTGTCCTCGATGACGGCGCATCTGGTGGGGTCCACGCCGAGCCCCCGGGCCGCGAGGAGGTACGGGTCGGGGTGGGGCTTGGTGCGGGCCACCTCGTCGCCGGCGACGGTGAGTTCGAAGTGGTGGGCGCCGACCGAGTCGAGGACGCGGTCGATGATGCGGCGGTGCGACGCGGACACCAGCGCCATCGGCACCTCGTGCGCGGCGAGTTCGGCGAGCAGGCGCGCGGCGCCCGGCATCAGCGGCAGGGAGCGGCCGATGCGGTCCTCGAAGCGGTCGTTGAGCAGCACGGTGAGCTCGGCGACGGTGATGTCGGCGCCGGTGGCCTCGATGAGGAAACCGGCGCTGCGCGTCATGGGGCCGCCGACGACGACATCGCGCCACGCCTCGTCGAGTGCGTGGCCGAGGGACGCGAAGACGTCGACCTCGGCGTCCCACCAGAAGCCCTCGGTGTCCACGAGGGTTCCGTCCATGTCGAGCAGCACACCCTGCAGCGCGGAGCCTTCGGCCGTTCGGGTGCCGAGCGCGGGAACCGTACTGGTCATGCGACCACACCTTCCATGAGGGACGAGAAGGCCGGTCGCCTCCTTCTTGCGGGAAGGCAACCGGCCTGCACTGGACCGACCAGTGTACGACTGCTCCGGATCAGCGCGCGTTGAAATAATTCGCCTCGGGGTGGTGGGTGACGATCGCGTCGGTGGACTGCTCGGGGTGCAGCTGGAACTCCTCCGAGAGCTGTACGCCGATCCGCTCCGGCTGCAGAAGCTCGGCGATCTTCGCCCGGTCCTCCAGGTCGGGGCAGGCCGGGTAGCCCAGCGAGTAGCGGCACCCCTGGTACTCGGTGCGGAACATGCCCTCGATCGCCGCCGGGTCGCTCCCGGCGATGCCCAGCTCGGAACGCACCCGGGCGTGCCAGTACTCGGCGAGGGCCTCGGCGAGCTGGACGGACAGGCCGTGCAGTTCGAGGTAGTCGCGGTAGGAGTCGGCGGCGAACAGTTCGGCGGTCGCTTCGCCGATCTTCGAGCCGACGGTGACCACCTGCAGCCCCACGACGTCCGTCTCCCCCGATTCCTCGGGGCGGAAAAAGTCCGCCAGGCACAGCCGGCGCCCGCGGCGCTGGCGCGGGAAGGTGAAGCGGGTGCGCTCCGACCCGTCGTCGTTGAGGATGATCAGGTCATCGCCCTTGGAGACACACGGGAAGTAGCCGTGCACGACGGCCGCCTCCAGCATGTTCTTGGTGTGCAGCTCGTCCAGCCAGCCGCGCAGGCGGGGCCGCCCCTCGCTCTCCACCAGCTCCTCATACGTGGGGCCGGTGCCGGTGCGGGCCTGCTTGAGGCCCCACTGGCCCTTGAACAGGGCGCTCTCATCCAGCCAGGAGGCGTACTCCTTGAGCTGGATGCCCTTGACCACCCGGGTGCCCCAGAACGGCGGAGTGGGCACCGGATTGTCGGTGGCCACCTCCGAACGGGCCGGCTGCTCCTCCTCGTTGACCTCCAGCACCGCGGTGGCGGCCTTGCTGGGCACCCGGCGCTGCTTGAGTTCGGGCAGGGTGGCGCCGGGCACGCCGCGCTTGACCGCGATGAGGGCGTCCATCAGGCGCAGGCCCTCGAACGCGTCGCGGGCGTAGCGCACCTCGCCCTCGTAGATTTCGTGCAGGTCCTGCTCGACGTAGGCGCGGGTCAGCGCGGCGCCGCCGAGGATGACGGGGAAGTCGGC
>NZ_JBFAHP010000018.1:0-157257 GCF_040654255.1 Streptomyces sp. NPDC050732
GCGGAGCGGAATCGGCGGAGCCGACGCGACGCAGGAGCGCCCTTTACTGCCGGCCCGGAGGCGCCACACTCCGCAAAAAACCGGGCGGCCCCGGTGACCATCGAAGGCACCGGTCCACCGAAGTCTCCCCCCTCCCCCTGGTCGGCTTCGCGACAGAGTTGCCGCTCCCGGCGGGAGCCAAGGGCGCGTCGAGTTGGCCGACGCGCCGCCGCCCCGCCAGGGCGTGGCGGCAAGGAACCCCCGTACGCCCCAGGCCAAGGCGCCCAGCCCCACGCGTCACACGCGTACGCGGCCGAACTCCTCCTGTCCGAAAGGCCCCCGGCCTAGGTGCCGATTGCCGCGAGCGGGTGTCGGTGACTACCCGTCGTATCAAAGATGGCACCGAACGTCATGACCAGGTGGGTGTCACTGTCACCGTCCCCGTCACCGCATCCGCATCCGCATCCGCATTCGTATTCGGATTCGCATCCGCATTCGTATCGCACGACCGGAGGGCCCCATGACCAAGCGCAACCAACCCGACCAGCCGCATCAGCCCGAGCAGCCGACCCAGCCCGACCTTCAGGAGATGGACGAGCGGGAGGTGGCCGAGGCGATCGGGTCGGCTGCCCGTATCACCCTGGCCCCGGGCCCGCGCGAGGCCCGCGAGGCCCCCGCCGCCGCCCCGCAGCCCGACGACGAGTGGACGCTGCCCGGCGGCACCGCCTGGGTGTACCTCGCCGACCGGACGAAGGGCCTGACGCGGCCCGTCGTCCTCGGCGACGGCTTCAACAGCGGGCCGAGCGAGCTGGACTTCTCCTGGGAGATCCTGGAGCGCGGCCCGTACCCGTTCATCAGCGCGCTGCGGCAGCGCGGCTACGACGTCATCCTGCTCGGCTTCGACGAGCGGAGCGCGTCGATCCTGGAGAACGCCGAGGTCGCCAGGGCCGCGATCCTGGAAACCATCGCGCGGCGCAACGGCGATCACCCGCTGACGGTCGGCGGGTTCAGCATGGGTGGGCTCGTCACGCGGTACGCGCTCGCCAAGATGGAGCACGACGGCGGTACGGGCGAGAACGACCACCAGACCGCCCTGTACTTCTCGTACGACAGCCCGCACCGCGGCGCCTGGATACCCATCGCGCTCCAGTCGTTCGCGCACTACATCCGGCGCCTCAACGCGGCGTTCTCGAACCAGATGAACAGTCCGGCCGCCCGCCAGCTGCTCTGGCAGCACATCAGCGAGTGGGGCGACACCCCCGAGACGGACAAGGAGCGCGGCACCTTCCTCGCCGAGCTGGACCGGGTGGGCCGCTGGCCCTCGCGGCCGAAGAAGATCGGTGTGGCCAACGGCTCCCGCATCGGCGAGAGCAACGGCATCCCGGCCGGCGAGCAGGCCTTCCACGGCAAGGGCCTGGCGATCACCGGCACCCACCTGTACACGCAGTCCGCGGGCGAGGACCAGCTCGTCGCCCAGCTGCGGGTGGTGACCCTGCGCAGGCCGCGCATCCGCACCACGGGCCTGCCCGAGATCGACGGCGCGCCGGGCGGCACCCTGGAGGGCTTCGGCATCCTCGCCGACGAGCTGAACAAGATTCCCGCGCTGATCGGCCTCGGCTCCGAGGCGGACTTCCGCGAGCACTGCTTCGTGCCGACGGTCAGCGCGATCGCCCTGCGCGACATCGACACCCACGAGAAGCTGTACGCGCCGGTCACGGCCGCCGCCGAGGAGGAGAGCGAGCTGGACGAATTCCTCTGCGCCTCCCGGAACGAGGGCCACACCCTCGTGACCGAGGAACTCTGCAGCTGGATCCTGGACCGCCTGCCGTAACCCGGGAAGCCCGGGAAGTCCGGGAAACGCCCGAGGGCGGCACCTCTTCCTGAGAAGGGGTGCCGCCCTCGGTACGTGAGGACAGTGATCAACCAGAGGTCGATCAGAAGTCCATGTCACCGCCCGGCATGCCGCCGCCGGCCGGGGCAGCGCCCGCCTTCTCCGGCTTGTCGGCGATGACGGCCTCGGTGGTGAGGAACAGCGCAGCGATGGAGGCGGCGTTCTGCAGGGCAGAGCGCGTCACCTTCGCCGGGTCGAGGATGCCCTCGGCGATCATGTCGACGTACTCACCGGTCGCGGCGTTCAGGCCGTGGCCGACGGTCAGGTTGCGCACCTTCTCGACGACGACACCGCCCTCAAGGCCGGCGTTGACCGCGATCTGCTTCAGCGGGGCCTCAAGGGCCAGCTTCACAGCGGCGGCACCGGTGGCCTCGTCGCCGTCCAGCTCCAGCTTCTCGAAGACCTGGGAGGCCTGCAGCAGGGCCACGCCACCACCGGCGACGATGCCCTCCTCGACGGCCGCCTTCGCGTTGCGAACGGCGTCCTCGATGCGGTGCTTGCGCTCCTTGAGCTCGACCTCGGTCGCGGCACCGGCCTTGATGACGGCCACGCCGCCCGCGAGCTTCGCCAGGCGCTCCTGGAGCTTCTCGCGGTCGTAGTCCGAGTCGCTGTTCTCGATCTCGGCGCGGATCTGGTTGACGCGGCCCTGGACCTGGTCGCTGTCACCGGCACCGTCGACGATGGTCGTCTCGTCCTTGGTGATGACGACCTTGCGGGCGCGGCCGAGCAGGTCGAGACCGGCGTTCTCCAGCTTGAGGCCGACCTCCTCGGAGATGACGGTGCCACCGGTGAGGATGGCGATGTCGCCGAGCATGGCCTTGCGGCGGTCACCGAAGCCCGGGGCCTTGACGGCGACGGACTTGAAGGTGCCACGGATCTTGTTGACGACGAGCGTGGACAGCGCCTCGCCCTCGACGTCCTCCGCGATGATCAGCAGCGGCTTGCCCGACTGCATGACCTTCTCCAGGAGCGGAAGGAGGTCCTTCACGTTGGAGATCTTGGAGTTGACGATCAGGATGTACGGGTCGTCGAGCGACGCCTCCATACGCTCCATGTCGGTGGCGAAGTACGCCGAGATGTAGCCCTTGTCGAAGCGCATACCCTCGGTGAGCTCCAGCTCCAGACCGAAGGTCTGGGACTCCTCGACGGTGATGACGCCTTCCTTGCCGACCTTGTCCATGGCCTCGGCGATGAGCTCGCCGATCTGGGTGTCGGCGGCGGAGATGGAGGCCGTCGAAGCGATCTGCTCCTTGGTCTCGACATCCTTCGCCTGCTCAAGGAGGGCGCCGGAGACCGCCTCGACGGCCTTCTCGATGCCGCGCTTCAGAGCCATCGGGTTGGCGCCGGCGGCCACGTTGCGCAGACCCTCGCGCACCAGGGCCTGGGCCAGGACGGTCGCGGTCGTCGTGCCGTCACCGGCGACGTCGTCCGTCTTCTTCGCGACCTCCTTGACCAGCTCGGCGCCGATCTTCTCGTACGGGTCCTCGAGCTCGATCTCCTTGGCGATGGAAACACCATCGTTGGTGATCGTGGGGGCGCCCCACTTCTTCTCGAGGACGACGTTGCGACCCTTGGGGCCCAGGGTCACCTTGACGGCGTCGGCGAGCTGGTTCATGCCGCGCTCGAGGCCGCGCCGTGCCTCCTCGTCGAACGCGATGATCTTGGCCATGTGAAGTGGTCCTCCCGGACGGGGTGGAAAAGCAAGCAAACGGACCGTGCTGGTGCCCGCGACGGACGGACTGCTTGCCGTGTGGTTCCTTGCCCCACGCGGCCTGCGGACCTCACCGACCCGATCCAAGTTCTGTCACTCTCACTGGGAGAGTGCTAAGCCCAATGATTAGCACTCGACCCCCACGAGTGCAAGGTGCTCCCGCCAGATCCACCCCGCGCGCGGGAGCACGGACGCAGGCGCGGACGCACACGAGGGGCCCGTACCCCAGGTGGGATACGAGCCCCTCGCGATGCTTGCTTCGGTGGTCGATCGCGCCGAGCTAGACGGCGAGCTTGACCATGTCCGCCTGCGGACCCTTCTGGCCCTGCGAGATCTCGAACTCGACTCGCTGACCTTCTTCAAGGGTGCGGTAGCCGTCCATCTGGATCGCGCTGTAGTGGACGAAAACATCCGCACCACCGTCGACCGCGATGAAGCCGTACCCCTTCTCCGCGTTGAACCACTTGACGGTGCCCTGAGCCATGCCTAACTCCCCTATTACTGGCCCTTGCACAGGACCGCACTTCGCGGACCCGGGTCAGACCTCACCCCCCACTGGTTGGGGGTGTGCGCCGGAACGCGTCGACCGCCGCTGAATGTATCTGTCCAACTGCCGTCTGCAACAGGTCAATCGGACGAGAATTCTGGGCGCGCCCGATCGGTAATATGCGGAGAATTCACCGGAATTCAGGGCAAGTCGGGCCAGGCAAAAGGCACATAAGGCTCGAATGGGCAGTGCGCTTTGGCTACTTCTTGTCGGCTCCGGGCCGACTTCGTATATGCACTCGGCACTCACGGCGAAGCACGCTTCCCAACTGTACCGCGCTCAACCAAGCTGAATTGCCCCCTCCGTTTCTCTCGCGGAGGGGGCAATTCGAATGACGCAGGGTGCTTGCGGAAAGTTCAGCCGCCGGCGACGGCGGGAATGATCGAGACGCCCGCGCCGTCCGGCGTGGCCGTCTCCAGGCCCTGCTCGAAGCGGACGTCGTCGTCGTTCACGTACACGTTGACGAAGCGGCGCAGCTTGCCCTGGTCGTCCAGGACGCGGGCGGCGATCCCGGTGTGGTTCTTCTCCAGGTCGGCGATGACCTCACCCAGGTTCGCCCCCTCGGCGGCGACCTCGGCCTTGCCGCCGGTGTAGGTGCGCAGAATGGTGGGGATACGGACGTTGACGCTCATGGAGTTCACCTCGGTGATTCAGGGGGCGATCAGGTGGCGCGCCCCTCCAGGGGCGCGGGGAACTGCGCGAGGACGGACCACGACCCGCGGTCGACAGCGGACCGCGGGCCCTACGGCGACTAGTCGGCGAGCCCCGCGGCACGGAACGCGTCGAGGCTCGGCTTGATCGTCGCCGTCGCCTGAGACGTCTCGGCAACAGCGTCAAGCGTCTTCAGACCGTCCCCGGTGTTCAGGACAACCGTGGTGAGGGCCGGGTCAAGAAGCCCCACCTCGAAAAGCTTTTTCGTGACGCCCACCGTCACACCCCCCGCCGTCTCCGCGAAGATCCCTTCCGTGCGGGCGAGAAGCTTGATCGCCTCGACGACCTGCTCGTCGTTGACGTCCTCCACCGCCCCGCCCGTGCGGCGCGCGATGTCCAGGACGTACGGCCCGTCGGCGGGGTTGCCGATGGCCAGCGACTTGGCGATGGTGTTCGGCTTCTGGGGGCGTACGACGTCGTGGCCGGCCTTGAAGGCGGTCGAGACCGGCGAGCAGCCCTCGGCCTGCGCGCCGAAGATCTTGTACGGCTTGTCGGCCACCAGGCCGAGGGCGATGAGCTCCTTCAGACCCTTGTCGATCTTCGTGAGCTGTGAGCCGGAGGCGATCGGGATGACGAGCTGGTCGGGCAGCTCCCAGCCGAGCTGCTCGCAGATCTCGTACGCGAGGGTCTTGGAGCCCTCGCCGTAGTACGGCCGCAGGTTGACGTTGACGAAGCCCCAGCCCTCGCCCAGCGGGTCGCCGATGAGCTCGGAGCAGAAGCGGTTCACGTCGTCGTAGTTGCCCTCGATGCCGACGAGTTCGCCGCCGTAGACCGCGGCCATGACGACCTTGCCCTGCTCCAGGTCGTGCGGGATGAACACGCAGGAGCGGAAGCCGGCGCGGGCGGCGGCGGCGCCGACGGCGCCCGCGAGGTTGCCGGTGGAGGAGCAGGAAAGCGTGGTGAACCCGAAGGCGCGTGCCGCTTCGAGGGCCTGTGCGACGACGCGGTCCTTGAAGGAGTGCGTGGGGTTGCCGGAGTCGTCCTTGACGAACAACTTGCCCTGCTGGGCGCCGAGTTCACGGGCGAGGTTGTCGGCCTTGACGAGCTGGGTCCAGCCGGGGTTCAGGTTCGGCTTGTCGGCCACGTCGGCGGGGACGGGGAGCAGCGGGGCGTAGCGCCAGATGTTGGCGGGGCCGGCCTCGATCTGCTTGCGGAGGGCTTCCGGGTCGCCGAGGGGCAGGTCGTACGCGACTTCGAGGGGGCCGAAACACTCGGCGCAGGCGAAGATCGGGCCGAGCGGGAACGTGGTGCCGCACTCACGGCAGGAGAGGCCGGAGGCGGGTCCGAGGTCGACGGAAGGGGTGGTGCTTTCGGTGGCGACAGTCTGCACAGCCATGGAGGCGAGGCCCTTTCTCCTCATCTTCCTCGCGACGCATCTCGCCGCGAGACGGAATTGGCACCTTCCCCACCGTGACCTCGCGGTCGGCGGGAGGGTTGCCGGGGCTTCAACGGGCCGTTTCCCTCTGCCCCTCTGGATGAGCGGTTTTCGATTATGGGTTTCAGTTGTTCATCTCAACGCGACGGTGACCCCGACATGCGATGGTCCCGGGCGTTGTTCAAGACTGTAACCGAAGCCCCGGACCCTTGAGATAGTCGTCCGAACCGCGAGATGGATCACATCGATCACCTCATCGATCACCCATGGGAGGACCGCGACCGTGCTGGAAGAGGTCGAGCGCTGGCTCAGCAGGCGTTCCTGGTCGGTCGCCGACCGGCCGCAGGACCGGCTTGCCGACGCCAAGCGTGCCGGCGGCGCCTCGGTGAGCGTCGTGCTGCCCGCGCTCGACGAGGAGGGGACGGTCGGCGAGATCGTCGCCGAGATACGCCGCGAGCTGATGGAGAAGGTCCCGCTGGTCGACGAGCTCGTGGTGGTCGACTCCGGTTCGACGGACCGGACGGCGGAGGTCGCCGCGGCGGCGGGCGCGAAGGTCGTTCGCCGCGACGAGATCCTGCCGCGCGTTCCGGCGGTGCCCGGCAAGGGCGAGGTGCTGTGGCGCTCGCTGCTGGTGACGAGCGGTGACATCGTCGCGTTCGTCGACGCGGATCTGCGGGAGTTCTCCGCGGACTTCGTCTCGGGGATAGTGGGCCCGCTGCTCACCGACCCGGACGTGGCCTTCGTGAAGGCGATGTACGACCGGCCGCTCGGCACGGCGGCGGGGCAGGGCGGCCGGGTGACGGAGCTGATGGCGCGGCCGCTGCTCAACATGCACTGGCCGCAGCTGGCGGGGTTCGTCCAGCCGCTCGGCGGCGAGTACGCGGCCCGCAGGTCGCTTTTGGAGCGGCTGCCGTTCCCCGTCGGGTACGGCGTGGAGCTCGGCCTGCTCGTCGACGCGCTGCACACGGTCGGCCTGGACGCGCTGGCGCAGGTCGACGTGGGGGTGCGCAAGCACCGGCACCAGGACGGGCAGGCGCTCGGGCGGATGGCGGCGGCGATCTACCGGACGGCACAGCTGCGGCTCGCGCGCGGGCATCTCGTACGTCCCGAGCTCACGCAGTTCGAGAGGGGTGAGCACGGCTTCGTGCCGCGGACGTACGCGGTCGACACGGAGGAGCGGCCGCCGATGAGCGGCATCGCCGAGTACGCGCACCGCCGCGTGGCGTGACCGTCCGGACGGGCGGGGTCCGGTCGCACGTTTGCCCGGCCCCGAACCGGGCTACGTTTTGCCACATGGTCTCC
This sequence comes from Streptomyces sp. NPDC050732, assembly GCF_040654255.1. Lineage (NCBI taxonomy): Bacteria > Bacillati > Actinomycetota > Actinomycetes > Kitasatosporales > Streptomycetaceae > Streptomyces > Streptomyces sp. NPDC050732. Next base: position 7,517 of record NZ_JBFAHP010000018.1, read on the forward strand.
GAGCACGGTTCGTCAGCAGCACAGGTACTCGTCGCGTCCAACCGCGGCCCCGTCTCGTACACCGTCGGAGAGGACGGTGAGCTGACCGCCAGGCGTGGCGGCGGCGGCCTGGTCTCCGGGCTCAGCGCCATCGGCGACGAGGCGGACGCCCTGTGGGTGTGCGCGGCGCTCGGCGACGGCGACCGCGAGGCGGTGCGGCGCGGCGTCGGGGAACCGGGCGTACGGATGCTGGACATCGACGCGGACGTCCACGCGGACGCGTACAACGGCATCGCGAACTCGGTGCTGTGGTTCGTCCACCACCTGCTCTACCAGACGCCGTTGGAACCGGTCTTCGGACCGGAGTTCCGCGCACAGTGGGCGGCGTACGAGACGTACAACCGGGCGTTCGCCGAGGCGCTCGCCGAGGAGGCGGGTCCCGGGGCGGCCGTCCTGGTGCAGGACTACCACCTGGCGCTGGTGCCGGGCATGCTGCGGGAGCTCCGCGAGGACCTGCGCATCGGCCACTTCTCGCACACCCCGTGGGCGCCCGCCGACTACTTCCGGATGCTGCCGGACGACGTGGCCGAGCAGCTGCTGCGCGGGATGCTCGGCGCCGACCGGCTCGGGTTCCTCACCGGGCGGTGGGCGGACGCGTTCACGGAGTGCTGCGTGCGGCTCGTCGGCGGGACCTCCGGCACCCGGATCGGGGTGCACGGGCTCGGTGCCGACGCCGACTTCCTGCGGGAGCGGTCGCGGCGCGACGACGTCGAGGAGCGGATGCGGGCGCTGCGGGAGCAGGCGGGCAGCCACGAAGGCGAGGACCGGAAGCTGATCGTCCGGGTGGACCGGACGGAGCTGTCCAAGAACATCGTGCGGGGCCTGCACGCCTACCGCGAGCTGCTCGACACCCACCCCGAGTGGCGCGAGCGCGTCGTGCACGTCGCCTTCGCCTACCCGTCCCGGCAGGACCTGGTGGTCTACCGCGACTACACCGCGGAGGTCTCCCGGGTCGCCGACGACATCAACGCCACGTACGGGACGGACGGCTGGACCCCGGTGGTCCTGCACGTCAAGGACGACTTCGCGCGCTCACTCGCGGCCTACCGCATGGCGGACGTGGCCCTGGTCAACCCCATCCGCGACGGCATGAACCTCGTCGCGAAGGAGGTCCCCGTCGTCTCCGACGAGGGCTGCGCGCTGGTCCTCTCGCGGGAGGCGGGCGCCCACGAGGAGCTCGGCGACGACGCGCTCTCCGTGAACCCCTTCGACATCACGGCCACGGCGGAGGCCCTGCACACGGCCCTCCTGATGCCGCCGGAGGAGCGCGCCGAGCGCACGAAGCGCCTCGCGGCGGCGGCGACGGCGCTGCCGCCCGCGCAGTGGTTCCTGGACCAGCTGCGGGCGCTCACCGGCTGACCCCCAGGGGTCCGGTCAGGGCAGCCGGGCGGTGATCGCCGACAGCAGTCGTACGACACCCTGCGGGCCGTCCACGACCAGGTCGGCCCGCCCGGCCAGCTCCTTGACCTCCGCGCTGCCGCTGCACACGAGCAGGCCCGCGACACCGTCCGAGCGGAGCTTCTCCACGGCGCCGAAGGCGGGCAGGTCGCCGAGGTCGTCGCCCGCGTAGAGGACGGACTCGGCGCCCACCTCGCGCAGGTACTCGGCGAGGGCCACGCCCTTGTCCATGCCGGGCGGCCGCAGTTCAAGGACGAGGCGGCCCGGCTCGACGATCAGGCCGTGCCGGTGCGCCAGCTCGCCGAGCGGCTCGCGCAGCGCATCGAAGGCCGCCTGCGGGTCCTGCGCCCGGCGCGTGTGCACGGCGACGGCGCGGCCCTTCTCCTCTATCCACGAGCCGCGCCAGGCGCCGATCCCGTCCAGGAAGCCGGGCAGCTCGGCGCGCACGGCCGCGACCCCGGGGTGCGGCTCGGCGGCGCGGACCGTGCCGGTGACGGCGTCCCAGCGCTCGGCGCCGTAGTGCCCGAGGACCACGAGGTGCTCCAGGCCCGGCACGCCCGCGAAGCCGCCGTAGCGGACGGCGACGCCCGCGGGGCGGCCCGTGACGACCGCCACGGACCGCAGGCGGGGGGCGAGCGCGGCGAGCACCGGAGCGGCGTCCGGGTGGGCGCGCGCCTGTTCGGGATCGGGCACGATCGGGGCGAGCGTCCCGTCGAAGTCCAGCGCCACCACGGCGCGGTCCGGCCGGGCGAGGAACGCGGCGAGGCCGTCGCGCCCCGCGGGCGTCACGGGCTCGGGCAGGCCGGGCGGCTCGGGCAGGTCCGACAGCGAGTACGTAGGGTCACCCATGGGCCCGACCTTATCGGCGTCAGCGCTCGGCGCGCCGGGACTCCCGCACCCGGCGCAGCCGATTGACCGTAATCGGGTCGTGGGCGAGGGCCCGCGCGTCGTCCAGGAGGGCGTTCAGGACCTGGTAGTAGCGCACCGGCACCATGCCGAGCTCCTCGCGGATGGCGCGCTCCTTGGCGCCCGGGCCCGGCCACGGCCGCCGTTCGAGGGCGAGCACCGCGCGGTCCCGCTCGGAGAGGCCGTCCGGCCCCTCAGCCGGCTCCTGATCGGTCATGCCCGCCACGCTACTCCGCGTTCTCCGCGGTCATCGCCCGGGTCTGGATCCGGCTGAGCACCGACTTGGGGTCGCCGCCCTCGCCGACGGTCCTGCCGATGTCCTTCTTGATGTCCGCGGAGACCTGCGCCCAGGACGTCTTGCCCACCGGGTAGAGCTCCGAGGTGGGGAGTTCCTTGAGGAACTTGCCGAGCGCGGTGTGGCCGCGGTCCTTCGCCATCGCCTGCGACGCGGAGGTCGTCACGGGCAGGATGTCGTACTCGTTCGAGAACTCCAGCACGTTCTTCTTGCTGTAGACGTAGTCCAGGAACTTGCCGGCCTCCTTGCGGTGACCGTTCTGCTTGAACGCCATCATCCAGTCGGCGACGCCCATCGTGGCCTGCGCCTTGCCGTTGATGCCGGGCGCCGGCACCATGCCGAACTTCACGCCCTTCTTGGCGGCCATCTTCATGAGCGTCGGGTGGCCGTTGAGCATGCCGACCTCGCCGCGCGAGAACGCCGCGAACGCCTCGGCGCGGTTCAGCTCGGCGGGCGGCTTCGGCCCGGTCAGGCCCTTGCCGACGAGTTCGTCCCTGAGCCAGGCGAACGTCTTGGCGTTCTGGTCGGAGTCGAGGGCGTACGAACCGACGTTGTCGGTGTAGCCGCCGCCGCCGCTCAGCATCCACATCAGCGTCTCGGCGGGCGCCTCCTCGGGGCCCAGCGGCAGCGCGTACGGGATCTTCACGCCGCGCGCCTTGAGGGCCTTCGCGTCGGCCTGCAGCTCGCTCCAGCTCTGCGGCGGAGTGAGGTGGGCGTCCTTGAAGAGCTTGGTGTTGTAGAAGAGCAGACGCGTGGAGGAGGCGAACGGCATGCCGTACTGGATGCGGTTGACCTCGCCGGCCTGCGAGAGCGGCGCCAGGAAGTCGGCCTGTGTGGCGATGGAGAGGAGCTCGTCGGCCTCGTAGAGCTTGCCCTGCGCGGCGTAGTCGGCGTAGGCGCCGATCTGGGCCAGGTCGGGGGCCTCGCCCTTCTTGACCATCTCCTTGACCTCGCGGTCGACGTCGTTCCAGGAGTGAACGGTCACGTCGACCTTGATGCCGGGGTTCTCCTTCTCGAACCCCTCGACGACCTTGGCCCAGTACTTCTTCGAGCTGTTCGCCGCCGAGTCGCCGTAGTCGGCGGCCACCAGCTTGAGGGTGACGTCGCCGGAGTCGCCGGGACCGCCGCAGCCGGCGAGCACGCCCGCCATGCCCAGTGCGGCCACCGCCGCGGTCAGTCCTGTCACGCGCCGCTGCACAGCTGTCCCACCCTCGTTGCTTCCACAATCCGCTTGAACTGCGAGTTTCCCCCGAGTCCGGACACAAGGTCTACACCACCCGCGTATCACTTGTGCAACGGCGGTCCCGCCGATGACCATGGCGGGAGTTCCGCACCAGTCCCGCACCAGTCCCGCACTGACGAGGAGCACCGGCGCATGTCGCGTACCGCAGCAGAAATAGCCACCCAGCCCGCCTGCTGGCGCCGGGCGGTGGAGGCGGCCGCCACGTTCGAGGGGCTTCCGCGGCCGGGTGAGCGGGTCGCCGTCACCGGCTGCGGCACCTCGTGGTTCATGGCCATCGCGTACGCGGCGCTGCGTGAGGCGGCCGGTCTGGGCGAGACGGACGCCTTCGCGTCGTCGGAGTTCCCGGCCGGGCGGACGTACGACCGGGTCGTGGCCATCACCCGCTCGGGCACGACGACGGAGGTCCTGGACCTGCTGACCCGCCTCAAGGGCACGGTCCCGACGGTCGCCCTCACCGCCGACCCGAAGACCCCCGTCATGGACGCGGCGGACACCGTGGCGGTCCTGGACTGGGCGGACGAGGAGTCGGTCGTCCAGACCCGCTTCGCGACGACGGCCTTCGCCTTCCTGCGGGCCGGACTCGGCCACATCCCCGGCCTCAAGACGGTGGCCGAGGCGGCCGTCGACGCGGAGCTCGCGGTGACCGAGCCGCTCCCGGCGGCGGTGCTCGGCGCGGAGCAGTGGACGTTCCTGGGCCGCGGCTGGACGTACGGCCTGGCCCTGGAGGCCGCCCTCAAGATGCGGGAGGCGGCCGGCGCCTGGACGGAGGCGTACCCGGCGATGGAGTACCGCCACGGTCCCATCTCCATTACCGGCCCCGGCCGGGTGGCCTGGATGTTCGGGACGCTGCCGGAGGGGCTCGCGGGGGACGTGGCCCGCGTCGGCGGCGAACTGGTCGCCCGCCAGGAGACGGACCCCCTCGCCGACCTCGTCCGCGCCCAGCGCCTGGCGGTGGCCCTGGCGGAATCCCACGGCCAGGACCCGGACCGCCCCCGCAACCTCACGCGCAGCGTGATCCTGAGCTGAGGCCGGCGGGCCGCCTCGGTGGCGCCGTCAGCCCCCGATGGCCCCACAAGCGGACAGGTGCGGTGAAAAGGATCGTCCTCCCGGCACGGGAGAGTGAAGTGGACTAGACCTGTCACGGACGACGCGCGAGACTGTTCCCCGTGAGACACGTCATCGCCCTCGATGTGGGCGGCACCGGAATGAAGGCCGCCCTGGTCGGGGGCGACGGCACCCTGCTGTACGAGGCGCGCAGGCCCACGGGACGCGAGCGCGGCGCCGACGCCGTCGTCGAGTCCATCCTCGGCTTCGCCGCGGATCTGCGCGCCCACGGCGTCGAGCGGTTCGGGGAGCCCGCCGCCGCGGCGGGAGTCGCCGTGCCCGGCATCGTCGACGCCGGGCGGGGCGTGGCCGTGTACGCGGCCAACCTCGGGTGGAGCGACGTCCCCCTGCGGGACCTCCTCAGCGCCCGCCTGGAGGGCATCCCCGTGGCCCTGGGCCACGACGTCCGCACGGGCGGCCTCGCCGAGGGCCGCATAGGGGCGGGGAAGGGCGCGGACCGGTTCCTGTTCGTGCCGCTGGGGACCGGCATCGCCGGTGCCATCGGCATCGGCGGCGTCATCGAGCCCGGCGCCCACGGCTCGGCCGGCGAGATCGGGCACATCGTCGTACGCCCGGGCGGCCCGCCCTGCGGCTGCGGCCAGCGCGGCTGCCTGGAGCGCCTCGCGTCCGCGTCCGCGGTCAGCAGGGCGTGGGCCGAGGCGAGCGGCGACCCGGAGGCGGACGCCGCGGACTGCGCGAAGGCCGTGGAGTCCGGCGACCCGAGGGCCCAGGAGGTCTGGCGGAACGCCGTCGACGCCCTGGCCGACGGCCTGCTCACCGCCCTCACCCTGCTGGACCCGCACACCCTGATCATCGGTGGCGGTCTCGCGGAGGCCGGGGAAACCTTGTTCACGCCGTTGCGGGCCGCCGTCGCGGCGCGCGTCGTGCAGTTCCAGACGCTGCCGGAGATCATGCCCGCGGCCCTCGGCGACACCGCCGGGTGCCTGGGCGCGGGCCTGCTGGCCTGGGACCTGCTCCAAACGAAAACCCATCCCACGGAGGTAGCCACCTGATGGCCACTAGCAAGGTTCTCGCCGGTGCCCAGGTGGTGCTGCCCACCGGAACCGTCCCGAACGGCCGCGTGATCGTCGACGGCACCCGCATCGCGGGGAGCCCTCCCAGGGACGGCGAGACCCTCGACCTCACCGGCCACTGGGTCGTCCCCGGCTTCGTCGACCTCCACAACCACGGCGGCGGCGGCGCCTCCTTCACCTCGGGCACGGTCGAGGACGTCCTGAAGGGCGTCCACACCCACCGCCTGCACGGCACCACGACCGTCGTCGCCTCGACCGTCACCGGCGAGATGGACTTCCTCGCCCAGCGGGCCGGCGTGCTCTCCGAGCTCGCCGAGCAGGGCGACATCGCGGGCATCCACTTCGAGGGCCCGTTCATCTCGCCGTGCCGCAAGGGCGCGCACAGCGAGGGCCTGCTGCGCCACCCCGACCCCGCCGACGTCCGCAAGCTCCTCGACGCGGCCCGCGGCAGGGCGAAGATGTGCACGCTCGCCACCGAGCTGCCGGGCGGCCTCGACTCCGTGCGGCTCCTCGCCGAGCACGGCGTCATCGCGGCCATCGGCCACACGGACGCGACGTACGAGCAGACCGTCGAGGCGATCGACGCGGGCGCCACCGTCGCCACCCACCTCTTCAACGCCATGCCGGGCCTCGGCCACCGCGCCCCGGGCCCGATCGCCGCGCTCCTGGAGGACGAGCGGGTCACCGTCGAGCTGATCAACGACGGCACCCACCTGCACCCGGCCGCCTTCGAACTGGCCTTCCACCACGCGGGCGCCTCCCGCGTCGCCCTCATCACGGACGCCATGGACGCGGCGGGCTTCGGCGACGGCCGCTACATGCTCGGCCCGCTGGAGGTCGAGGTGAAGGACAGCGTGGCGCGGCTCGTCGAGGGCGGCTCGATCGCAGGCTCCACACTGACCCTGGACCGCGCGTTCAAGCGCTCGGTGACCGTCGACGGCCTCTCCGTCGAGGACACCGTCCGCGCGATCTCCGCCAATCCGGCCCGGCTCCTCGGTCTGGACGACCGGGTGGGCTCCCTGGAGCCGGGCAAGGACGCGGACCTGGTGGTCCTGGACTCGGCCTTCGACGTGAAGGGCGTCATGCGGAAGGGCGAATGGGTGGTTGAACCCTTTTAAGCCCCGACTCGGGTGATTTCACCACCCGTTCGCTTGTCCCGAACAGAAGGCGGTCGGCCCTCCCCCCTGGGCCAACCGCCTTCTGTTTGGCATGATCAGAGCCCAAGAGAGGCGAACGGCGAGCACGTTCGGACAGGCACTTCGGGGGTGGTACGCGTGATCCTCACCGTCACGCTGAACGCGGCCCTCGACCTCACCTACCGCGTCCCCGCCCTCGTCCCGCACACCACGCACCGCGTCACCGAGGTCGTCGAACGCCCGGGCGGCAAGGGACTGAACGTCGCCCGCGTGCTCGCCGCCCTCGGCCACGACGTGACGGTCACCGGCTTCGCCGGCGGCGACACCGGCCGCACCCTGCGCGAGCGCCTCGCCGCGGAGCCGCGCGTCACGGACGCGCTCGCCCCGGTCGCGGGCACCACCCGCCGCACCCTCGCCGTGGTCGACGCGGCGACCGGCGACACCACCCAGCTCAACGAGCCGGGCCCGACCGTCACCCCCGCCGAGTGGGCCGCCTTCCTGGACTCCTACGAGGAGTCGCTGCACCGCGGCGACCTGGCCGCGGTCGCCCTCTGCGGCAGCCTGCCCCCCGGCGTCCCCGTCGGCGCGTACGCCCTGCTCATACGCGCCGCCCGCGCCGCCCGCGTCCCCGTCCTGCTCGACACCAGCGGGGAACCACTGCGCCGCGGCGTCGCCGCCCGCCCCGACATCGTCAAGCCCAACGCCGACGAGCTCGCCGAGCTGACCGGCTCCCACGAGCCGGCGCAGGCCACCCGTGACGCCCGCCGCAGGGGCGCGCACGCCGTCGTCGCCTCGCTCGGCGCCGACGGCCTCCTCGCGGTCACCCCGGACGGCGGCTGGCGCGCCCGGCCCCCGAAGCGGGTGCGCGGCAACCCGACCGGCGCCGGCGACTCGGCGGTCGCGGGGCTCCTCTCCGGGCTCGCCGAGAAGCTGCCGTGGCCCGACCGCCTGGCCCGCGCGGTGGCGCTGTCGGCGGCGACGGTGGTGGCGCCGGTGGCGGGCGAGTTCGACCCCTCCACGTACGAAGAACTGCTGCCCCGGGTCACGGTGACCGCCCAGGCCGCGGCAGCCTGAACCCACCGCTGCCCCGGCGGCGCGCACCATCGCACCTGATCGCAGAACCGCATCTCGCACCGCACAACGGGGCGCAGCGCCCCGGGAATTGGGGAGCACCGTGCCACTGGTCAGCACCGGCGAACTCGTCGCGGAGGCGCGCGCCGCGGGTCACGGCGTCGCCGCGTTCAACGTCATCACCCTGGAGCACGCGGAGGCGATCGCGCTCGGTGCCGAGCGGGCCGGGTCCCCCGCGGTTCTCCAGATCTCCGAGAACGCCGTGAAGTTCCACGGCGGCCGCCTCTCGGCCATAGCGGCGGCGACGGCGGCGGTGGCCCACGCGTCGACGGCCCGCCTCTCCCTCCACCTGGACCACGTGACGGACGTCGAGCTGCTGCGGGCCGCGCACCCGGAGGGCTTCAGTTCCGTCATGTTCGACGCGTCGAAGCTGTCGTACGGCGAGAACGTGAAGGCGACGGCGGACGCGGTCCGCTGGGGGCACGAGCGCGGCATCTGGGTCGAGGCGGAGCTCGGTGAGGTGGGCGGCAAGGAGGGCGAGGCCCCGCTGGACGCGCACGCGCCCGGGGTGCGCACGGACCCGGCGGAGGCGGCCGCCTACGTCGCCGACACCGGCGTCGACGCGCTCGCGGTGGCCGTGGGCTCCTCGCACGCGATGACGGAGCGCACGGCCACCCTGGACCACGAGTTGATCGCCTCCCTCGCGGCGGCCGTGCCCGTCCCCCTCGTGCTGCACGGCTCAAGTGGCGTACCGGACGCGGAGATCCGCCGGGCCATCGCGTCCGGCATGGTGAAGGTCAACGTCGGCACGGCCCTCAACACGGCGTTCACGGGCGAGGTCCGCGCGTACCTCGACGCTCACGAGAAGGGCGTGGACCCCCGGAAATACCTCGTCCCGGCTCGCGAGGCGATGGCCGGGACGGTGGCGGGGTTCCTGGGGCTGCTGAAGTAGCCCCAGGGGGGTTAACTACCGGTCTCCATGAGCCACATCTGGTCGATGTTCGCCCCGGTCGTGCCGCACAGGTCGCTCTGGGCGCAGGTGAGCGTGACCGTGTTGGTGCCCTTGGTGAGCTGGACCAGCGCCCAGGTGTGGGTCCAGCCCTTCTCCCAGTCGCCTTCCTCGGCGTGGGAGAAGTTCTCCATGTTCAGGGGACGGGTCTGCTTGTTGCCGTTGACGAGGATGGTGGCGTTGGAGTTCTTGCCGGGCACTCCGTAGTTCACCCACAGCTTGTACGCGCCGGCCTTGGGGATGCCGTTGACCGTCCACGTCACCTGGGCGCCGACCTTGTCGAACCCGGCCACGTAGACCCCGCCGGACGCCTTGGCGCCTTCGACGTCGGACGCCGTGGTCGTGCCGCCCTCCAGCTTCAGGGCCTTCGCGTCCGTCTTGGGCAGCTCGGCCGGCTTCTCGGGCTTCTTGCTCGGCTTCTCGCTGGGCTTGACGGACTCCGCCTGCGTCGGCTTGCCGCCCGCCTGCGGGTCGCCGCCCTTGTCGTCGTCGCCGCGGCCGAAGATCATCACGGCGCCGATGCCGATGGCGACCACGGCCACCACGGCGAGGGCGGCGATCAGCAGCCCCTTCGTGTTGGGGCCGCGCCCGCGCCCGCCGCCGTTCGCCGGCTGCATGGGCTGCGTCACGGGGGCGCCGCCGGGCTGCGCCTCGGGGGCGGTGTAGTGGGCGTTCGGCCGGCCGTAGGACTGCTGGGCCTGCTGCGGCACCTGCTGGCCGTAGGTCTGCTGGCCGTACGTCTGCTGCCCGTAGGCGGGGCGGCGGTCGCCGACCGCTCTGACCTGGTTGTACGAGGACCGGGGCCCCGGGTATCCGTAGCCGCCGCCACCGCTGGGCGGGGTCGCGCCGGCCGCCTGTCCGTCCTCGTAGAGGTAGCCGAACGGATCGTCGTCGCCCTGCGGCGCGCTCGGCGTGTTCTCGCCGTTATTGCCGGGCGTCATTCCCAGGTCACTCCCTTACATCGCTGACGCGGGGAGCCTACCCGGTCCGAGTGAGCCCAAGGGGTGGCCTTGACCTCATCGCAACCGCTATCCGGCCCGGCGGTGCTGCTTGGCACGTGAGCGTTTCTCCACGTACATCCGCTGGTCAGCGGAGTGCAACACTTCGTCGGCCGACATCCCGCAGTGCGCCCAGCCGATGCCGAAACTGGCCCCTACACGGACCGCTCTGCCGTCGACCCGGATCGGCGGGATGATCGCGTTCCGCAGGCGGACCGCGAGGTCCTGGGCGTCGGCGCGGCCGAGCCCGTCGGCGAGCACGACGAACTCGTCGCCGCCGAGCCGCGCCACCGTGTCCCCGTCCCGCACCCCGCTGGTGAGCCTGCGCGCCACCTCGATGAGGACGGCGTCACCGGTGTGGTGCCCGAACCGGTCGTTGATGGACTTGAAGCCGTCGAGGTCGCAGAAGAGGACGGCGAGCCCCTTGGTGCCGTCGTCCACGTCCCCCTCGCCGCCCGGCGGGGCGACGGTGTGGACGTGCGGGTCGAAGCCCTCGTCCTGCTGGAGCGAGGCGTGCCCGAAGTCGAAGCCGTGTTCGTAGGCGGCGTCGAGGGAGTCCACCGCGCTGGGCCGGCCCGCGTGGGGCCTGCGGCAGAGGCGGGCGCTGAGGCGGGCGCGCAGCTCGGCGGAGTTGGGCAGGCCGGTGAGGGAGTCGTGGCTGGCCCGGTGGGCGAGCTGCAGCTCGCGGCGCTTGCGCTCCTCGATGTCCTCGACGTGCGTGAGCAGGAAGCGGGGCCCGTCGGCGGCGTCGGCGACCACGGAGTTGCGCAGGCTCACCCACACGTACGTCCCGTCGCGCCGTGCGAGCCGCAGCTCGGCGCGGCCGCCCTCGGCGGAGGTGCGCAGGAGCGTCCCGATGTCCTCGGGGTGCACGAGGTCGGAGAACGAATAGCGCCGCATGGCGGAGGCGGGGCGTCCCAGGAGGCGACAGAGCGCGTCGTTGGTCCGCAGGATCCGGCCGTGCTGGTCGCCGCCCATCTCGGCGATGGCCATGCCGGAGGGGGCGTACTCGAAGGCCTGCCGGAAGCTCTCCTCGCTGGCCCGCAGCGCCTGCTGCTCCCGCTCCAGGCGGACCAGGGCGCGCTGCATGTTGGCCCTGAGCCGCGCGTTGCTGATCGCGATGGCGGCCTGGAACGCGTACATCTGGAGGGCCTCGCGGCCCCAGGCGCCGGGCCTGCGGCCGTTGCGCGGCCGGTCCACGGAGATCACGCCGAGCAGTTCGCCGCCGGCCGCCCCGGTCGCGTACATGGGGGCGAAGAGGCGGTCGGAGGGGTGCCACTCGTCCTCGAAGCGGGGCTCGGGCCCTTCCGTGTACCACTGCGGGACGTCGTCGTCGTCGAGGACCCAGCCCTCGGTGTGCGAGATGAAGCGCAGCGCGCCCCACGCCTCACCCATCGCGAGGCGGCGCTCCCAGGCGTCGCGGGAGCCGACACGTCCGGTGATGAGGGCCTCGGCGGAGGGGTTGCCCGCGAAGGCGGCGACGACGAGATCGCCGTCGGGGCGCACGAGATTGACACACGCCAGTTCATAGCCAAGGCCGTTGACGACGCCGTCGGCGACGGTCTGCAGCGTGTCCGCCAGGCTCCGGGCCGTGTTCAGCTCCGCTACCACCTGGTGCAGCTGCCGCAGGGTCGCAAGACGGACGTACGGCTCCGACTCGGTCTCCATGCTCGTTCTCCCCGAGACCTCGACAGCAACTCCAGGATGCGCAGCGCCCGCAGTGTTTCTTCCGTGGTGGTCTTCCGTGCCTTGTGCCTTTGTGCCCTCAGTGTCTTATTGCCACCGTCACTGAATCACAGCGAGCTGCCCACTCGGTACACAGGGTCAACAAAATATGGGTCCTGTGACTCAAGTCACAGGTGAGAAGCCGCCGTTGGTCCAGTCCCTTGGACTAGTCCACCGCATCGGGCGGCACCGCGTGCCAACTTTGCCGAGTCGTTTCCCGCGGGCGGCTCCGCCGCCGGTCCTAGGACCGGTCTGGGACCGGAGCCCGATGTTTCGAGGAGGGCGCACGGGCTAGCGTCGACGTCGTGGCTCACGTACTGAAGACTCTCCCGGCCCCGCCTTCCCCCCGTGTCCCGTCGAAGGATGGGCATGCTGATGGGGTGAGCAACGACGAGTTCCGCGCGGCGATGTCCCGCCTGGCCGCGGGCGTGGTCCTGGTGACGGCGCGCGAGCCCGGCCTGGACCCGGACGATCCGGCCGCGCCGGCGGGCGAGGACGTGGGCATGACGGCCACGGCCTTCCTCTCCGTCTCCCTCGACCCGCCCCTGGTCATGGTGAGCCTGCGCGAGGGCTCCCGGATGGACGACCTGCTCGCCGAGCAGCCCCTGTGGGGGGTGTCGGTCCTCTCGGAGAGCCAGCGGCACATCGCGGGCCGCTTCGCGATGAAGGGCCGGATCAGCGACCGGCTGCTCTTCGAGGACATCCCGTACGTGCGGGGTGCCGCGTCGGGCGCCCTGTTGGTCGGCGGTGCGCTGTCGACGCTGGAGTGCCGCACGGAGCAGACGGTGACGGCGGGCGATCACACGCTGGTGATCGGCCGCGTCCTGACTGCGTCGCTGCCCAGTGGGGAGGGCGGCCCTCTCCTGTACTTCCGCGGCCGCTACCGCCAGCTGGGCTAGCGCCTGTCAGGGGGCGCGCCCCGTCAGGGGCGCGGGGAACTGCGCGCTCAGCCCGCGACGGGCCGCAGTCGCGTCTGCCGAGACCCCGGCAGATGCGACTGCGGCTTTTCTGTGGTTGCTCGCGCAGTTCCCCGCGCCCCTATGGGGCGCACCCTGCACGGGGCGCGGCCCCGCACGGGGCTAGCCCCAGCCCTGTCCCGAGCGCCCCCGCTTGGTCTCGCTGCGCGCCTTCTTGTTGCGGAGGCGCCGTTCGTTGATGCCGCGAGGAACCTTCGTGGCGCGGCGCGGCTTGGGCGGCGGCGCGGTGGCCTCCGCGAGGAGGGATGCGAGCCGGGTGGCCGCCATCTCCCTGTTCCGCCACTGGGAGCGGTGCTCGCTCGCCCGTACGCTGACGACGCCGTCGACGAGCCGGGACGCGAGCCGCTCCAGGGCGCGCTGCTTCCACACCTCGGGGAGCGCCTCGGTGGCGGCGAGGTCGAACCGCAGCTCGACCTGGGAGTCACTGGTGTTGACGTGCTGCCCGCCCGGCCCCGACGACCGCGAGAAACGCCACATGAGCTCGGCCTCGGGCAGGGAGACGGAGCCGCGGATGGGATAGGGACCGGACATGCCTCCATGGTCCCGCGTCTGTCGGGCTCACGTCACACGCTTTTCCGGCAGGGGCGAAAGAAGGCACGAGTAAAGAAAGTAAAGCGATGCGGAACCCTGGGGACCCCGGTCGGCGTTGTTAGGGGTGACGGTAGCTTCGTCCCCAGTACGAAGCCCGTACGTATGCAACGAGGGAAGGGACTCCCAACAATGGCAGTAAGCCTGTCCAAGGGTGGCAACGTCTCGCTCACCAAGGAGGCTCCGGGCCTGACCGCCGTCACCGTGGGCCTCGGCTGGGACGTCCGCACCACCACTGGCACCGACTTCGACCTGGACGCCTCCGCGATCGCGGTGAACACCCAGGGCAAGGTCTTCTCGGACCAGCACTTCGTCTTCTTCAACAACAAGGCGACGCCGGACCAGACCATCGTCCACACCGGTGACAACGTCACGGGTGAGGGCGAGGGCGACGACGAGCAGATCAACGTGAACCTCGCGGGTCTGCCGGCCGACATCGAGAAGATCGTCTTCCCGGTCTCGATCTACGACGCCGAGAACCGCTCGCAGAACTTCGGCCAGGTGCGGAACGCCTTCATCCGCATCCTCAACCAGGCCGGCGGTGCGGAGATCGCGCGCTACGACCTCTCCGAGGACGCCGCCACCGAGACCGCCATGGTCTTCGGCGAGCTGTACCGCAACGGCGCGGAGTGGAAGTTCCGCGCCGTCGGCCAGGGCTACGCCTCGGGCCTGGTCGGCATCGCGCAGGACTTCGGTGTGAACGTCTGACGTGACGTGATGTGACGTGACCGGCCAGCCCCGTCCGACCTGACGCGGCCGGCCGCGACCGGCAGTCCGGAGGGCCCCGGCGGTGACACCGCCGGGGCCCTCCGGCGTCCGCGCCCGGCAACCCGCGCTCCCCTACGCTCTGCGCCATGATCGCCGAACTGCAATGCGTGGTCCTGGACTGCCCCGACCCCACGGCCCTTGCGGAGTTCTACCGGAAGCTCCTGGGCGGCACGGTGAACCACCCGGACCCCCGCTGGTCCACCAGCCCCGACTGGACGACCCTGCACACTCCCACGGGCCAGGTCCTCACCTTCCAGCGCGCCCGCGACCACGTACCGCCCCGCCGGCAGGACCCCACCGCCCCGCAACAGTTCCACCTGGACCTCCAGGTCCCCGACCTGGAGGCGGCCCGCGCCGGGGTCCTCGCGGCGGGCGCGACCCTCCTGGACGCGGAGACCGGCGGCACCGGCTGGCATGTCTACGCGGACCCGGCCGGGCATCCGTTCTGTCTGGTCCGCCACTGAACCGGGGCCTCGCCGGGGGCGGTCCCGTAACCCGTGTGGCGGCTGGTTCGTTGGCCTGGTCTGAGCGGTTGGTGGCCACGTGACCGCTGTTCCGATGAGAGCGGCACGTACGTACCACCTTCCTGATGGATCGTCGCGAACAAGGAGCGGTACGAAGTGGAAGCTACTGATCGTGTCCGGGATCTGTTGCGGAAGAACTTCGGGGTCCGCCTTGAGGACGTGTCCCCCGACACTCCGTTCCACCAGCTGCGCATCGACTCCCTCGCGCTGGAGGAGCTGCGCTGGCTGGTCGAGGACGAGTGCTCCGTCGACCTGGCCGACGTGAGCCTCAACTCGCGTGACACGGTCGCCACTTTGCTGAACGTCGTGCGCCAGAAGACCGCGGCGGAGTGACGGCCGCGACGAAGTGACGGCGCGACGGAGTGACGGCTGCGACGGAATCGGGAAGCACATGATCGAGGAACACATCCGCACTCTGAGCGTGCGAGGCGTGTCGTACACCTACCGCGAGATGCGCCGGCCGGCCCCCACCACCGAACCCGTGATCCTGATGGGCGGAATCCTGGAGGGCATGTACGACTGGACGTACCTGGAGGACGTGGTTCTGCCCACGACCAGCCTGATCACCGTCGACATGCCCGGCCTGGACCCCGCTGCCTTCCAGTCCCCGGATCAGAGCAGCATCGACAAGCTCGCCGAGGGGCTCGCGGCCATCGTCGCCGACACGGGCCACACCCGCGTGAACCTCTACGGCTACTCCCTCGGCGCGGCGGTCGCCTTCCACTACGCGCAGCGGCACCCCGGTCAGGTCGCGCGTCTCCTCATCGGCGGTGTGCCCGTCGAGCTCACGAAGGACATCGTCGCCCACCTGGGGCACGCCATCGGCAAGGCGAAGGCCGGTGACACGGCCGGTTTCGCCGACCACATGGCCGCCGGCCTGCTCTGCCTGGACGAGAGCCACCACGTCCACCGCCGGGCCCTGTCCCTCGGCTACGTCCGGCGCTCCCTGCGCGCCCTGGCCCGCGATCCGCAGAACGTCAACCTGCTGCAGACCGCCCTCACCGAACACCGCTCCCTGTCGGGCGGCCTGACGGGGGTGCCCACGCTGGTCTTCACCGGTGAGCACGACCATCTCCACACCCCTGAGCGGCAGCAGGCCTTCGCCGCCACGATCGACGGCAGCCGGTTCACCACGTTCCCCGACTGCGACCACATGCTGCCGCTGCAGCGCCCCGAAGCGGTCAGCTCCCTGGTCTCCTCGTTCCTCATGAACTCATGAACTCATGAACGACGGGGATGTACAGAACGCCGACTATTATGAATAATCAAATAGCCCGTCGAGCTGAAGAGTCGTAACGAAAAGAGGGCGCCGTGGCCGCTCCGCCCACCGCGTGGACCCGTGCCGCGCTGCCCCTCTGCCTGCTCGGGATCCTCGACAGCGAGGTGCGGAGTTACGGGTACGCCCTGCTCGGGCGGCTCGGAGAGGCAGGGCTCGACGGGGTCAAGGCCGCGACCCTCTATCCCGCCCTCACGCGCCTCGAAGAAGAGGGCGCCGTCGAGGTCGAGTGGGGTGCGGGGGACGGCGGGCCCGGGCGGAAGTACTACCGGATCACTGCGGAGGGGCGGGCGAGACTGCGGCGTGACCAGGCCGCCTGGGGGGCGTTCTCCCGGACCGTCGACTCGCTCCTCCCGGCGAAGCTCCCGGCGGAGGGGAACGAGAAATGAGCAGGACACGTACGACGGGTACGACGGGTACGACACGAACGCCTGAGGTCAGTTGGGCGCGCGAGGAGGACGAGGAGTGGGCCGCGACGGTCCACGTGCGGCTCGCGTTCGACGAGGACGTGCCCGTCGGGTTCGCCGAGCAGATGCTCGCCGAGGCACACCAACTGGTCGAGGAGGCCGGACAACCCGCCCTCGACGTGCTGGGGGACCCCACCGCGTACGCCCGTACCGTCGCCGCCGAACGCGTCAGCGAGCGGTACCGCGCCCAGCTCGACACGCGCGGCCTGCGCCCCGGCGAACGGATCACCGCCTCCGTCGGGACGCTCGGGTTCCTCTGGGCCGCCGTCTTCGGCCTGTACTGGATCCAGGACGGGCTGTGGGTCGGGGTGGACCGGTCGTCGGCCGCGGGAGTCACGGGCATCGTGCTGACCGCCCTGCTGGCCTGTGTCGCCTTCGCCGCCCGCGCCGCCGGGCGCCTGCGGGGCATGTGGGCGTTCCTCGCCGGGGCCGCCGCCACCCTGGCGGGCGGGATCGCCTGCGCGACGGCCCTGTCCGACGAGCGGCTGTTCCGCGTGCCCGCCCCGGTGCTCATGCTGGCCGGCGCCGCGTGGGCCGTCGGCGCCTTCCTGCTCCCCGACACCACGATCGACCGCTGGTTCACGCCCGCACACCCGGCCGACGGCCCCGACGACGAGCGGTGGCTGACCCGCCTGGAGGGACTGCTGCGGGGCCGGCACGGCATGAAGGCCGGTGAGGCGCGCGGCCACGTACGGGAAGCGCGGCAGCACCTCGCCGAGGTCCGGCGGGACGGGCGCGCCGAGGACGTCTTCGGCGACGTCGAGATATACGCCCTGCGCCTCTCCGAGGGGCCGCGCAGGGCGCAGCGCGTCACGCGGCAGAAGTTCTACGGCGCGCTGACCTCGGCGCTGCTCTTCGGCGCCCTCACCGTCGACACACTGCTCGACCCGCAGGAGCGGTCGTCCGGCTGGGCGGCCTGCCTCGTGGGCGCGTTCGGCTGCGCGGCGTGGGGCGCGTTCACCGAATGGCGCACCCTGCGCAAGCAACGGACGTGAGCCCTCGTCGCACTGTCCGGGCCGTCGTAACCTGCCCGGCATGATCCTCGAACCGCTCATCGCCGTCGACGGTGCCCTGCCCGGTCACGTTCTCACCGAGGTGACCGCGCTGTACGCGTCGAACCGCGAGTTCTTCGCGCTCAGCGGCGACTTCCCCGATCCCGACGACATCCGCGTCGAGCAGGTCGCCAAGGCGCTCGCGGACGAGCTCGCCCAACCGGGCGCCGAGGTGCTCCTCGCCCGCTCGCGCGGGCGGCTCGTGGGCATCGCCCTCACGCTCGGCCGGCACCCCGACCCCACGGACCCCGACCCCTGGATCGGGCTCCTGATGGTCGACGCGGCCGTGCACCGCGGCGGCCTGGGGCGGGAGTTGGCGTCGCTCGTCGAGGAGCGGTTCCGGAGCGCGGGGCGCGACGCCGTGCGCCTCGCCGTCCTGGAGAACAACCCGAAGGCCCTGCGCTTCTGGACCGCGCTCGGCTACCTCGTCATCGGCCACCGCGAGGACCGCGCCCTGCACCGCCCGTGCGCGGTCCTGCGCAAGCGGCTCTGAGCACCGTGCCGGGGCACGGAGACCGATCCAAGGCGCCTACGGACGGTCCGGCTTTCCGTCGCCGTACAGCCAGTCCCCCCAGATCCGGCTCACCTTCTCGCGCGCCTCGTCGCCGCCCGCGTGCTTCTCGACGTACTCCGTGAAGTCCCTGGTGTCCGCGTTCTTGTGCCGGTACGTCTTCGCCCAGCCCTGCACGATGTCGTAGAACGTGTCGTCGCCCACCGCCCGGCGGATCTTGTGGATGACCATGGCGCCGCGTTCGTAGACGGGCGGGTCGGAGATGCTCGCGGCGTCCGTGGGCTTGGCGGGCGGGAAGGCCCAGATGGCTTCGTTGTCTTCCTTGTCCTCGTAGTAGTCGCCCTTGTAGAGCGCGTCGAAGACGTCCTGTGCGCTGTCGCCGTCGTTGTCCTCGGCGTACAGCCACTCCGCGTACGTCGCGAAGCCCTCGTTGAGCCACATGTCCTGCCATGACTTGGGCGTGACGGAGTTGCCGAACCACTGGTGGGCCAGCTCGTGGACGAGGAGTCCGGTGTCGGGGGCGCCGGGGAAGACGGGCCGGGTCTGGGTCTCCAGGGCGTAGTCCACGTCCTCCTCGCGGTCGACGATCGCGCCCGCCGAGGAGAAGGGGTAGGGGCCGAAGTTGTACTCCCCCCACTCCACGATGTCCGGGATCTTCGCGAGGACCTTCTCGCTCGCCTTCGCCTGCGAGGGGTCGACGGCCGTCACGATCGGCAGCCCGTCCTCCGTCGTCGACGTCTCCATCTCGTACTTGCCGACGGCCACGGTCGCCACGTAGCTCGCCATCGGTTCGGCGCTGTGCCAGGCGAAGGTGGTGCGGCCGTTCTTCGTCGACTCGCGGGTCAGCTCGCCGTTGGAGACGGCCTTCAGGCCCTTCGGGACGGTGACCTCTATGTCGTACGACGCCTTGTCGCTCGGGTGGTGGTTGCCTGGGAACCACGCCATGGAGCCGGTCGGCTCGCCGAGCGCGAGCGCGCCGTCGGCCGTCTTCAGCCAGCCCTCCTCCGAGCCGTCCTCGTCGGTGACGGTCTCCGGAGTGCCGGAGTAGCGGACCGTGGCGCGGAACGTCTCGCCCCGGTCGAGCTCGTCGGCCGGGCGGACCCGCAGCTCCTGGCCGGCGCGCTGGAAACGGGCGGCCTTGCCCTCGACGGTGATGCCGGAGACGTCGAGGCCCTTCAGGTCGAGGTTGAAGGAGCTGAGGTTCTTGGTGGCGCGGGCGGTGATCTCGGCGGTCCCCGTGAGGTGCCGGGAGCCGGGGTCGTAGCCGAGGGTCAGGCCGTAGTGCGCCACGTCGTACCCGCCGTTGCCCAGCCTGGGGAAGTACGGGTCCCGCACGCCGGGTGAGCCCGGCGTGCCGTCGACGCCCGCGCCGCCGCAGGCACTGACGGTGGCGAGCAGGGCGAGGCAGGAGGTGACGGTGGCGGCTCGGACGGCCGGAGATCGCAGGTCCACGCCGGTGATCTTATGCGGCAATTGTTCGGTACGGGATTGATTCGGTACGGGATCGACAGGGGCCCGGCGACCGGGCCCACGTGGCGCCGGGTGACAGCCGGAGTGCCTGTTCAGAGCACCGAGATGCCCAACGGGCGCACGCCCGCCGGGAGTCGGCGCACCGAGCCGTCCTCCGTGTCGACGACGGAGATGCCGTTCCAGTGGCCGTCGCGGGTGAAGCCGCCCGTGACGTACGCGGTGCGGCCGTCCTCCGACACGGCGACGTCCTCGTGCGGACCGTCCAGCGGGACGACCCGCTCCTCGCCGTCCTTCGTCCGCACGGTCAGCGAGGGCCCGTCGTCGGCGTCCGGGTCGATGGGCCCGGTGCCGACCGCGAACAGCGTGCCGTCGTCGGCGACCGTCACACCGTGCTGGTGCGTGTTCGCGGTAATCCTCTCGACGTCGTACTCGCCGGTGCGCGGATCGAGTACGACGAGCCTCTCGCCCTCGAAGGGCAGCAGGAGCCGTCCGTCGGAGGGCCGCACGGCCGCGTAGTGCGGCTTCAGCCAGGAGCCGAGGCCGCCCTCCGTGCCGTAGGGGGCGACTTCCAGGCGGCGCGGCCGCAGCGAGTCCGTGCGGACGACCGTCACGTCGAAGGAGTCGTGGCCGGTGGCGTAGACCTCCCGGCCGTCCTTCGACATGTCGACGTCGAAGGGCCGGCGGCCGACGGGCACGGTGCCGGTCACCGCGCGCTCGTCCGTGTCGATGACCTCCAGCACGCCCTTGCCGTCGGGGACATTGACGCCCACGTAGACGTGCTCGCCGTCCGGCGCGAGGGCGATGCCCATGCCGCCGCCCCGGTACTCGCCCGTCGTCACCGGGCCGGTCTCCGTCTCGTACGGGACGCGGTCGACGCGCTCACGCTTCTCCGTGTCGACGACGGCGACGCCCTCCGCCGTGGCCACCCAGGCGCGGCCGTCGGCACCCACGGCCAGCCCGTAGGGGGCCGTGCCGACCTTCACCGAGTCGACGGGGCCCTTCTCCGGGTCGACGAAGGTGACGGTGTCGGAGCCGAAGTCGGCGACCAGGAGGGTGCCTTCGGGGGTGCCGGTGCGGGCGGGGAGGGTGGCGGTGGGGGTGGTGGGGGTGGTGGGGGTGGTCGAGGCGGGGCCTTCTTCCGCCTCGACCGCCCCGCAGCCCGCGAGGAGCACGGCGGCGAGCAGCGCGGCGCCCGCGGCGGACGTCCTGGGCGCCTTCATCCTGCACGCCCCCTCAACAGCTCCGCGATCTCCGCGAAGCCCCGCCGCTCCGCGTGTGCGAGCGGCGTGACACCGTTCCGGTCGGCGAGGTCCGGCGTCGCGCCCGCGGCGAGCAGCAGCTCCACGATCTCCTGGTGCGCGCGGCCGCCGTCGCCGAGGATCACGGCCTCCAGGAGAGCGGTCCAGCCGAGGTCGTTGACGTGGTCGACGTCGATGTCGGTGACGCGCAGGACCTCCCGTACGTACGCGACGTGGCCGCGCTCCGACGCGGGGATCACGGAGACCCCGCCGAAACGGTTGCGCAGCGTCAGGTCGGGCCCCGCGGGCAGCAGGACGTGCAGCATGGCGACGCTGCCCGTCACCCCGGTGACCAGCCACGGGCTGTCGGAGCGGTGGTCCTGCGCGTCGACGTCGGCACCGGCGGCGACGAGCACCCGGGCGGCCTCGACGTGATCGCCGAGGGCGGCGAGCAGCAGCGGACTGCGCAGCTCGGTGTCGCGCGCCTCGACGCGGGCGCCCGCGTCGAGGGCGGCCGCCACTTCCGCGGCGTTCCCGGCCCGCGCGGCGTCGAGCAGCCGCTGGTCGGCAGCGGTGGTGTTCATGCTGGATCTCCTCGTCCTACGGGTCCCCCGGGCCCCCGCGCGGACGGGCGCGAGGACCGGGAACAGCCGCGGCAGCATACGGTTCAGCGTGCTGTGTGTGGAGGGGCTCAGGGCTCAGCGGCCGAGCGCCGCCACGCCCGCCTTCGCGAACTTCTCGTCCAGGTCGCCGCTCGGGGCGCCCGCGACGCCGATGCCCGCGACGGGCGCGCCCTTGGCCGTGACCGGCGCGCCGCCCGCGAGGAACAGGGTGCCGGGGATGTCCTTCAGGTTCGGGGCCTGCTCCAGGCGCTTGGTCAGCTCGGAGGTGGGCGCGTTCCAGGAGACGGAGGTGTACGCCTTCTTCACCGCGGACTCGGGGGACTGCGGCCCGGCACCGTCGCCGCGCAGCTGGACGATGGTGTTGCCGTTGCGGTCGACGACGGCGACGGAGACGCGCTGGTTCTCCTTCTTGGCGGCGTCGAGGGTGGCCTGCGCGGCCTTGGTGGCGGCGGCGACGGTGAGGTGCGTCGACTGCGTGAGGTTCTTGTTGCCCGCGTCGGCGGTGACGGCGGCCTTCGTGGCGGCGTCGGGGGTGCCGGCGGTGGCGGAGACCGCGCCGAAGGTGCCGGCGCCGAGGACGGCGGCGGTGGCGGCGACGGTGAGGACGCGGGTGCGGCGGGAGAGCTTCTGCATCGGGGGCTCCTGGAGATGAGGTGGAGAGGGGGCCGAGGGGGGCTGGTGTGCGTGTCTGTCCCTCTGCCACCCATCCTCCGGCCGGGTCCGGGGCCCACCCCTCGACGTACCGGCTCGCCGCCGCGCGCGACTCGG
The DNA here is from genome assembly GCF_040654255.1 of Streptomyces sp. NPDC050732. NCBI lineage: Bacteria > Bacillati > Actinomycetota > Actinomycetes > Kitasatosporales > Streptomycetaceae > Streptomyces > Streptomyces sp. NPDC050732. Next base: position 29,737 of record NZ_JBFAHP010000018.1, read on the forward strand.
CCGACACCGGGGTCAACCGATCGGTTGACCCCTCCGTGGCCCCACCGGGTCACAATGAGGGTGTTTGCCCAGTTCAGCGCGGCGTGTGCGCACGCACACGCACACGCACGACGGCAGTACGAAAGGGAGGCGCCCCGTGGGAGAGCGCAGGCCGGGGCCCGACCCCCGCACGCCGGACCCCGACGCCCGCTGGCTCGCGGCCGTCATGCACACGGCGTTCTTCCTGCTCCTGGGGTCGTCGCTGACCCGCTTCCTGATGCGGCACCCCGGCGAACCGCGCACCCCGTGGATCATCGCGCTCTCCGTCTCCCTCGCGCTCCTCTACGTGCTCGGCCCCGTCATCGGCGCCCGCCCCACCGCGCCGCGCCGCCTCGCCTGGCTGATCCTCGTCGTCGCCGTCTGGGTCGTGCTCGTCGTCCTCGCGCCGAGCTTCGCGTGGTGCGCGGTGCCGCTCTTCTACACCGGCCTGCGGACGCTGCCGCCGCGCGCCGCCCTGTTCCTGGTGGCCGTCCTCACCGCCTTCGTCGTCGTCGCCCAGTTGCAGCTCGCGGGAAGCTTCGACCCGAACCTGCTGCTCGCGCCGCCCGCCTGGGCGGCGGTCGCCACCGCCGTCTTCCTCCACATGCAGCGCCAGGCCGCCCGGCAGCGCGAACTCATCGACGACCTCATCCGCACCCGCCGCGAACTCGCCGCCACCGAACGGCGCGAGGGCACGCTCGCCGAGCGCCAGCGCCTGTCCATGGAGATCCACGACACCCTCGCGCAGGGCCTGTCCAGCCAGCAGATGCTGCTGCAGGCCGCCGACCGCCTCTGGGACACGGACCCGGCGAAGGCCCGCACCCACGTCCGTACCGCCGAGTCGATCACCGAGCACGGTCTCGCCGAGGCCCGCCGCTTCGTGCACGACCTGGCACCCGCCGACCTCGCGGACGGCGGCGGCGTGGCGCAGGCGCTGCGGGCGCTCGCGGAACGCGAGTCCGACGCGGGCCTCACCGTCCGCTTCCACGTGGAGGGCACGCCGGTGCCGCTGCCGGACCGGGTCAGCTCGGCGCTCCTCCGCATCGCGCAGGGCGCCCTCGCGAACGTACGCGAGCACGCGGACGCCACCACCGCGGCGCTGACCCTCACCCTCCTCGACGACCAGGTGGTCCTGGACGTCGCGGACGACGGCCGCGGCTTCACGCCGCCGCCCGCCGGTGCCGACGCCCCTCCCGACTCCCCGGCAGGGGTACGAGGCCACGGCCTGCCCGCGATCCGCGCGCGGGCCGGGCAGCTCGGCGGCACACTGACGATCGAGTCGGCGCCGGGCGAGGGCGCGGTCCTCTCCGTATCGATCCCGCTGCCGAACCCGCAGTCGAACCAACAGTCGAACACGCAGTCGAACCCGTGGGAGTCCCAGCCGTGAACACCGCACCGACCCACCCCGTCCGGCTGCTGGTCTGCGACGACCACGTCGTCGTACGCGCCGGACTGCTCGCCCTGCTCGGCAGCGCGCCCGACATCGAGGTGGTCGGCGAGGCGGGCACCGGCGAAGAGGCGGTCGCCCTCGCCTCGAAACTGGCGCCGGACGTCGTCCTGATGGACCTGCAGCTGGGCGACGGCATCGACGGCGTGGAAGCCACCCGCCGCATCACGTCGGCCACGCCGCCCGCCCCCCACGTCCTGGTCCTCACGACCTACGACACCGACGCGGACATCACCCGCGCCATCGAGGCCGGCGCGACGGGGTACCTCCTCAAGGCGGAGCGGCCCGAGGAACTCTTCTCCGCGATCCATGCCGCGTCCCGGGGCCGCACCACGCTCTCGCCCCCCGTCGCCTCCCGCGTCATGGCCCGTATGCGCGCCCCGCAGCCGACGCTCACCGACCGCGAGCGCGACATCCTCGGCCAGCTCTCCCAGGGTCTCGGCAACCGCGAGATCGCCCGCGCCCTCTTCATCAGCGAGGCCACGGTCAAGACCCACCTGGGGCGGATCTACGACAAGCTGGGCGTGGACACGCGGGCGGGTGCGGTGGCGGTGGCGAAGGAGCAGCGCCTCCTGCCGTGACGCTGCCCGGTCCATGACACCATCGATCCGTGCTCGACATCGGCTACGCGCTCTCCCGCCGCTTCCCTGACCCCGCCCAGCTGGACTACGGCCGGGCGGACGTCCACACGCTCCGCCACGACCTGTTCTGCGGGGACGTGTACCTGGCGGACACCAAGGCGGACCGGGAACTGTCCACAGCCTGGGGATGGGTGCCCGTCCTCGACTTCGCGTGGGCGCTGTGCGACATCGTGGAGACCCTGGACAAGGATCCGCTCGGCAGCCGGGCCTCCCGTCCCCAGTACGCGGAGCTCGACTTCACCGAGTCGACCGACCGTATGCTGTTCGCCCGCCGCTTCGGCTGGGTCGACATCGAGGCGGACTGGATGGACCCCGAGGACCCTCCGCTGACCTTCTCCCACGCGGAGCTCCGGCGTGAGGCCCGCGACTTTCTCCACGACCTCGTGGCGGACCTGACCGATCTCCACGAGTCCCTCGCGGACAACCCCACGATCTGGTCCCTCCTCGCCCGCTTCCCCCGAACCGCTTAGGCCTACTCCCCCACCCCCGCCACCTTCACCCCCACCTGCGCCGCGAACGCCGGTGCCAGTTCGAGGAGTTGGGGCGGGCTGATCACCGCGCCGGCCAGGCACTCGATCCCCCGCGCGATCTCCAGCTCCCCCGCCTCCCGAAGATCCACGTCCTTCATCCTCGCCCCCGTGAAGTCGGCCCCCCGCACCACGCACCCCCGGAACTCCACCCGCTCCAGCGAGGCCGCCCCGAAGTCCGGCTCCACCAGCACGCACCCCTCGAACACGACGTCCCGCAACCGCGCCTTCCGCAGGTTCAGGTAGTCGATCTTTCCGCCCCGGACCACCACCCGCTCCAGCACGCCCCCGTGCAGCTGCACCCCGCCGAGCCGCGCGTCGACGACCTCCACGTCCCGCAGCGACGCCTCCGCGAGATCCGTCCCCACGCCCCGCAGCTCCGTCAGCACGGAGTCGACGAACCGCGCCCGCGCCAGCCGCGTCCCACCAACCCCGCACCCCACCAGCGCCGAGTCCATGAACAGCGCCCCGGCCCCGTCCTGCCCCCCGAAATCCAGGTCACGGAACTCGACGCCGTCGTAGTCCCCGTCGGGCTGCAGCTCCCCTCCCTCGAACGGCCGGAGCGGAGGCAACCGCACCTCGGCCTGCCGAGCCGCCTTGACCGCCCTCGCCGCCCGCGCCGACTTCGCCACCCTCGCCGACTTCGCTCTCTCAGCCATGCCCCCATCGTGCCCGCCGCCACTGACAACGCCCCCATGTCACATCCGGACCACCCCCGCACGTCCATGAGGTGAAGCGCAAACACAGACCCGCCAGCCCACCGGAGCCCATCCCATGCCCACCGCAAGCCAGCACCGCATCACCGTCATCGGCGGCGGCTTCGCCGGCCTCACCGCGGCCATCAGTGCCGCCGAGGCAGGCGCCCGCGTGACCCTCCGCGAGGCCCACCACACCCTCGGCGGCCGCGCCCGCACCTCCGAAGGGACGTACAAGACGAACGAGGGCCCGCACGCCCTCTACAACGGCGGCCCCCACTGGACCTGGCTGAAGCAGCGCGACCTCATCGGCCCGCTCGCCCCTCTGCCGCCCCTCGAAGGCGCCCGCCTGCGCCTGCTCCACAACGGCGCGCTGCGCCGCACCCCGCCCCTCGCCATGCTGAAGCTGCTGCGCCGCAAGGCGGAACAGGCTCCCGTGGACCGGGACTTCACCAGCTGGGCCACCGAGCAGGTCGGCGAGGAGGGCGCGAAGGCCGCCGCGCATTACATCGCCGTGGCGACGTTCCACCACGACCCCGGTTCGCTCTCCGCCCGCTTCGTGCAGGAGCGCCTGCGCCGCGCCACGAAGCTGCCCCCGGAGGCGCACTACCCGCGCGGCGGCTGGGGTTCGGTCATCGACCGCATGGCCGCGCTGGCCTGGAACATGGGCGTCCGCACGGAGACGCTGGACCGCGTCGACAGCCTCTCCGGCCCGGGCCTCCGCCAGGACGGCCCGGTCATCGTCGCGACCTCCCTCGAATCGGCCCGCCGCCTCCTCGGCGACGATTCCCTGCGCTGGGAGAGCGGCCGCACCGCACTCGTCGACGTGGCCTTCCGTTCCCGCAGGGGCGACGCCTTCGTAGTCTCCGACCTGGACCGGACGGGCTGGGTCGAACGTTTCACCGCCCAGGACCACACCCTCGCCCCCGAGGGCGAACAGCTCGTTCAGGCGCAGATCCCGCTCGCCCCCGGGGAGACGAAGGCCGACGGCGTGGCCCACGCCGAGCACCTGCTCGACCTCGGCTGCCCCGGCTGGCGCGAGCGCGTGACGTGGCGCCGCGCCTCGGTCGCGAACGGCCGTACGGGCGCGCTCGACCGCCCCGGCACCACGTGGCGGGACCGCCCCGCGATCGACCGGGGCGACGGTGTGTATCTGGTGGGCGACCAGGTGGCGGCTCCGGGACTGCTGTCCGAGGTCTCGTTCAACAGCGCCGTGGAGGCGGTGTCGCTCGCGCTCGCGAAGTCGGCTCTTGACCTCAAGTCCACTTCAGGTTGAAGGGTGGGGCGTACGAAACCGACGACGCACGCCCCGTCGTACGCCCCGCCCTTCAAAAGGAGCCCCCATGCCCACCCCCGCAACGGAACAGCGCACCACCATGCGCGCCATCCGCCTCCACGCCTTCGGCCCCGCCGAGAACCTCGTCCTCGAAGAGATACCGGTTCCCGAACCGGCCGAGGGCCAGGTCCGGATCAGCGTGGCCGCCGCCGGCGTGCACCTCCTCGACACCGCGATCCGCGAGGGCATCCAGGGCCCGCTGCCCGAACTCCCCTCCCTCCCCACCATTCCCGGCAGGGAGATCGCGGGCATCGTCGACGAGCTCGGTGAAGGCACCCCCGCGCACTGGCTGGGCAAGCGCGTCGTCGCCCACATCGGCTTCGCCCCCGGGGGATACGCGGAGCGCGTCGTCACCGAGGCGTCCCGCCTGCACGAGATCCCCGACGACCTGGACGCCGCGGAAGCGGTCGCCCTGATCGGCACGGGACGCACGACGATGGGAATCCTGCAGTTCACCGAGGTGACCCCCGACACCGTGGCCGTCGTCCCCGCCGCCGCGGGCGGCATCGGCACGCTCCTCACGAAGTACGCCAAGCATCGCGGCGCCACGGTGATCGGTCTGGCGGGCGGCCCGGAGAAGACGGCCCGCGTCCGCGCCAACGGCGCCGACCTCGCCGTGGACTACACCGACCCGGCGTGGCCCGACGAGGTCCGCGCGTACCTCCGGGAGGAGCGCGAAGGGCGCGCGGCCACCGTCGTCTTCGACGGAGTGGGCGGCAAGGCGGGCCTGGCCGCGGTCGACCTGCTGGGCCCGGGCGGCACCCACGTCGTCTTCGGCTGGTCCGGCAAGGGCCCGCATGACGAGGAGCTGCAGTTCACCGAGGCGGAGCTCGCCGAGCGCGGCATCACCCAGGTCAACGTCCTCGGCCTGGCGATGATGCGGAAGGCGGGCGGCGACAACCCCGTCCGCGCCCTGGAGCTCGCCGCCCTCACCGCCGCCTCGCTCGGCCACTTCACACCGGCCGTGCAGCGCTACCCCCTCGCGGAGGCGGCGGCGGCACACCGCGCGCTGGAGACCCGCGCCACGATGGGCAAAGTCGTCCTCGTCCCCTGAGAGCCCGACCCGAAATCCGGATGCCCGCACGACTTCCGGGAACTACCGTCCGTTATATGGCTACGTCTATGGCTACGGCCAAGGAATCCGTCCAGTTCCACGACATCCCCGAAGCGGGGATCGACCGCGCGCTCTCCCTCGCCTACCTCGTCTTCCACGAGACCCCGGAGGACGAGAAGCGCAAGCACCACCACGACCTGCTGCGCGACTGCACCCGCGTCGGCGCGTACGAGAACGGCGAACTCGTCGGCTTCGTCGCGGCGTTCCCCTTCACCCTGTCGGTGCCGGGCGGCGAACTGCCCTGCCCATGCCTGACGTTCGTGTCCGTGGCGCCGACCCACCGGCGCCGCGGCGTGCTCTCCGGCATGCTCGCGGAGCTGTTCGCGAGGGCGACGGCGGACGGCTCGCCGATCGCGGCGCTGTGGGCGTCGGAGGACGCGATCTACGGCAGGTTCGGCTTCGGCCCCGCCACCCACGGCCACACCCTGGAGATCGACTCCCGGCGCCCGCTGGCCCTGCGCATCACCCCGGACGACCGGCCGCTGCGCCTGGTCGACCCGTCCGACGCGCCCGAGCTCCTCGCGGCGTACTACGACCGCACCCGCGCGGAGCGCGCCGGCCGGATCGCCCGCAGTGAGGCGTGGTGGCGCGAGGAGTGGCTGGTGACGGAGGACGAGGAGGACGACGAGCTGTCGCCGCCCCGCGTCGTCGTCCTCGGCGACCCCGCGGGCCCCCCGGCCGGTTACGCGATCTACCGCACCAAGACCCGCGACGACGCCCCCGGCCTCGTCCGCCTCGACGACCTGGAGGCGGACACCCCGGCCGCCGCTGCCACCCTCTGGCGCTACCTCGCGTCGATCGACCTGACCGGCCAGGTCCGCGCCTGGGGCCGCCCCCTGGACGACCCGCTGCACCTCTTCGCCGCCGACCGCGACCAGGTGCGCGTCACGGGCGAGTTCCCCGCGCTGTGGGTCCGCCTCCTCGACGTGCGCGAGGCGCTGGAGTCCCGCTCCTGGGCGGCCCCGGTGGACGTCGTCCTCGACGTGCGCGACGACCGCCTCCCGGCCAACGAGGGCCGCCACCGCCTGACGGCGTCCCCCGCGGGCTGTACGTACGAGAGGACCGAGGACCCCGCGGACCTCACCCTCGACGTACGCGACCTGGCCGCCTGCTACCTGGGCGGCACGAAGACCGACGCCCTGGTCCGCGCGGGCCTGGCGACGGAGCACACGGCGGGCACGGCGACGGCACTGGACGCGGCGCTGCGCACGGCTCTCCTGCCGCACACCGTGGACGAGTTCTAGGAACCTCCGGAAACCCAGGCGCCCCTGTGGTCCTGGCCGCGCCCCAGCGCCGTGAGCGCGTCATCGGTCAGCCGGTACACGGTCCACTCGTCCTGGGGCAGCGCCCCGAGCGACTTGTAGAAGTTGATCGACGGCTCGTTCCAGTCGAGTACGGCCCATTCCAGCCGCTCGTAGCCGCGCTCCACGCAGATCCGCGCGAGCTCGGTCAGGAGCGCCTTGCCGTGTCCGCCGCGGCGCGCCTCGGGGCGTACGTACAGGTCCTCCAGGTAGATCCCGTGCACGCCGCGCCAGGTGGAGAAGTTCAGGAACCACAGCGCGAAGCCGACGGCCTCGCCGGAGGTGTCGTCCTCCGCGATGTGCGCGAACGCGGCGGGGCGCTCCCCGAAGAGCGCCTCACGCAGCTGCTCCTCGGTGGCCCTCGCCTCGTCGGGCACCTTCTCGTACGCGGCGAGGTCGCGGACCAGCGCGTGGATGACGGGGACGTCGGCGGGTGTGGCGGTACGAATCATGGCGGCAGGCTGCCAGCCCCGGGCCGCCGGAGCCAACCCGTCTCACCGGCCGAGCAGCCGCCGCGCGATCTCCATGTCGTCGGCCACCGGCGGCCGTCCGTCCTGGACCTCCCACAGCGCGTTCTGCAGGACACGGCCGAGGGTCCAGGCGCGGGCCCGCTCGCGGTCGAGACCGAGGACCTCCGTCATCGCGTCGAACCGCCACAGCACGTCGTCGGCGTCGAACTTGTTGTCGAGGGCGGGCCACAGGTCGAAGCCGGGGTCCCCGGCGAGCGGCTTCGGGTCGATGGCGAGCCACGGCTCGCGGTCGCTCGCCAGGACGTTCTCGAAGTGCAGGTCCCAGTGCAGCATCCGGTCGCCGGCCTCGCCCATGACCTCGCGCACCGCGCCCCCGCACCGCTCGACGAGCGCGCGCTCGCCCGGGTCGGTGATCGACTTCAGGGCGCCGGGCAGCTCCTCGACCATCTCGGCCGCGATGCCGGCGAGCGTGCGCATCCCGGCGGGCGCGGGGGTCGCGGTGAGCCGGGCGAGGAGTTCGGCGAGGACGAGGACGGCCTTGCGGGTGTCGGTCATCGTCGACAGCATCCGCCCGGAGTCGAGGCGTTCGAGCAGCATCGTGCCGGTGTCGCCGTCGTGGTCGAGGAGGCGCACGGCGCCGTCCCCGTCCCATATGCGCAGCGCGACCGGCTCGCCCTCGGTCTCCTCGTCGAGGAGCTGGAACTTGACCGCCGCGGGCGTGCCGTCGGCGCGCACGACGGGCAGGACGAGCGCGGCCATGCCGTGCATCGGCTCGCCGTCGACGGTCAGGTCCCAGCGGTCGACGAACTCCCTCACGCGCGCGGGCAGCCCGGCGATGAACGCCCGTCCCGGCTCCCCCGCGTACATGTGCTGCGACTCGACCAGCTCGTCCGGAATGCGAATGTCGATCACGGGCGGGACATTACCGACGTACGCGCGTACGCCGCACGCGGTTTTCCGTGGGGGGCGAGGCGATGGAAGGGGCGGGGCAAGGGGCGGGCCGGGGCCGGGGTCAGGAAATGCCCGCCGCCTTGAGCTCCTTGGCGAACGCCGCCCGCTCGTACAGCGCCTGGCCGCCGGACTTCTTGCCGTCGATGAAGACCGTCGGCGTGGCCTGGATGCCGTCGTCGCTGAAGGCGTCCATCGCCTCGCCGACCCACTTCTTGTACGTCCCGTTGGTGACCGCCTTGTCGAAGGCGCCGCCGCGCAGCCCCTCGACCTTGTCGGCGATCTTCAGGAGGAAGGCCGGGGTGTAGGCGTCGTCGGTCTCCTCCGCCGCCTGGTTGGCGAAGACGGCGGCGTGGTACTGCGGGAATCTGCCCGCCTCCACGGACGCCCGCAGCGCGTTCGCCGCGTTCACCGAGCCGCTGCCGCCGAGGTTCTTGTCGAGGAACGAGGCGATCGTGTACTCGACCTTCACCTCGCCGTCGGCCACCGGCTTCACCAGCGCCTGCGCCCCGCCGTCCTCGAACTTTTTACAGAACGGGCAGCGCGGGTCCTCGTACACCTTGACCGTATGCTTGGCCTTCGGATCACCGACGGTGATGACGCCGCCCTTCACCGACGCGGGCACGCCGGCGAGCCGGGCAGTCGCCGCCGAGGGCGCCTTCGCCTCCGGGGCGTCGGAACCCGGGGCATCGGCTTCCGGGGCGTCGGAGCCACGCGCTTCCGGGCCCGGGGACTTCGCGGCGGGCTTCTCACTGACGGAGCCGCCCTTGTCGTCGGTGCTGCCGTCGTCGGGACCGCAGGCCGACGCGGCCGCCCCGATCAGCGCCGCCGCTGCCACCGCGGCTGCGACGCGCCCGGCCTTGCGTCCGGCCTTGTGTACGGCCATGAGTTGAGCCCTCCCAGTTTCTCCACGTACCGCTCAAAGCATCGGAATCTACCCGGCCCCCCGCCCGGCCGACGACCCGCCCCGCGGGACCCCGGCTCCGACCCCTGCCCACGGCCCCCACCTGCGCAGTAACGTCCGCCCATGAGCAGCGCGAACAACACCCACCACACGGCCGGCACGGTCAACGGCGGCATATCGTTCTGGTACGCCGACGACGGCCTGCCCACGGCCCGCGAACCCCTGACCTCCGACGCCACGGCGGACGTCTGCGTCGTCGGCGGCGGCTACACCGGCCTGTGGACCGCCTACTACCTGAAGAAGGCCGCCCCCTTCCTCCGCGTCACCGTCCTGGAGCAGAAGTTCTGCGGCTACGGAGCCTCCGGCCGCAACGGCGGCTGGCTCTACAACGGCATCGCGGGCCGCGACCTCCCCCAAGCTCTTGAAGAGCAGGGGGGACCCCCACCGCCAAGTCGCACGGCCACGAAGCGGCGGTCCGCCTGCAGCGGGCGATGAACGACACGGTCGACGAAGTGGTCCGCGCCGCCGCCGAGGAGTCGATCGACGCGGACATCCACCGGGGCGGCGTACTCGAAGTGGCGTACACCCCGGCCCAGTTGACGCGCCTCAAGGCCTTCCACGAGACGGAACTCTCGTACGGCGAGAAGGACCGCACCCTGCACGGCGCCCGCGAGACGGCCGAACGGATACGGATCGCCGGAGCCGTCGGCTCGACGTGGACCCCGCACGGCGCCCGCCTGCACCCGGTGAAACTGGTCAAGGGCCTGGCCGACGCCGTGGAGGCCCTGGGCGTCACGATCCACGAGTCGACGCCGGTCACGGAGATCAGGCCGAAGCACGCGGTCACCCCGTACGGCACGGTCCGCGCCCCCTACGTCCTGCGCTGCACGGAGGGCTTCACGGCCTCCCTGAAGGGCCGGCGCCGCACCTGGCTCCCCATGAACTCCTCGATGATCGCGACGGAACCCCTGTCACCCGCCCAGTGGGAGTCGATCGGCTGGGAGGGCCGCGAAACGCTCGGCGACATGGCCCACGCGTACATGTACGCCCAGCGCACCGCCGACGGCCGCATCGCACTCGGCGGCCGCGGCGTCCCGTACCGCTACGGCTCGAAGACGGACAACGACGGCCGCACCCAGCAGCCCACGGTCGAAGCCCTGCACTCCATCCTCCTCCGCTTCTTCCCCCAGCTCGCGGGCGTCCGGGTCGCCCACGCCTGGTCCGGCGTCCTCGGCGTGCCCCGCGACTGGTGCGCCACGGTCACCCTGGACCGCGCCACGGGCCTCGGCTGGGCGGGCGGCTACGTCGGCTCCGGCGTCGCCACCGCCAACCTCGCCGCCCGCACCCTGCGCGACCTGGTCCAGCAGGACTCGGGCCAGGCGGGCCCCACGGACCTCACCACCCTCCCCTGGGTCGGCCACAAGGGCCGCCGCTGGGAACCGGAACCGTTCCGCTGGCTCGGCGTCCACGGCATGTACGCCACGTACCACGCGGCCGACCGCCGCGAACTGACCACCCACACCGCCGAGTCGTCCCGCCTGGCCCGGTGGGCGGACAGGGTGGCGGGCCGCCACTGAGCGCCCACTCAGCGCCCGCTTCCGAAACCGGTGGCCCCTCCAGGCCCGTTGACACACCCTTGTGCCACGATCACCCGAACATCCGTTCAGCCTGGGGGGGCTCGATGCCTGAACCACGTCCCTGTCCGAGATCCACGAGATCCACGAGATCCACGAGACCCGCGAGACCTGCGAGATCCACGAGACCTGCGGTGTCCACCGCCGTGCTCTTCACCCTGACCGCACTGCTCGCCCTGCTTCTACCGTCCGTGCTGCCCACGACGGCCGCCCACGCCGCCGGAACGGAGTGCGCGCCGCTCGCCCTCGCCCCGTTCGGCGACCCGGGCGGCGCGGTCGGCAGGGCGAAGGTCGCACCCGACGCGTCCACCTGTTACACCTTCACCACCACCGAGGCGGGCCTCCACCTGGTCTCGTTCGACGACTCCAGCAACGACGCACACGCCGAGGTCTACAGCGGCGACACCCCGGTCGACTGCTTCGACAGCGAGTACCGCGTCGACGGCTGGTGCGACCTCGCCGCGGCGAGCACCTACACGCTGAAGGTCAGCAACAGCGGCTGGAAGGACGCCGACACCGCGGTCACCGTCGTACCGCTCGGCGGCGACCGCGGCTGCGCACCGCGGGCCGGCACCGCATGGGACCTGCCGACACCGACGCGTACGTCCACCAGCCCCGTCGAGATCGGCTGCCAGCCCTTCGACGCCGAGCCCGGCGACCGCATCCGGCTCACCCGCGGCACCAAGGCGTACGGCGAGGCCATCGCCTGGATCACCGACGCCACCGGCGCCCGGATCTGCCCCCGCTTCCCCGAGGACGACGAGGACAGCTGCGTCCTGCCCGGCAAGGGCCCCTACCGCGCCCTGTCCCGCGTCACGAGGGCGGAGAGGGGCTTCCCCGCCGAGTACGCGGTCACGGCGCGCCGCCTGAACGACCCGCAGGGCTGCCCGGCCTCCCCCGTCCGCCCCTACGGCCCGCTGACCGCACAGGACTTGATCACCACACCCTGCTACACGGTCACGGCCGAGAAGGCGGGCAAGTACCGCTTCGACTCCGTCGCCGAGGACGGTGAGGACAGCGACCCAGCTTGGATACGCGTGCACGACCGCTCCGGCAAGACCGTCTGCCGCAACACCGAGTCGCCCTGCACCCTGCCCGCCGCGGGCACCTACACCGCCTACCTCGACGGCTCGTCCCCGTTCCACGACACCCCGCGCGGCCTCGTCGTCCTCGACCGGGCCTCCGACAGCGGCTGCGTGAAGAGCGAAATGGGCCCGCACAAGGGCGTGTTCCGCGACGCCGGGCAGTACGACTGCCTGAACCTCCCCGCGCCGAAGGACTCCCGGATCGCCGCGCTCACCGCGCTCGACACCCCGGGGGTGGACCCGGCCGTCGAGGTCCTCGACCGCGAAGGCACCGCCCAGTGCTCCGGGGAAGAGCTCTCCGCGGGCGACTGCGCGCTCACCGGCACCGCGCCCTACCGCGCCCTCGTGCACGCCGACGGAACCCCCCGCACCGGCCCGTACACGGTCGCCGTCCACCGCACCGACGCGGCGAACGACTGCCCCGTCCTGCCCGCGGGCAGCTTCTCCGACGACGGCGCCAAGGCCACCCTCACCACCGGCGACGGAGTCTTCTCGCACTGCCTGACCATCCCGGCCGACGCCCACACCGCGGCCGAACTCCTGCAGCTGACGGCCACCTCAGGCGACGTCCCCGCCAAGTTCTCGGTGCTGGACTCCACCGGCAAGCGCGTCTGCGACCGCTACGCCACCACCGACGGCTGGACGGTCTGCTCGCTGACGCCAGGCAAGGCCCACACGGTCCTGGTCACCGGCAGCGACAAGCCGGCCGGCTACACCCTGACGCGCCGCGACGTGACGTCGACGGCGTCGTCCGCGGGCTGCGCGAGGACGACGGCCGCGAAGGTCGGCGGCCCCTCCGTGAAGGGCTCGTACGGCGCCCCGGGAAGCATCCGCTGCCACCAGGTCACCACGGCGGCCGACGCCGACGTCCTGCACGTCGACGTGCGCGACGCCCTCGGCACCGCCAACGTCGCCGTCATGGGCGGCGACGGCACCCCCGAGTGCTCCTTCCGCAACCGCGCCTGCGCGGCCACCGGCAGCACCACCCACCAGGCCCTCGTCCAGGTACCGGCCCGCCTCAAGGCGGCACCCGAGTACCGCCTCGACGCCCTACGCGTCGCCACCGCCGACGGCCCCGCCGCCGAGTGCGCCAAGGTCCCCTCCGTCGCCTACGGCTACGGACCGGTCACCGGCACCCTCGACGAGTCCCGCACCGCGGTGTGCGCGGTCCTGCCCACCGTCGACGGCGACCGCTTCGACGCCGAGATCACCGACACGACCGGCGCCGGGACGACGGCGGTCCCCTCGCTCTACGACAACAAGTGGACCAACGGCTGCACCCTGACCAGCCCGAACGGCTACGTCTGCGGGGTGAACGAGTCGGCGTCGGCACCGTCCAGGCCCTCCCTCCTGGTCCTCGGCCTCCCTGAGAAGGCCGGCAAGACCGCCTACCGCGCCACGCTCAAGTGCTCGTTCGCCCGCTGCGGCGGCGAGAAGGTCACCGTCACCGGCGTGACGCCCACCACGGCGCCCAGCGGCACCAAGCCCACGCTCACGGTGACGGGCACTGCCCTCCACCCCGACTTCACGGTCCGGCTCACCCAGGCGGGCAAGACCCTCACGGCCAAGACGCAGTCGGTGTCGGCCGACAACCGCAAGCTGAAGGCGACGCTCGACCTGACCGGCATCCCCGCCGGCGACTGGAACCTCAGCGTCTACGCGAACGGGCAGTACCAGCGCGGCACCTTCACCGTCACCGAGCCGGAGCTGACGAACACCACCGCGCCCAGAATCACGGGCACCGCCACCGTCGGCTCCAAGGTCACCGCCGCCCCCGGCACCTGGACGCCCACCCCGTCCTCGTACACCTACCAGTGGAAGGCCGACGGCGAGCCCATCGAGGGCGCCACGGCCCCGACGTACAAGGTCCCGGCGAAGTACCTGGACAAGAAGCTGACCGTCACGGTCACCGCCCACGCGGGCTCGCGGAACGCGTCGGCGAGCTCCGCGCCCGTGCCGGTCGCCAAGGGCACCGCGCCCAAGGCCACGGCGAAACCCACGATCAGCGGCACCGCGAAGGTCGGCAAGACCCTCAAGGCCGCAAAGGGCACCTGGTCGCCCGTCCCGTCCTCGTACTCCTACCAGTGGTACGCGAACGGCACGAAGATCACCGGCGCCACCACGTCGTCCCTGCCCCTGAAGACCGCCCAGCGCGGCAAGAAGATCACGGTCAAGGTGACGGCCCACCGCACGGGCCACCGCGACGGCACCTCCACGAGCAAGGCGACGTCACCCGTCACCCGCTAGCCCCACCCGCCCCGAAACCCCCGAAGGCCCAGGCCACCGAAGAGGTGGCCTGGGCCTTCGCCTACGGAGCCCCCTGTCGGATTCGAACCGACGACCTACGCATTACAAGTGCGTTGCTCTGGCCATCTGAGCTAAGGAGGCACGCACACCGGACGTGCGCCGGACGTGCCCGAGCAGTGTAACCAACACCGCCCGCGCGCCCGTCGAAAATTTCCTCGAAGGTCACAGCACCGCGACTACTGACAGACGGCTGCCCCCCGGGATACGGTCACGAGCAGTTCACTCAGGTGGACTACACCACTCCCTCTACTCGGATCGTCCGGCACGTTCCTGCCGGTGAAGGGGGCCCTCACCATGGCCACTGTTACGTTCGACAAGGCGACCCGCATCTACCCGGGTGGCGACAAGCCCGCCGTCGACGGCCTCGACATCGAGATCGAGGACGGCGAATTCCTCGTACTCGTCGGCCCGTCCGGCTGCGGCAAGTCCACCTCGCTCCGCATGCTCGCGGGGCTTGAGGACGTGAACGCCGGCGCCATCCGCATCGGTGACCGCGACGTCACGCACCTGCCGCCGAAGGACCGGGACATCGCCATGGTGTTCCAGAACTACGCGCTGTACCCGCACATGACCGTCGCCGACAACATGGGCTTCGCCCTGAAGATCGCCGGCGTGAACAAGGCGGAGATCCGGCAGAAGGTCGAGGACGCCGCCAAGATCCTGGACCTCACCGAGTACCTCGGCCGCAAGCCGAAGGCGCTCTCCGGCGGTCAGCGTCAGCGTGTCGCCATGGGTCGCGCCATCGTGCGTGAGCCGCAGGTGTTCCTCATGGACGAGCCGCTGTCGAACCTCGACGCCAAGCTGCGCGTGTCGACGCGTACGCAGATCGCGTCGCTCCAGCGCCGCCTCGGCATCACCACCGTGTACGTGACCCACGACCAGGTCGAGGCCATGACCATGGGCGACCGCGTGGCCGTCCTGAAGGACGGTCTGCTCCAGCAGGTCGACTCGCCGCGCAACATGTACGACCGCCCGGCCAACCTCTTCGTCGCCGGCTTCATCGGCTCCCCCGCCATGAACCTCGTCGAGGTCCCGATCACCGACGGCGGCGTGAAGTTCGGCAACTCGGTCGTGCCCGTGAACCGTGAGGCGCTCAGCGCCGCCGCCGACCGCGGCGACCGCACCGTCACCGTCGGCGTCCGTCCCGAGCACTTCGACATCGTCGAGCAGGACGGCGAAGCCGTGAAGTCCCTCTCCAAGGAGACCGCGGACGCCCCGGCGGGCCTCGCCGTCTCCGTGAACGTCGTGGAGGAGCTCGGCGCCGACGGCTACGTCTACGGCTCCGCCGAGGTCGGCGGCGAGCACAAGGACCTCGTGGTCCGTGTGAACGGCCGCCGGGTCCCGGAGAAGGGCGCCCAGCTGCACGTCGTGCCGCGTCCGGGTGAGACCCACGTGTTCTCGACGTCGACGGGCGAGCGCCTCAGCGACTGACGCTCCGCCCCGCCCCGCCTTGCCTTGCCGAAGGGCCCCGCACCGTGCGTGCGGGGCCCTTCGTGTACGTCCAACCGGAGTTCCGGAGAAACCCCGGAAAGCCTCTCGTTGTCGACAAATACCCCGGCAGAACGGTCATTTCACTTGCGCGCGTCAACACCGCGTGAGAGAAACCCACTTCGCCGTCGCTCGACCGGGTGACTAAATGTCGCCAAATCATCACCTAGCGCTACGCTCCTCGCGTGACGCACTCCGCCAACTACACCCAGAAGCCGCGCCGAGCCCACCGGGGCCCCGCCCGCCGCATCGGCCGCACGCTCGCTCTCGTCCTGCCCGTGATGCTGGTGCTTTCCGGGACCCTCGCGGTCACCAGCGTCAACTGGTCGGGGAACTCCTCGGACTCGATGCTCACCGCATCCGCCGACAACCTCTCCAAGCCCGCCAAGTCCCGCGCCCCGCAGGACATCCTGCGCGACCGGCTCCTCCTGGAACTCCAGGAGAAGAACCCCGGCGTCGCGCTCACCCATCTCCAGCAGGAGGTGAACCGCCACCCCTCGCTCGCCCGGCACTGCGCGGCGATCGCCCGCGCGCTCGGCCGTGCCGCCGTGCGCGTGTACGGCCCGACCCGCGCCCAGTCGTACGCGAGGCCCGTCTGCGACACCTCCTTCGCGACCGGCGTGGCCGCCGCCCATCTGCACAACCGCTGAGCCGGCCCGCACCACCGCGCCGCGTAGGGTTTCAGCATGACCACGCTGAAGCCCACGCAGGCTGTCGTCCTGGCCGGAGGCCAGGGCTCCAGGCTCCGCCCCTACACCGACGACCGGCCCAAGCCGATGGTCGAGATCCCCGGCACGGGGACCCCGATCATCGGCCATCAGCTTGCCTGGCTGGCCGAGGAGGGCGTGACGGACGCCGTCGTCTCCTGCGGGCACCTCGCGGAGGTCCTCCAGGAGTGGCTGGACTCCGCCGACCTCCCGCTGAACGTGAGCACGGTCGTCGAGAAGGAGCCGCTGGGCCGGGGCGGCGGCCTCAAGTACGCCGCCCGGCACCTGCCGCACGCGGACCAGCCCTGGTACGCGACGAACGGCGACATCTGGACCCGCTTCTCGCTGCGCGACATGGCGGCCTTCCACGCCGAGCGCGACGCCACAGCGACCCTCGCCCTGGCCCGCCCCCGCATCCCGTGGGGCGCCGTCGAGACGGACGCGTTCGGCCACATCACGGACTTCATCGAGGCCCCGCCGTCCCCGTACCTCATCAACGCGGGCGTGTACGTCTTCTCGGCCTCGTTCACCGCGCTCCTGCCTGACCTCGGCGACCACGAGCGCACCACGTTCCCGCGCCTGGCCCGCGAGAAGCGCCTGGCGGGCTACCCGCTGCCGCAGGGCGCCTACTGGCGCGCGATCGACACCGCGAAGGACCTCACCGAGGCCGCCAAGGAACTGGCCGCGCAGGGCCGTTGACCCCGCTGCCCCGCTGACCGTACGTATGCCGACGGGCCCCGCACAGTGTGTGTGCGGGGCCCGTCGGCGTAGCGCGGGGAAAGGGGAGCGCCGCCGCGCTCAGCGGCCGAGTACGCCGCCCAGCAGACCGCCGGGCCTCTCCTCCGCGCCGCCGCTCGTGCCGCCGGACGTACCGGTACCGCCCGGACTGCCACCGGTACCACCGCTGGACGACGGGCCCGCGGTCGTCGCCGACGGCCGCTGCGGCGCGGACTGCTGCGGCGGAGCCTGTCCCGCCGTGCTGCTGCCCTGCGGCTGGCTGGGCTGCCCCGCGCCCGTGGAGCCGGTCGTGCCCGTCTCCCGGGTGGCCGCGCCCGGCGCCGTGGCGCCCTGCGTGGGCGTCGCGGAGCTGCCCCGCACCGGGGGGGTCCCCGTCGAGGCGGACGGGGACTGCGACTGGCGCTCTTTGCGCTTCTTCGCGGGGTCCTGCGGCAGCGGCGAGCCCGGCAGTTCGTTGCGCGGCGGCTCGCCGGGGCCCGGCACGGTGACCCGGTCCGCGTCGCGCACGGCGCCGCCCAGCATCGACCCGATGAGCAGCGTGACACCGACCACCACGGCACCGATCAGGCCGCCGCGCCGCAGCACGCGCCGCCGCAGGTCCCAGATGTCGACGCGCGGGCCGAGCGTGCGCCAGGCCTCGCCCGCGAGCCGCCCGTCGATGGAGTAGACGGGGGCGCCCGCGATGATCAGCGGCGACCAGGCGGCGAGGTAGATGATGTCGGGCGCGTCGTAGGCGGGAACGGTCTTCCAGCTGACGGTGACGATGAGCGCCGCCGAGAGCAGCACGCCGATCGAGGCGGCGACCCGCTGCCAGAGCCCGAGCACGGTCAGGACGCCGACGACGACCTGGAGGAAGGCGATGCAGAGCCCGGCGCCCACCGGGTGCTGGAGGGCGAAGTCGCGCAGCGGCTCGGCGAGCGCCCAGGGGTGCAGGGAGTTGAGCCACTTGACCATGGAGCCGCGTTCGCCGCCGTCGAAGTAGACGGGGTCGCAGAGCTTGCCCATGCCGGCGTAGATGGAGATGAAGCCGAGGAAGACGCGCAGCGGGAGCAGGACGACGCCGAGGTTCATCCGGCGGCCGGGGTAGTACGCGTGCCGGACGGGGTCGGAGCCGCGTCTGCGGACCCGCTCCTGGCCCTCGCCACCGTCGTCGTACGCGTCGTCGTCATACGCGTCGGCCATGCCGTCCGCGTCGTCTGCGTATCGGCCCTGCTCGTCGAGCCGCTCGTCGTAGTCGCTGCCGGACGGCCGCGTGCGCGGCAGCATCCGGGTCCCGGACTCGGGGGTGCGCGGCCCGATGACGGCGGGCGTCTCGACGGTCTCGGGCCCTTCGTCGAGGTCGACGCGCGGGATGACCTGCGTGGCGCCGCCCTCGTCGTAGGGCCCTGCCTCTTCGGCCGAACGGAGCATGCCGCTGCCGCGGACGGCCTGCAGCAGTCTGATCGCGCCGGTGTCGTCAGGGTCGGACTTCCCGCTCCAGACGACGGGCGCGCGGCGCTTGGCCGCCGCGGCGACGGCGGGGATGCGCACCGTCTCGTCGGGAGTGCCCAAGTGCCGTGAGATACGAGGGGATTGAGTGCGCCCAGCGGCGGGAAGCTGCACGCGGAAACTCGCGTGATTGACGATGACCTGCGCCGGGTCGCTCGGCACCTTCACCATGCTCAGCGCGGGAGCATCGTCGAAACCTGACGAGCTTCCCCCTGTGGGAGTGCGGGGTGTTCTGGTGTCCACACTCATCTAACCGAGTGATGTGTGTTTAGGACACTGCCTTGACCACGGGGAAATGTCCGGACCGCGTCAAGAGACCCCCGTCAAGGGATCACACGGTCCGGACATCTGTACGCCCGGGAACTCCTACGCGCGGCGCCGCGAAGCCTCGTACAGCACGACACCGGCGGCGACACCGGCGTTGAGGGACTCCGCCCCACCCGGCATCGGAATCCGCACCCGGAAGTCGCAGGTTTCGCCGACGAGGCGGGAGAGGCCCTTGCCCTCGCTGCCGACCACGATGACGACGGGGCCGTTGAGGGCCTCCAGGTCACCGATCTCGTGCTCGCCGTCCGCCGCGAGGCCGACGATGGCGACGCCCGCCTTCTTGTACGCCTCCAGGGCGCGCGTCAGGTTCGTGCAGCGGGCGACCGGCGTGCGCGCGGCCGTACCGGCCGAGGTCTTCCACGCGCCGGCCGTCATACCGGCGGCCCGGCGCTCGGGCACGACGACGCCGTGGCCGCCGAACGCGGTGACCGAGCGGACGATCGCACCGAGGTTGCGCGGGTCCGTCACGCCGTCGAGCGCGACGATCAGCGGGTCCTCGCCCTCGTCGAACGCGGCGGCGACGAGGTCCTCCGGGTGCGCGTACTCGTACGGCGGGACCTGGAGCACGAGGCCCTGGTGGTTGAGGCCGTTCGTCATGCGGTCCAGCTCGGGGCGCGGCGCCTCCATGAGGTGGATGCCGCCGCGCTCGGCCGCGAGCTGGAGCGCCTCGCGGACCCGCTCGTCGTTGTCGATGAACTGCTGGACGTAGAGCGTGGAGGCGGGCACGCCGTCGCGCAGCGCCTCGAAGACGGGGTTGCGGCCGATGACCATCTCGGACGTGCCCTTGCCGCCGCGCCCCTTGGGCGTGCCGCGGCGGCCGACGGCCTTCTTGGCCTTGGCGGTGGCGATGCGGTTCTTCACATGCCCCTTGCGCGCCTCGGCGGGCGGCGTCGGACCCTTGCCCTCCAGGCCGCGGCGCCGATTGCCGCCGCTGCCGACCTGCGCGCCCTTCTTGCCGGACATGCGGCGGTTGTTAGCGGCCATGACCTACCTGTCTGTTGTGATGCGTGTGCGCGTACGTGCGTACGCGCAGAGGTGTACGTCTATGAAGTGTGCCGCCCGGAAGGCCGGGCGGCACATCGCGGGCGCGGCTTAACGCGGCCCGAGCGTCCAGCGGGGCCCGGTCGGGCTGTCCTCGATGACGAGGCCCGACTGGTTGAGCTGGTCGCGGATGGCGTCGGCGGTGCCCCAGTCCTTGCGGCCGCGGGCGGCCTCCCGCTGGTCGAGGACGAGGCGGACGAGGGTGTCCACGACGCCGTGCAGGTCTTCGCCGCGGTCCTGCTCGCCGCCCGCCCAGTGCGGGTCGAGCGGGTCGAGGCCGAGGACGCCGAGCATGGCCCGCACCTCGGCGAGGCGCTCCACGGCGGCTTCCTTGTCGTCGGCGGCCAGGGCGCTGTTCCCCTGCCGGACCGTGGTGTGCACGATGGCGAGCGCCTGCGGGACGCCCATGTCGTCGTCCATGGCGTCGGCGAACGCGGGCGGCACCTCGGAGGCGGGCTCGACGACGCCGCCGGCCTTCTCCACCACGCGCTGCACGAAGCCCTCGATGCGGGCGAACGCGGACTCGGCCTCGCGCAGGGCCTCCGGGCTGTACTCGATCATGGAGCGGTAGTGCGGGGTGCCGAGGTAGTAGCGCAGCACGATCGGGCGCCACTGCTTGACCATTTCGCTGACGAGCACCGAGTTGCCCAGCGACTTGGACATCTTCTCGCCGCTCATGGTGACCCAGCCGTTGTGCACCCAGTAGCGCGCGAAGGTGTCACCGAAGGCCTTGGCCTGCGCGATCTCGTTCTCGTGGTGCGGGAAGATCAGGTCGATCCCGCCGCCGTGGATGTCGAACTCCGTGCCCAGGTACTTGTGGGCCATCGCCGAGCACTCCAGGTGCCAGCCGGGCCGGCCGCGCCCCCAGGGGGTCTCCCAGCTGGGCTCCCCCTCCTTGGCGGCCTTCCACATGGCGAAGTCACGCGGGTCGCGCTTGCCGGTCTCGCCCTCGCCCGAGGGCTGGCGCAGCTCGTCCAGGTCCTGGTTGGAGAGCTCCAGGTACTCCGGGAAGGACCGCACGTCGAAGTAGACGTTGCCGTCGGCCTCGTAGGCGTGGCCGCGCTCGATGAGGCCGCGCATCATCTCGACCATCTCGGTGATGTGGCCGGTGGCGCGCGGCTCGTAGGTGGGCGGCAGGCAGCCGAGCGCGTCGTACCCGCTGTTGAAGGCGCGCTCGTTCTCGTACCCGATGGACCACCAGGGCCGGCCCTGCTCGCCCGACTTCCGGATGATCTTGTCGTCGATGTCGGTCACATTGCGGATGAACGTCACGTCGTAGCCGCGGTAGGCGAACCAGCGGCGCATGATGTCGAAGTTCAGGCCGGACCTGATGTGCCCGATGTGCGGTGCAGCCTGGACCGTGGCACCACAGAGGTAGATCGAGACGCAGCCGTCGTTGAGAGGGCTGAAGTCACGGATCTGCCGGGCGCTGGTGTCGTACAGGCGAATCGTCACCACTCCAGGGTAGTGGGCGTGGGGCAGTGCCCCACGCCCCCTTGGCCACCATGCACATAACTGTGACGTGCCGGCGCCCCTCAGAGCCGCCCGACGACCTTCCGCGCGGTCACCCGGACGACGACCCTCGGGGAGTCGTTCACCGAGTCCGGGTTGAACTCCGCGTACTTCTTGCCGGTGTACTTCACCGACAACTCGTCGATCAGCTCCTGGCCACCCTCCGTCGTCATCTCCGCGGTGCCGCGGATCTCCGCGTACGTGTACGGCGCGTCGAAGGGCTGGAGCAGCACCGTCACCCGCGGGTCGCGGCGCAGGTTCTTCTCCTTGCGGCGCCCGAGCGTGGTGGAGAACAGCACGTCGTCACCGTCGCGCTTCACCCAGACCGGCGACAGCTGCGGGCTGCCGTCGGGCTGGATGGTGGCGACGACGATGAAGGACGGTGCGTCGAGAAGAGCCTTGAGCTGGTCGGACAGTACGGCGGACATGGCTTCACTCCTTCGTGGACAGCCGGCTGCGAGAGCCTTGCCTTGTAGGAGCCACGCTTACCCGAAATCCGCGGAAGGCTCTCAGGGCGTCGTCCGTACGACCAACGCGGTGGCCACCGCGGCGAGGCCGTCGCCCCGGCCGGGGAAGCCGAGGCCGTCGGTGGTGGCGCCGGAGACCGAGACGGGGGCGCCGGCCGCTTCGGAGAGCACCTTCTGCGCCTCGTCCCTGCGCTTGCCGATCTTCGGGCGGGGGCCGATGACCTGGACGGCGACGTTGCCGATGGTGAAGCCGGCCTCCCGGACGATGCGGGCGGCCTCCGCGAGGAGGGTCAGGCCGGAGGCGCCGGACCACTCGGGGCGTCCGGTGCCGAAGTGCGCGCCGAGGTCGCCGAGACCGGCCGCGGAGAACAGCGCGTTGCAGGCGGCGTGGGCGACGACGTCGGCGTCGGAGTGCCCGGCGAGCCCGGGCCCCTCGTCGTCCCACTTCAGGCCCGCGCACCACAGCTCGCGGCCCTCTTCGAAGGCGTGGATGTCGGTGCCGATGCCGACGAGAGGGAGCACCGGCGCGGGCGTCTCAGAAGCCATCGTTGGCCCTCCTGCGGGCGAGGACGGCTTCGGCGAGCACCAGGTCGAGGGGGCGCGTCACCTTGAACGCCTCCTCGTGGCCGGGCACCACGACGACGGGCAGGCCGAGCTGCTCGACCATGCTGGCGTCGTCCGTGACGTTGTCGGTGACGGTCTCGTGCGCGCGCACGAGCGTGGCGCGGTCGAAGCCCTGCGGCGTCTGCACGGCGCGCAGCCTGGCGCGCTCGGGCGTCGCCACGACGGGCTCGGGCTGTCCGGGTGTCGCCGCGGGCTCGACCTGCTTGACGGTGTCGGCCAGGGGCAGCGCGGGGACGACGGCGGGCGCCCCCTCGCGTACGGCCCGGATGACGCCGTCGACCGTGTCGACGGGCACCAGCGGGCGGGCCGCGTCGTGCACGAGCACGATGTCGAAGCCGGCCGGCAGCGCGTCGAGGCCGGCCCGCACGGACTCCTGGCGGCTCTCGCCGCCGGGCACGACGAGAAAGTCGGTCCGCTCGGGCAGCGCGTGGTCGTCGAGGAGCGTCTTGACCTCGGGCGCGCCGTCCGGTGGTGCCACCACGACGACGAGGGAGACGGCACGGGATTCCGCCATGGCACGCACGGCGTGGATGAGCATCGGTGTGCCGTTCAGCGCGCGAAGCGCTTTGGGGGCGCCAGGGCCGAGGCGCACGCCCCGCCCAGCCGCGGGAATGACCACCGCGGTACGGGATTCGCTAGACATCGGTTCCGTTCAGGTTTGTGTGCTCGGCCGACGTGGGTATGGCCTCACCGTGCCGGGGTGGCATCTTGACCGGACCCTTCCGTGACATCTGGTCGAGCCAGCTGCCGAGTCCAGCACGCCAACACGGCTCCCCGGGGGCCGCTCTCACATGTGCCAGGGTGCGAGGAATATGCGGGTACGAACATGCCGCAGCGCCCGGCGACTCCAGTAAGGGTCAGCGGGCACCGCGGCATTGCTGCGCCTGGTCGACGCGGGACCGCCGAGGTTCTCAAGCACCTCGGACCGTCCGCGTCAGGACGCGAGGACCTCGTCCAGCAGGGCCTCGGCCTTGTCCTCGTTCGTGTTCTCCGCGAGGGCGAGCTCGCTCACCAGGATCTGGCGGGCCTTGGCGAGCATGCGCTTCTCACCGGCCGACAGTCCACGCTCGCGCTCCCGACGCCACAGGTCACGCACGACTTCCGCGACCTTGATGACATCGCCCGAGGCGAGCTTCTCGAGATTTGCCTTGTAGCGGCGCGACCAGTTCGTGGGCTCTTCGGCGTACGGCGCGCGCAGTACTTCGAAGACCCGGTCGAGGCCGTCCTGCCCGACCACATCACGCACGCCGACGAACTCCGCATTGTCCGCTGGCACACGCACCGTCAGGTCGCCCTGGGCGACCTTCAGCACCAAGTAGGTCTTGTCCACGCCTTTGATCTGGCGAGTTTCGATGGCCTCGATCAGCGCGGCCCCGTGATGGGGATAGACCACGGTGTCGCCAACCTTGAACGTCATGTGACAGGTACCCCTTCCGTGGCTATCCATCCTAACACGAGAATCGCCTCTTCTGAATGGCGTTTTCGCAGGTCAGGGCATATCTCGGGGCTTGACAACAGCAACAGGAACGTGCTGCGGAGGGGCATCGGAACGGGGTATTCGCAGGTCGGAGCGGCTCTTCGGGGAGCCGGAAACGTGCCCGTTACGCGCCCCCCGAGGGCGCCCGAAGCGGCCGAACGTCCCGGTTTGCGCGGTTCCAAGCGGTGAACTTCCGATACTCCGTTCGGACGCCGGAGAGATGTGCTCGGCACGGTCCGGGGCGTTTCCGAATTGATCAAGCCGATGCGTGATCGGCGGGCGATCCGCCACGTGATCCGCCGTGTGATCAATTCTGCGGACCTCTCGCATTCCTTACCGGAAATCCACGGTGCGTGACACCGGAGTCTCTTGGTGACGCTTTTACGAAAGTGGCCTGCGGGAGCATTGAGACAGCTGGGGCGGAGGACGGCCGGGCGGGCCGGTGACTCCTGAAGCCGGGTCGGTTGCGTCGCCGAGTGGGCTGTCGTGTGAGCTAAGGGGCGGGTCGGGTGCGGTGGTGCGGGAACGGCTCGGTAACCTAAGCGCGCTGACACACCCTTAGGACGGCTTTACGGCCGCCCGCCCCGTCCTGTACCGCCCACGTTCAAGGAGTTGCCGCCGCCGTGAGCCGCAGCCTTCGACGCGGCGCCCTCGCCGCCACCGCCATCGCGTTCTCGCTCGCCTCGCTCTCCGCGTGCGCGGCGGGCAACAACGCACAGACGATGGAGGTCAAGCCGGACAACGCCGCGACCTCCGTCGGCGACATCAAGATCCAGAACGCCATGGTCATCACGCAGCCCGACCAGAAGTCCACGGGTCCGGCCGCGATCGCCGCGACGATCTTCAACGCCGGTGACAAGCCCCAGACCCTGAACTCCATCACGGTCGAGGGCGCGGACAAGAAGGCCAAGCTGACGCGCGGCAAGGACGACAAGGACTCCAAGCCGAACGGTCCGCTGACCATCCCGGCCGGCGGCTCCATCGTCATCGGCGGCAAGGACAACGCCTCGGCGGTCCTGGCCGGCGGCGGCGACGCCATCAAGGACGGCAACGCGCAGCCGGTCACCTTCTCCTTCAGCAGCACCGGCGACGTGAAGATGGAAGCGTTCGTCGTGCCCGCCGAGAGCTACTTCAGCAAGTGGGGCCCGAGCGCCCTGCCGCAGGCTCCCGGTGGCAAGCCGTCGAAGCCCGCGAAGTCCGGCGAGCCCGGCCAGTCCGGCAAGCCCAGGGAGTCCGCTTCGGGGGCCGCCACGGACCCGTCGGGCAGCCCCTCCGGCGCGGCGGGCGACGCGAGCACCGAGCCGTCGGGGTCCGCCTCGCACAGCGCGGACGCGGGCACGGGGACCGGCACCGAGCACTGAGCGACGTACGCGGAGCAAGAAGGGCGGGACCCCACCGGGGCCCCGCCCTTCTCCGTACTCACCGTGCCGTCTTCACCGTGCCGTTTACGGCTCGAACTTGTATCCGAGCCCCCGTACCGTCACCAGGTACCGGGGCGCCCCCGGGTCCGGCTCGATCTTGGCGCGCAGGCGCTTCACGTGGACGTCCAAGGTCTTGGTGTCGCCCACGTAGTCGGCGCCCCAGACCCGGTCGATGAGCTGCATGCGGGTGAGGACGCGGCCCGCGTTGCGCAGCAGCATCTCCAGGAGGTCGAACTCCTTCAGGGGCAGGTCGACCTTGGAGCCGGAGACGGTGACCACGTGGCGGTCGACGTCCATCCGTACCGGGCCGGCCTCCAGGGCCTGCGGGGCGACCTCCTCGGGCTCGCCGCGGCGGCGGAGCACCGCGCGGATGCGGGCGACCAGTTCGCGCGAGGAGAAGGGCTTGGTGACGTAGTCATCGGCTCCTATCTCAAGGCCGACAACCTTGTCGATCTCGCTGTCCTTGGCGGTGACCATGATCACCGGGACGTTGGAGCGGCTGCGCAGCTGGCGGCAGACCTCGGTGCCGGGCAGGCCGGGCAGCATCAGGTCGAGCAGGACGAGGTCGGCGCCGTTGCGCTCGAATTCGTCGAGTCCGTCCGGGCCGGTCGCCGCGATGGCGACTTCGAAGCCCTCCTTACGGAGCATGTAGGACAGGGCGTCGCTGAAGGATTCCTCGTCCTCGACGACGAGCACTCGGGTCACGGAAGGACCTCCGGGGCAGGGATGGGTTCGTACGTGGTGGTCGCGGCGGCCGCGGCGGTCGCGGTGCTGTCGCCGGACGACGCGGTCTCGCCGTCGAGTCCGCCGCCGTGACCGGTTCCGCGGTCGCGTTGTGCGGCCGCCTCGGGCAGCCGCAGGGTGAAGGTGGAGCCCTGACCCTCGGAGCTCCACACGGTGACCTCCCCGCCGTGCGAGGCGGCCACGTGTTTGACGATGGCCAGGCCGAGGCCGGTGCCGCCGGTTGCCCGGGAGCGGGCCGGGTCGACGCGGTAGAAGCGCTCGAAGATGCGTTCCTTGTCCTTGTCGGAGATGCCGATGCCCTGGTCGGTGACCGCGACCTCGATGAGGTCCCCGCCGGGTGCGGTGACCCGGCGGGCGGCTATGCCCACGCGGGTGCGGGCCGGACTGTAGTTCACGGCGTTCTCGACGAGGTTGCCGAGGGCCGCGGCGAGCTGTCCGCGGTTGCCCCAGATCTGGAGTTCGGCGGTGCCTCCGGCGGCCATGGTGATCTGCTTGTGGGAGGCCTGGTGACGGCTGCGGTCGATCGCCTCGGCCACCAGTTCGTCGACGCGGACGGGTTCGGCGTCCTCCAGGGGGTCGTCGTTCTGTACGCGGGAGAGATCGATGAGCTCCTGGACGAGGTTGGTCAGCCGGGTCGCCTCGATCTGCATGCGGCCGGCGAAGCGCTCGACGGCCTCCGGGTCGTCGGAGGCGTCCATGACTGCTTCGGAGAGCAGCGAGAGAGCCCCCACCGGCGTCTTCAGCTCGTGACTGACGTTCGCCACGAAGTCCCGCCGTACGGCCTCGATGCGGCGGGCCTCGGTGAGGTCCTCCACGAGGAGCAGGACGAGGCGGGAGCCGAGCGGGGCCACGCGCGCGGAGACGGCCAGGGCCTCGCCGCGGCCGGTGCCGCGCCGCGGCAGGTCCAGCTCGACCTGGCGTATCTCCCCGTCGCGGCGGGTGTCGCGGGCCATCTGCAGCATGGGCTCGACGGCGAGCTTCCCGCCGCGCACGAGTCCGAGCGCATACGCCGCAGAGCTGGCCTTGACCACACTGTCGGCCTCGTCGAGGACGACCGCGGAGGAGCGGAGCACGGAGAGCACCGTGTCTACGCCCGGTGGCAGTACGGGATCGGTGTGCAGGGAGGTCCGGGTGGGGCGTTTCTGGTCGCGCTCGCTCCATCGGAACGCCAGCATGGCGATGACACCGGTGCACACCCCGGCGATCGCTGCCGCTGCGGCGACCGCCGCGTTCACGTCCATGCGTCCAGGTTATGCGCCGAGTAAGCGCCGGTCACAGCCGTACGGGTGTCGGCTCGAACAGTCGTCGCTCAGAGTTCACCGTGGGGACCGCACCGGTTCACTTCCTCCGGGCGGGCCGGGGCGGCGCCGGTCGGGGATGCCGTCCGTCGTCGCCCACAGTTCACCTTGATGATGGTGGTGGTTCATTCGGCGGGCCGGAAACGGACGCGTCGGGCCCGCACCGTGGGAGCGTAGGGGCCAGCCCCCTGGCACGTACTAGAGAGGGACAGCCACATGCGGGACGCGTACCACGAGGAACTTGACTCGATCGGCGACAGCCTCGTCGAGATGGCCCGCCTCGTCGGGTCCGCGATCGGGCGCGCCACGACGGCCATGCTCGACGCCGACCTGAAGATGGCCGAAAGCGTGATCGCGGCCGACCAGAAGGTCGACGATCTGCAGCACGACCTGGAGGCGCGCGCGATAGCCCTGCTGGCGCGGCAGCAGCCGGTCGCCACGGACCTGCGCATCGTGGTCACCTCGCTGCGCATGAGCGCCGACCTGGAGCGCTCGGGCGACCTCGCCCAGCACGTCGCGAAGCTCGCGAGGCTCCGCTTCCCCGACTCGGCGGTGCCGCGGGACCTGCACGCCACGATCCTGGAGATGGGCCAGCTCGCGCAGCGCCTGATGGCGAAGGCGGCGGAGGTCATCATCACCAAGGACGTCGACCTGGCGCTCCAGCTGGAGCAGGACGACGACGAGATGGACCAGCTGCACCGCACGCTCTTCCAGCATCTGATGGACGACCGCTGGAAGCACGGCATCGAGACGGCCGTCGACGTGACGCTGCTCGGCCGCTACTACGAGCGCTTCGCGGACCACGCGGTGTCGGTGGCGAAGCGGGTCGTGTACCTGGTCACGGGCGAACACGCGGACGAAATACAGGCGACGGGGCCGGCGCAGGTGGAGGGAGCGTAGACCTCCCGGCCACCTGGCCTTCGCCGTCTTCCGCGGCTGGCTGTGCCCCGCGCGATCGCTTCGCGCGGGGCACAGCCATGTGCTTGCCCGCGGTCCTGGCTCGCGGTCGTCAGCCGCAACCGCCACCGCACTGGCAGCTGCCGCCCGACTGACAGCCACAGCTGCAGCCGGGACCGCAGCCGCAGGACTTCAGCAGACAGACGGACTGCTCGGGAACGGATTCGCGCGTAGGGGACTCGGCCATGGTCTCCTCCTCGAAGGCGTACCGGCGTACTGCCTGCTGTCATTGCATGCCCACGAGACCGGGGCGCGTCAACGGCGCACGCGCGCGTGGAGGCTGCCCTCTTTCCTGGAACCCGCGTGCCGCGCGCCTGCCGCGCGCGAACATCTGGCCATGCCCAAGAAGAAGAAGCGGAGCAGAAAGAACCCGCCGAGCCGAAGCGTGCGCCCGGCCCGTGAGAAGGCGATCCTGCTCTGCCACGACATGGCCGTGTACGAGAACTTCGAGCGCTGTGCCCGGCGCCTCTTCGAGGTTCTCAGAAGCGCGCAGCGCCAGCGGCCCGGCAAGCCCCGTCGTCTGCTTCTCACTGTGCAGGGGCACCGGAACGACGCCGGTGGTTACGACCGCGACGCCATCGAGATCATCCGGAACTTCACCCTGGAGTACCTGCTTCCGTACCTGACCGAGGTGACCACGCCCTTCCACACCATCGGGAACAACCACAAGCAGCGGAACGACGTGCCGGACGAGCTGCGCATCTCCTACCCCGAGGACGCGGAGGGCTTCTGGTACGACGTGGACCTGCTTCCGTTGCGCCCGCGCGGGACGACGGAGAACGACCGCAGGACGCCGCCGCGCCTCGCGGCGATAGCCGACTACCTGGGGATGGACCCGGCGTGCCTCATCTGCTGGGGCACACCGGTGGAGCGCGCCCACGCCGTGCCGCAGTCGCTCGGCGGGTCGATGGACGTCCGTAACTTCGCGCTGCTCTGCCCGGACCACCACCGGCAGGCGCCGGACATCGCCGACTCGGAGGCCTTCTGGGCCTGGGTGGACTACGCGGAGATCCGGGACTCGGGCAGCAAGTGGACGGGGGCGGCTCCGGAGGTACAGGAGTGGGTGCGCGCGCACGGCGGCAGAACGGAACCGAAGGACCGGGGCGAGCTGGAGTTCCTGGCCGCCGTACGGTTCGAACTCCAGCACCTGTACGGCTGGGCCGATCCCGACTTCGCCGGGATGTCCTGGGACCTTTTGCAGGAGTACCACCGGGTCCTGGAGGCGGCCACGGGGAGGCACTTCGGCGTGGAGAAGAAGGTCTCCACGCACGCGTGGGCGTACCACATCGCACGGAGACGCCTGGCGAAACGCCGAGGCGAAACGACACCGCTCCCGTCGGACCACCCATGGACGGGAACGTGGCCGGTCCCATGAGTCCCCCTTGAGCCTCCCTCGGGCTCCGAGCCGATTCGGCCTTGGATGAGTGCTTTGCTGCCAACTCCAAGTGACCGGACAGCCACAGCGCGGGAGTTCGGGTTACACAGGAACGTCCGGGTCTTTGGCTCCTGACCGGAGGAGTGGCCAAGTGGTGCTGTCGATCGACCTCGCGGTTCTGCTGGCTGTCGTCATCGTCGTGCTCCTCCGGAGACGAGTGGCGCCCCGCACCAAGACGGACACGTTCCTGACCATGTCCGTGGTCCTCGTCTTCGGCATCCTGGTGGCCCCGACGGACTTCGGCCAGGGCATCCAGAACGTGGTCACGGACCTGGCCCAGGGAATCTCGGACACGAGCACGTCCGGACCGTGAGGCGCCCGGTACGGAGCTCGGAAGGGTGCGAGTAGGTTGACCGCATGTCTTCCGTACTCGTTATCGGTTACGACCCGCAGGCCATACCCGGCGTCGACGCGGAGGGTCTCCGTGCGGCGCTGGACAAGGAGCTGGCCCGGTTCGGGGAGCACGGCATCGAAGCGGCCATGGCACTGGTCGTGTTCGGCGAGTCGGCCGAGCCCACCCTAGTCGCGTCGCTGACCGAGCGCGCGTGGGACGTGGTGGTGGTCGGGGCCGGAATCCGCAAGACGGAGCAGCTGCTTCCCCTCTTCGAGCAGATCGTGAACCTGATCCACCGCCACGCACCACAGGCCGCCATCGCGTTCAACTCCACCGGCGGGGACAGCGTCGAGGCGGCGGCGCGTCGGCTCTGACTGGCCATCATCGGCCGTGTCGGCCGGTGCTGAGTGGCTTCGACGGCTCAGGCCACCCCGTCGGAGTCGGTGACAGCCGAAGGACAGACACCCGGAGATCGGGGCTCATCACCGACGCCTGCCACTATCCGGTCTGCGCATATGCCACTACTCTACGTGTCCATGGGCAAAGCCATGCGCCTGTACTGGGGATACATCGCGGTGGGGGCACTCATCGTTGCGTGGACCCAGCAATGGGCCCTCCCGGTCATCGCGGCCTTGTCGGTCGCGGTCTCCGCGTACGCCGCTTTCCGAGTGCCGGTCTGGTGTGGGGCGGTCAACCGAGACGGCAAGACCTACTGCCGGAACAATGCCTACGGCTTGCTCATGGGGTGCGGAAACCGCCAACATCGCTGGCAGAAACTCAAGATGATCGTTCTACGTAGCAAGGTCGGCGATGTGAGCCGTGCCGTCTTCCCGACCGCAAGAGACAAGTTCAACGGCTTCTTGGCCGTAGGAGGCCTGCTCTCCGCCATCGCAGCGGTGATCGTTCCTGTTGTGACGGGCTGACCATGCTCACTTGGTGTCAGGCATCGAAGTCGTACTCCAAGACGTACGAGGCGGCGTCCAGCGTCATTTCGTTGAACTCGACGGGACGGCCTTCGGCCGTGAATGCCGTGCGGCAGATGAGGATGACCGGGGTGCCCGCGGACATGCTCAAGCGCACCGCCTCGCCCTGCGACGGCATGCGTGAGCGGATTTCCTCGCGGAAGTGCACTGGTTTGTGGCCGAGTTCGGCGAGCCTTGCGTACGTCCCGCCCTCCCCGGTGTCCTCCTGGGTGATCGCGGAGCCGGCGACCAGGGACATGGATAGGTAGCTCGTCGCGAGCAGCACGGGTTTGCCGTCCAGGACGAAACGCCGACGCCTCACGCACACCGGCTCCCCGTCGGCCAAGTCCAAGACCGTGGCGACGCGGTCGGGGGCGGCCTCCTCGGAAACGGTGACCTGGTCCACCTCAAGGGAGCGGTTCTCGATGTCCGCCGACCAGATGGAGCGGCCGTTCCCCCACCGCTGCTCGGCCAGTCGCTGAATGCCTCGACGCCGAAGCGGACGGAAGGCGCGGACGAAAACGCCGGCCCCCTTGCGGGCTTCAGCGATGCCCTCGTCCCGAAGGACACTCAAGGCCTGGCGTGCCGTCATGCGGGCAACGCCGTGCGTGGCCATGAGGTCGTTCTCCCCCGGCAGCCGATCACCAGGACCGTACTGACCCGCCTGGATCGCCTCGCGCAGGGTGTCCGCGATCCGCTGGTACTTGGGCCGAGGGCCGTCTTCACTGTGGGCCATCCCGTAGGTCTCCTCCCGCTCTTCTCTAGACACCTTAGGCCACGGGTTGGGGCGTCTTCTTGCTGCGCGTAACCACCGACCGACCCGGACACCATCTTCCTCTCGCCGTTCGATTGACGTCTCTAGAGAGGTTGCTTTCAAAGTGAGATGTATAGAGAGGTCGACGGGGCCTCTGAAGTGAGAGGTGCGGAACCGATGACCTACGCGCTCGACTGCTGCCCCTGCGAAGAGTCGCTGCGCCTCGGTGCGATGACCTTGCGCCCGGTCGCGGAGTCCGTACCTCGGGCCCGGAACTGGTTCCGGAAGTTCATCACTCCGTACAACCCCGCCTGCTCCGTCGACGACTGCGCCCTGCTGATCTCGGAGCTTGTGACCAACGCCGTCCTCCATGGCCGGTCGGACGAGCCCTGGGTCGTCCGCGTGGAGTGGTTTCGCGAAGGCGACTCACTCCGCGTCGAGGTGCACAACCAGGTGCACAACCCGGGGCTTCCCGAGAACGTACGGCTAAGGCACCCCGATGCCGACGACGCACACGGGCGCGGCCTGCTCCTGGTCGACTCCGTCTCCGACTCTTGGCACGCCGGCACCAGCCGCTTCGGCGGAACCGTGGTCTCCTTCCGAATGGCCGACGCCTGGCCGTCCTGACCGCACACCGGTCCGACGACCCGCGCCCCATGGGGTGACCCGCACACGCGTAAGCCCCCGGCCTACGAGGAAAACGCAGGCTGGGGGCTTATTTGTGTGGGGGCTACTTCTTCTTGCCCTGGTTCTTGACCGCCTCGATCGCTGCCTTCGCCGCGTCCGGGTCCAGGTACGTGCCGCCCGGGTTCAGGGGCTTGAATTCGGCGTCGAGTTCGTAGGAGAGCGGGATGCCCGTGGGGATGTTCAGGCCCGCGATGTCGGCGTCGGAGATGCCGTCCAGGTGCTTGACCAGAGCGCGGAGGCTGTTGCCGTGGGCCGCTACCAGGACCGTCTTGCCCGTGAGGAGGTCGGGGACGATGCCGTCGAACCAGTACGGGAGCATGCGGACGACGACGTCCTTCAGGCACTCCGTCCGGGGGCGCAGCTCCGGGGGGAGGGTGGCGTAGCGCGGGTCGGAGAACTGGGAGTACTCCGCGTCGCGGTCGAGCGGCGGCGGCGGGGTGTCGTACGAGCGGCGCCAGAGCATGAACTGCTCCTCGCCGAACTCGGCGAGCGTCTGGGCCTTGTCCTTGCCCTGGAGGGCGCCGTAGTGG
This sequence comes from Streptomyces sp. NPDC050732, assembly GCF_040654255.1. NCBI lineage: Bacteria > Bacillati > Actinomycetota > Actinomycetes > Kitasatosporales > Streptomycetaceae > Streptomyces > Streptomyces sp. NPDC050732. The sequence goes on from NZ_JBFAHP010000018.1 coordinate 63,155, forward strand.
CGCTCGTTCAGGCGCCAGGAGCGGTGGACCGGGATCCAGTGGCGGTCGGCCGCCTCAAGGGCGAGCTGCGCCGTGCGGATGGCGCGCTTCTGGAGCGACGTGTGGACCACGTCGGGGAGCAGGCCGGCGTCCTTGAGCAGCTCACCGCCGCGGACCGCCTCCTTCTCGCCCTTCTCGTTGAGGTTGACGTCCACCCAGCCGGTGAACAGGTTCTTCGCGTTCCATTCGCTCTCGCCGTGGCGGAGGAGGATCAGCTTGTACGGTGCGTCGGCCATGCCTCTGAGCGTAATCGAACTCCAGGGGGCCACGCGCGCGCGGGCGCAGGCGTGAGAGCGGGCGTGGGAGCAGGCGTGGAACGGAGGCCCTGCGGTGGGTGACAGTTGACGGTTGCTGTCAATTGAGTGGCGGGGGCCGGCCCTAGACTCGTAACGTTTGCCTGCCGCTGGGGACACTTACATCGCGGCGCGTATGTTGCCAGCTGCAGTTCTTGTATTTCCGGGGGGACCTCCATGCCGTTCACCGCCATGAGACGCGCCGTCAGCGAGAGCGTCTCGGGGCTGCCTCGCGCCTTCTGGTGGCTGTGGACGAGCACCCTGGTCAACCGGCTCGGGGCCTTCGTCGCCACGTTCATGGCCCTGTATCTGACCCTGGAGCGGGGTTACTCCGCCTCGTACGCGGGGCTCGTGGCCGCCCTGCACGGGCTCGGGGGCGTCGTCTCCTCACTGGGCGCGGGGGTGATGACCGACCGGCTCGGGCGGCGGCCCACGCTGCTGATCGCGCAGGCCTCCACGGCCGTGTCGGTGGCGGTGCTCGGGTTCATGGAGCACCCCGTCGCGATCGCGGGCGTCGCCTTCGCGGTGGGCATGGCGAGCAACGCGTCCCGGCCCGCCGTGCAGGCGATGATGGCGGACATCGTGCGCCCCGAGGACCGGGTGCGCGCCTTCTCGTTGAACTACTGGGCCATCAACCTCGGCTTCGCCATCTCCTCGGCGGGCGCGGGGTTCATCGCCTCGTACAGCTATCGCGCCGGCTTCCTGATCGAGGCCGCCATGACGATGGCCTGCGCGATCGTCGTCTTCGCGAAGCTGCCGGAGTCGCGGCCCGTGCGGACGGCGCTGGAGAAGGCGGCGGAGCCCGACGTGGGGCTCGGGACCGTGGTGCGGGACGGGCGCTTCATGGGCGTGGTCGGGTTGTCCTTCCTCGTCGCGCTGATCTTCCAGCAGGGGTCCGTGGGGCTGCCGATCGCGATGGGCGACGCGGGGTTCACGCCCGCCGACTACGGCGTCGCCATCGCCGTGAACGGCGTCCTGATCGTCGCCCTGCAGATCCCGGTCACGCGGTTCATCGAACACCGGGACGCGGGGCGGCTGTTGGTGATCTCCTCGGTGCTCGCCGGGTACGGTTTCGGGCTCACCGCGTTCGCCGGGTCGGTCGGGGTCTTCGCGCTGACCGTGTGCGTGTGGACGCTCGCCGAGATCGTCAACGCGCCGACGCAGACGGGGCTGGTCGTGCGGCTCTCCCCGGTGCACGGCCGCGGCCGCTACCAGGGCATGTACACGATGTCGTGGTCCGTGGCCGGGCTGGTCGCCCCGCTCATGTCCGGCTTCGTGATCGACCGGTTCGGGGCGGAGTGGCTGTGGGCTGCTTGCGCGGTGATCGGGACGGGGGCGGCCGCCGGGTACTGGGCGCTGATGCGGCAGCTGCCGGAGGAGGCCCCGGCCCCGTCCCCGGCCCCGTCCCCTGGGGATGTCGCCGCCGGTGCGCCGGACGGGGCTCCCGCGGCTGTCGCTGCCGCTGTGGCCGATGTGACTCCCGCCGTCGAGGTCGAGGTCGAGGTCGGCGTCGCTGAGCCCGTTGCGCCTCGTACGGATTCCGTGGCCGAACCGCGTCCGTAGTGCCTCAGAGCCCGCTCGGCTGAGTCAGGTGTGTGAACGCATCGAGGTTGCGGGTCGACTCGCCGCGGGCGACCCGCCACTCGTACTCCTTGCGGATCGCCGACGCGAAGCCCAGTTCGAGGAGGGTGTTGAAGGAGTCGTCGGAGGCCGAGAGGACCGAGCCGAGGAGGCGGTCGAGTTCGGGCGGGGTGACGGCGGAGAGCGGCAGCTTGCCGGCGAGGTAGATGTCGCCGAGCGAGTCGATCGCGTAACTGACGCCGTAGAGACGGAGGTTCCGCTCCAGGAGCCAGCGGTGCACCGCCTCGTGGTTCTCGTCCGGATGGCGGATCACGAAGGCGTTCAGGGACAGGGAGTGGTTGCCGACCCGCAGGGACAGGGTCGTGGAGAGCTTCCGGGTGCCGGGGAGCTTCACCACGTACGAGCCGGGCTCGACGGTCTCCCATTCCAGCTCGGCGTCGTCCAGGGTCCGCTCGATGATCGCCGCAGTGTCGTCCGCCTGATCCTGATCAGCCATGGTGCGAGCGTACGTGACGGCGGGACGTGCGGAAATCGTGCATCGCCGCCGTGTAGACGTCCGCCGTCGAGGACGCCGCCGTGTCCCAGCCGAAGGACTCCGCGTGCCGGGCAGCGGCCTCGCCCATGCTGTCCACAAGGTGGGGATGGTCGGCGAAATCGCGCAGCACGCGCGCGTAGTGGGCCGGTTCGTGGTTGGGGATGAGAAATCCGGTCACCCCGTCGCGTACGGCGACGGGCAGACCGCCGACCGCCGCCGCGAGGACCGGCGTGCCCGCCGCCTGCGCCTCGATGGCGACGAGGCCGAAGGACTCGCTGTAGGAGGGCATCACGAGGACGGACGCCGCCCTGAACCAGTCCGCGAGCTGCTCCTGGCCGACGGGCGGCTGGAAGCGGACGACGTCCGCGATCCCCAGCTTCGCGGCCAGTTTCTGCAGCCCCTCGGGCTTGGCCAGGCCGCTGCCGCTCGGGCCGCCGACGATGGGCACGACGATGTTCGAACGCAGCGCGGGTCGTTCGTCCAGGAGCACGGCGACCGCGCGGAGCAGCAGGTCGGGGGCCTTGAGGGGCTGGATGCGGCCCGCGAAGACCGGCACGAGGGCGTTCTGCGGCAGGCCCAGGCGGTGCCGGGCGGCGGCGCGGCCGTCGGCGGGGCGGAACCGTTCGAGGTTCACGCCGGGGTGGACGACGGCGACCTTCCCGGGCTCTGCTTCGTAGTGGCGTACGAGCTCGTCGGCCTCTTCGGAGGTGTTGGCGATGAGGCGGTCGGCGGCGCGGACGATCTGGGTCTCGCCGATGACGCGGGCGGCGGGTTCGGGGGTGTCGCCCTCGGCGAGCGCCGCGTTCTTGACCTTGGCCATGGTGTGCATGGCGTGGACGAGGGGCACGCCCCAGCGTTCGGCGGCGAGCCAGCCGACGTGGCCGGAGAGCCAGTAGTGGGAGTGGACCAGGTCGTAGTAGCCGGGCCGGTGGCCCGCCCAGGCCTGCATGACGCCGTGCGTGAAGGCGCAGAGCTGGGCCGGCAGCTCCTCCTTGGCGAGTCCTTCGTAGGGGCCCGCGTCCACGTGGCGTACGAGGACGCCGGGCGCGAGTTCCACGGCGGACGGGAGTCCTCCGGTGGTGGCGCGCGTGAAGATCTCGACCTCGATGTTGATCGCGGCGAGGCGCTTGGCGAGCTCGACGATGTAGACGTTCATGCCGCCCGCGTCGCCCGTGCCGGGCTGGTGCAGCGGCGAGGTGTGCACGCTCAGCATCGCCACGCGACGCGGCCGCCGCTGAGTGCCGGGGATACGGAGCCGTGGGGGTGCCGCCGGGGAGCGACGCCCGAGCCTGGACACGTACTGGCTCACGTGGCGGTCCTCCTTGCGTACGGACATGACTGCGGGCATGACTACGGGGAGGGCGTACGTACCTCCAGAGGGGGAACACCGGAGCCGGCTGCTCCATTTCCGCCTGGCCTCCGACCCGGACGTTTTTGCCAAAGCGTTACGCTGCGTCGCCCGCCCCGCCACGTGGTGTCCCTCGGCCGCCGGACCCCGCATACCCTTCTTCCATGGCCCCACGCACCCCTTCCCGCCCCGTGGGAACGGTGACGCGCGGGACCACGAACCCGAACCGGCTGCGCCGCATGGACCGCTGGATCGCCGCCGTCCACGGTCCCGCGCTGCGCCGCGCCGCGGACCCCGTCGCCGTCGACCTCGGCTACGGCGCCTCCCCCTGGACCGCCGTCGAGCTGCTGCTCAGGCTGCGTACCGTCGCTCCACGCGCGCGGGTGGTCGGTATCGAGATCGACCCGGCACGGGTCGCGGCCGCCGCGCCGTACGAGCGCGAGGGCCTCTCCTTCCTGCACGGCGGCTTCGAGGTCCCGCTGCCGGAGCGGGTGGGCTCGGGGGCGGTGGGCTCGGGACCCGTCCTGATTCGGGCCGCGAACGTCCTGCGGCAGTACGACGAGGAGCAGGTCGCCGCCGTCTGGGAGCGGCTGCGCGCCCGCCTCTCCCCCGACGGGCTGCTCGTCGAGGGCACCTGCGACGAGATCGGACGGCGGCACGTGTGGGTCGCGCTCGGGCCCGAGGGGCCGCGCACGGTGACGTTCGCTACGCGGCTCGGGTCCCTCGACCGGCCATCCGACCTCGCCGAGCGGCTGCCGAAGGCGCTGATCCACCGGAACGTGCCGGGCGAGCCCGTGCACGCGTTCCTGCGGGACTTCGACCGGGCCTGGGCGGCCGCGGCGCCGTACGCCTCGTACGGGGCGCGGCAGCGGTGGATCAGGGCGGTGCGGGACCTGACGGCCGACTGGCCGGTGGCCGACGGGGCTTCGCGGTGGCGGCAGGGCGAAGTGACGGTGCGCTGGGAGGCGTTGGCGCCTCGCTCGGGGTGAACCCCCAGGCCTCCCTGAGGCCACCCTGACGTCACCCGGAGATGTTCTCGTCCACGGAACGACGGGGAACGATCTTCGCGTGTCGTACGTCACATGGGGCGTATGGGGGATCGGAGTTGCCGTCGGGCTCTGTCGGATCGTGCGCCAACATGGCACCATCCCGGTGGCGACCGTAAGTTACTGACGGTAAATCAGGTATATCGAGTACATCGGGTACATCGGCTTTGGGGGTGGCGGGGCGTGACCGGCAAGCGATATTCGACAGCGACGGCCGTGGCGCTGATCTGCGCGGCGACGGTGCTGGCCGCACCGGGGACGGCTTTCGCGAGTCCGGCGAGACCCACCAGTCCGGCGACGCCCACCGATCCGAGACCCCGGACGGACAAGGCCCTCGAAGAGGTCCGCAAGGACATCGACAAGCTCTACCACGACGCGGGCGTCGCCACGGACGCGTACAACGCGGCCGAGGAGAAGGCCGACCAACAGTCCGAGCAGATCGTGAAGCTGGCCAAGGACATCGCCAAGGGCCAGGCGAAGCTGAAGAAGCTCAAGGCCCGCGCGGGCGCGGCGGCCCGCGCGCAGTACCGCGGCGGCGGCATGCCGGACGAGGCCCAGCTCATGCTCAGCGACAACCCGGGCCGGTTCCTGGACGGCGCCGGGCGCCTGCGGCAGGGCCAGAAGGCCACCAAGGGCATGCTCACCGAGCTGGAGCGCACGCAGGAGGACCTGCGGATATACGCCGAGGACGCCACCGCCCGCTGGAAGAAGCTGGAAGCCAACCGCAAGGCGAAGGCCGCCTCGAAGAAGAAGATAAAGAAGAAGATCGCGGCCGCCGAGAAGCTCGAATCGACGCTGGAGAAGAAGGAGCGGGAGCGGCTGCGCAAGCTGGAGGAGGCCGCCGCCCTCAAGAAGCAGTCGGCGTGGGTGAGTTCGGGCGCACTGAAGGACGTCGACGGCAAGGCGTCGCCCCAGGGCAAGAAGGCCATCGAGTTCGCCACCGCCCAGATCGGCAAGCCGTACGTGTGGGGCGCCGAGGGCCCGGGGTCGTACGACTGCTCCGGACTCACCTCGAAGGCCTGGTCGGCCGCAGGCCGCGGCATACCGCGGACCTCGCAGGAGCAGTGGAAGCAGCTGCCGCGCGTCGACGTCAAGAACATGCGCCCCGGTGACCTGATCATCTACCACTCGGACGCGAGCCACGTCGGGATGTATCTGGGTGACGGCGCGATCGTGCACGCGCCGCGGCCCGGCCGGGACGTGACGATCGCGGGGGCGGGATCGATGAAGATCCTCGGGGTCGTACGCCCGGACAAGTAGGCGTTCCCGGCAGCCGGACAAGTAGGCGTTCGCGGCGGCGGGTGGGGCGGGTTCCGGGCGGCATGTGACCCAGCGCACCCCGCGCCCGGCTGCTCAACCCTCCCGGCGTGATGTTCGTCATCCCTGGCGGGACCCCGCCGTGCCCAAGTGCGTTCCTGGATGCGGCATATGACGGTGGCTGTTTGCCGCGCGCCATTCCACTGGAGGCACGGCTACCGCTATGGTCCCCGTCGGTGCCGCGTCGACCTGCGCGGCGCCATGCCCTCGGGGGGAGGGAAGGAAGCAAGCGATGCCCGCACCCATACCGCGGCAGAGAGCGATCCCGGCCGCGGAAGGCGGCCAGGCTCATGCGGCGCCCCCGCACGACACGACGGCGCCCGCCCCCGCCCCGACAGCGAACAACAAGAGCAACACCAACACCAACAGGAGCGACAACAGGAGCACCGGCAGCAGTGGCAACGGCCACAGCAACGGCTCCGGGCTCAGCCTGCTGGTGATCGAGGACGACCCGGCGGGCTCGCTGAGCGTCCCCGAGCTCCTCGACTCCGCGGGCAAGCCCATCCGCATCCGTACCGCCCGCAACCTCACCGAGGCCGAGCGGCTGCTCACGGACGACGTGCACTGCATCCTGCTCGACCTCGCCCTGCCGGCCCCGGGCGCCGCCGAGGCGGACGACGACGAGCTCGTCGCCCTCAAGCACGTGCTGCGCCTCGCGCCCCGGCACGCCGTCCTCGCCCTCACCGCGAACGACGACTCCGAGCGCGGCGCCGAAGCCGTCCGGGTCGGCGCCCAGGACTACCTCTTCCGGGAGGAGCTGGACGGCCGGCTGCTGAGCCGCGCCATCCGGTACGCGGTGGAGCGCAAGCGCGCCGACGCGGCCCAGCGCCAGCTGACCGAGTCGCGCCTGCGCGCCCAGGAGAACGCCCGCCTGGAGCGCGGCCTGCTGCCGACGCCGCTCCTGGACGGCTCACCGCTGCGGTTCGCCGCCCGCTACCGGCCCGGCCGCTCCCGCGCGCTCCTCGGCGGCGACTTCTACGACACCGTGCGCACGCCGGACGGCTCCGTGCACGTCATGATCGGCGACGTCTGCGGCCACGGGCCCGACGAGGCGGCGCTCGGCGTGGAACTGCGGATCGCCTGGCGCGCGCTGACCTTCGCGGGACTTTGCGGTGACGAGCTGCTCTCCACGCTGCAGAAGGTCCTGGAGCACGAGCGCGCGGACGACGAGATCTTCGCGACGCTCTGCACGGTCGACATCGCCCCGGACGGCCGCCGGGCCGGTCTCTGCCTCGCCGGGCACCCGGCGCCGCTGATCGCGCGCGAGGGGCGCCTCGCCGAACTCCTGCCGTACGAGGACGGCGGACCGGCACTCGGGCTCCTGCCGCGCGCCCGCTGGCCGCGCCGCCAGGTGGAGCTCGGCGGCGCATGGAGCCTGATGCTCTACACGGACGGTCTGATCGAGGGCCGGATCGGCGAGGGCAACCAGCGCCTGGGGCAGGACGGCATGGTGGAGATGGTCCGCCGCCAGATCGCCGCGGGGCTGCGGGGCGACGAGCTCCTGGAGGCGGCCGTGAACGAGGTCCGCGACCTCAACGGCGGGGACCTCACGGACGACGTGGCGGTGCTGCTCCTGGACCGGTCGCCCGGGGCGCGGTGAGCGCGGTCCGTACCGGCGGGGGCAGAAGCTACCGGCCGCCGTTGTACGGGCCGTACGGGCCGTCGCTGCTGGAGCCGCCGCGGCGGCCGCCGCGCCCGCCGCCCGTGATCTGCTGGATCGCCGGGCGCACGTCCACCATGTACACGATGGTGGCGACGAGTCCGATGATCGGCAGGAAGGACAGGATCGGGAAGAGCAGGTTCACCACGAAGGCGATGCCGAGGATGATCAGCCAGAACGGCTTGGTCTTCTTGTCCGCCGCGCGATAGGCATCCTCACGCCGGACCGCGGCGTCGATGAGGGCGAACCCGCTGAAGACGATCAGGGCCAGCGACAGCAGCCACATGAAGTTCGCGAACCCTTGCATCAGCACAACGTCCACCACCAGTCTCGGCCAGTCACGGCTCATCGATTACGCGGCCACGGTACCCGCTACCCCGTCAACGGGGCGGGCACGCGGAGAGTGCCCGCCCCTCACGCACACCGGAAGCGTGACGCGGAGCTGCTACTTGGCGGGCGGCGGCGTCTTCTTCGCCGTCGCCGTCGTCGTCTTGCGGGCGGGGGCCTTCTTCGCGGCGGGCTTCTTCGCCGGGGCGGCGGCCGCGCTCCTGGGCGCGACGACCCCGACCGACTTGGGCGCCGCGTCCTCCGCCGATACGGGCTCCGTCTCGGCGTCGGGCTCGACCGTCTCGGCCAGGTCGAGGATCTCCTCGGCGGCCTCGCCGCGCCACGACTTCACGGCCTGCTCGCCGTGCTCGGCGACCTCGTCGTACTTCTCGCGCGCCTTGACCGCGAGCTCGGCGGCCACGCCGACACCGCGCAACGCGAGGTCCTGCGCGGTCTCCTGAAGCTTCTTCAGGTCGGTGTCGAGCGTGCCGAGCACCTCGGTGACCTTGGCCTGAAGGGTCTCCTGCGCCTCCTTGGCGCGGGCGGCGGCCTTGTCCTGGACGGTCTTGGGGTCGGTGTTGCGCACCGCGTCGATGCGCGACGGAGCCTCGGCGATCAGCTGCTCGACGAGACCGGGAACCTTCTTCGCCTGCTGGAAGGCGAGGTCCGCGGACCCGGCGACGAAGTACGCGGGGGTGGGATTGCTGAGGGTCTTGCGCAGGTCATCGGTGATGGCCATGACGATGGTCCTCCCGGATTCGCGTCGGCTTGTCAGCTTTTTTCGGCTTGGGGGTCAGCTTGAGGGTGACTGCTTCGGGTCGGCATCACTGCCGTCGGTGTCGTACGACGCCGCGTCGAAGCCGTTCTCCTTGCGGAACGACTCGTAGATCTGCAACAGCACCTGCTTCTGGCGCTCGTTGAGGGACGGGTCGGCGACGATGACGGCGCGCGTCTCCAGCTCGTCCCGCTCCTTCTCGTCGAGGATCCCGGCCCGCACGTACAGCGTCTCGGCGGAGATCCGCAGGGCCTTGGCGACCTGCTGCAGAACCTCCGCGCTCGGCTTGCGCAGGCCGCGCTCGATCTGGCTCAGATACGGGTTGGACACCCCGGCGGCGTCGGCGAGCTGCCGCAACGACAGCTGCGCGGTGCGCCGCTGCTCGCGCAGGTACTCGCCGAGATTGCCGACGTTGAGCGATGCCATGCCCCGATGGTGCAGCACCCTTGCTAACTATTGCAAGCACCTGCTTGCAAAAGTGCGCCACGCCACGTCGCCCAGCGGTGCGATACAGCCAGGGGCCCTGAGACGCGCGATCAAGCCACGTACCCCCGCGGCGCGTTAAATCGGTCGACAGGCGGCGTCGCGGCGCATTGTGATGGCCGTACCGTCCGCCGTACGGAGTGGACCGACCGACCGCAGGAGTTGTCTTGGCGATCGCGAGAACCGCGGACATCCGGCCCGAGATCGATGCCGCACTCGTCAGGCGCCTGATCGACACCCAGTTCCCGCGGTGGGCGGGGCTGCCTCTGAAGCTGCTCGACCCGGCCGGCTCCGACCATGTCATCTACCGACTGGGTGAGGAACTCGCCGTCCGGCTGCCCCGTCATGCCGACGCCATCGGTCAGGCCAGGAAGGAGTTCCAGTGGCTGCCCGAACTCGCCCCGCACCTCCCCCTGGCCGTTCCGGTGCCGGTCGGGGTGGGGGAACCCGACTTCGGCTATCCGTGGCCGTGGGCGGTCTCCCGATGGCTCGAAGGCGACGTGGCGACCGTCGACGCGCTGGCCGACTCCACCACGGCCGCCGTCGAGCTGGCGCACTTCCTGGCCGCTCTCCAGCGGTTCGCGCCCGAGAGCACATCCGAGGCCGCCCGCGAGCATCTCTCCAGTTGGTCGCTGTCCGAGCGGGACCGCGCGACGCGGGACGCCATCGCAGAGGTCGATCACGTCTTCGACGCCACGGCGATGACCGAGCTGTGGGATGCGGCCATGGGCGCCCCCGGGTGGGACGGCCCTCCGGTGTGTTTCCACGGCGACTTCCACACGGGCAACCTGCTGACCACCCGCGGCCGCCTCAGCGCCGTCATCGACTTCGGCGGGCTCGGCGTCGGCGACCCGGCCTGCGACCTGATGATCGCGTTCACCCTGATGACGGCCGGCAGCCGGGCCGCCTTCCGTGACGCGCTCGGCGTGGACGACGCCACGTGGCTGCGGGGCCGCGGGTGGGCCCTGGCCACCGGCCTGAACGCCTACACCTCCTACGCCGCCGTCAACCCCCGGGTCGCCGCGCAGACCACCCGGCAGATCACCGAGGCGCTCATCGGCTGAGAGCTGCTGCCGAACCATCCGCACCGCCGTTGCCGTCGCGCAGGGAGTGGATCATGCTCTGCAGGATCCGGGACGCGCCCGACCGCTCGGCCTCGGTCATGCCTGCCAGCATTCCGACCTCGACGGACCGGACCGCCGCGGACGCCTTCTCCAGGGTCTGGAGCAGCACGTTCATCGACTGGCGTGTCACGAACGCGCCGCGCGCGAGCTCGGAGTTCGACAAGCCCGGCCGCCGGGCCGGCGCCTGGACATCCGTGGCGTGGAGCCGGATCGCGGCGCCGGTGCCGGGCTGGGCGACGGATGCGAGGTCGGTGCCGGGAACGACCTCGCGGAGTGCTAACGTGATCGGCTTCGTCTCGAAGACGACGGCGTGCCGAGGCCCGGCCTGCGAGCGGACGCGGCCCAGGTACTGCTCGTGGAACGCCTGTGCAGCGGGGCACCCGTCGACGGCCCTTTCGGCCGGACGTTCACCTTCGCCGGCCCCGACGGATACCAGGTCACTCTCCACGACCGCGCCTGACGGTCAGCCCGCGGCCGCCCCGAACCACGTGGGCACCTGGCGGAGCAGGTCCTGCTGGTCGTCGCCGACCCACGCCACGTGTCCGTCCGGGCGCAGCAGCACCGCGGGGGCGTCCAGTTCCTCGCTGACGTCGACGACGTGGTCGATCCGGTCCGTCCAGCCCTCCACCGACAGGCGGCCGGTCTGGTCGAGCAGCAGTCCGCGGCCGTCGTGCATCAGGTCGTAGAGGCGGCCGTGCTTCAGCTCCATGTCCCGCAGCCGCTTGCCGAGCAGGTCGTGGCCCTCTCCGAAGTCATATCGGACACCGATCGCGGTGATCTTCTCGATGAGGTGGCGGTTCACCTCATCGAAGTCCATCAGTTCCGCGAGGAGCCTGCGCACCGCCTGCGCGCCCGGCTCCGAAGACATCAGCTCCATCTGCGCGCGGGTGTTGTCCAGTACGGCGGCGGCCACCGGGTGCCGTTCGCCGTAGTAGCTGTCCAACAGGCCCTCCGGAGCCCAGCCGTTGACCTCAGCGGCCAGCTTCCAGCCGAGGTTGAACGCGTCCTGGATACCGAGGTTGAGGCCCTGCCCGCCGGTCGGCGGGTGGATGTGCGCGGCGTCGCCCGCCAGCAGCACCCGGCCGACCCGGTACCGCTCGGCCTGCCGGGTGGCGTCGCCGAAGCGGGAGAGCCAGCGCGGCGAGTGCACGCCGAAGTCGGTGCCCGCGAACGCCCGCAGCTGGCGCTGGAAGTCCTCCAGGACAGGCGGGGCCGCCCGGTCCTCGGACACGCCGTCCGCGGGCACGATGACGCGGTACACCCCGTCACCGAGCGGCATGGCGCCGAACCGCAGCTGGGTCTTGCGGACTTCGGCCGTCCTCTCCGCGAGCACCTCGGGCGATGCGGTCATCTCCATCTCGCCCAGCAGCGTCTCGTTTCTGCTCGGCTCGCCGGGGAAGCCGACGCCGAGCAGCTTGCGCACCGTGCTGCGGCCGCCGTCGCAGCCGACGGCGTAGCGCGAGCGCAGCCGTGTGCCGTCGGCCAGTTCGACGGTCACCCCGTCGTCGTCCTGGCTCAGCCCGGCCACCTCGCAGCCGCGCCGGATCTCGATGCCGAGCTCGGCGGCGCGCTCGGCGAGCAGGCGTTCGGTGATCTCCTGCGGGATGGCGAGGACGTACGAGTGCGCCGTGTCGAGGCGGTCGGGCCAGGCCTTGCCGAGGCCGGCGAAGAAGCCGCCGACCGTGAACTGCCTGCCGAGCGGCAGGAACCGGTCCAGCAGACCGCGTTGGGCCATCACTTCGATGCTGCGCACGTGCAGGCCCTGAGCACGAGACTGCTTGGTCGGCTCCGTCTCCTTCTCAAGGATGAGGACGCGCACGCCCTGCAGCCGCAGCTCGGCCGCCAGCATCAAGCCGGTCGGGCCGCCGCCGGCGATGATCACGTCAGTCATGAAATCCGTCATGCGATCCCCCATGTAAGCCCCCATGAAAACCCCTCGTTCAGCGAGCTCGTCGTTGTGACGAGCGGTGATTGTGCAGGACCATCGGGGTCTTGCCGCAAGGCCCCCTGTGCGCTATAAGTTGAGAGTGGCAAGGAGTGCGTAACCCTCCTTGCCTTTCTCTTTTGCTCTCCTCCCGTCCGAGAAGCGGTTGTCAGACCCCGCGGATAGCGTGAAAACGCACGATGCCGCGTGCCGGACCTCGATGGAGATCGCGATGAGCAGCAGTACGACGGGCAGCGAGAAGACCCCGCGGTCGCACGCGGCCGACAGCCATGATCTGATCCGCGTGCACGGCGCCCGGGAGAACAACCTCAAGAACGTCAGCATCGAGATCCCGAAGCGCCGGCTGACGGTGTTCACCGGCGTCTCGGGGTCCGGCAAGAGCTCGTTGGTGTTCGACACGATCGCCGCGGAGTCGCAGCGGCTGATCAACGAGACGTACAGCGCCTTCGTGCAGGGCTTCATGCCGACGCAGGCGCGCCCCGAGGTCGACGTGCTCGACGGGCTCACCACCGCGATCACCGTCGGCCAGCAGCGGATGGGCGGCGACCCCCGCTCCACCGTCGGCACGGCCACCGACGCCAACGCGATGCTGCGCATCCTCTTCAGCCGGCTCGGCGAGCCGCACATCGGCCCGCCCAGCGCCTACTCCTTCAACACCGCGTCGGTCAGGGCGAGCGGCGCGATCACCGTCGAGCGCGGCAACAAGACGAAGGCCCAGACCGCGACGTACCACCGCACCGGCGGCATGTGCACGCGCTGCGAGGGCCGCGGCACGGTCTCCGACATCGACCTCACCCAGCTCTACGACGACTCCAAGTCGCTGGCCGAGGGCGCGTTCACCATCCCCGGCTGGAAGTCGGACAGCCAGTGGACCGTGCAGGTCTACGCCCAGTCCGGCTTCGTCGACCCGGACAAGCCGATCCGCGAGTACACCGAGAAGGAGCTGCAGTCCTTCCTGTACGGCGAGGCGGTCAAGGTGAAGGTCAACGGCGTCAACCTCACCTATGAAGGGCTCATCCCCAAGATCCAGAAGTCGTTCCTCGCCAAGGACAAGGAGTCGATGCAGCCGCACATCCGGGCGTTCGTGGAGCGGGCGGTCACCTTCACCACCTGCCCCGAGTGCGACGGCACCCGCCTGAGCGAGGGCGCGCGCTCGTCGAAGATCCGGCGGAAGAGCATCGCCGACGCCTGCGCGATGGAGATCAGGGACCTGGCCGAGTGGGTCCGCGGCCTCGCGGAGTCGTCCCCGGGGTCCTCGAAGGGCGCGTACGAGACCGTGGCGCCGCTGCTCACCGCGTTGCAGCAGACCCTCGACTCGTTCGTGGAGATCGGGCTCGGATATCTGTCGCTCGACCGGCCCGCGGCCACCCTGTCCGGCGGTGAGGCGCAGCGCGTCAAGATGATCCGCCACCTCGGCTCGTCCCTCACCGACGTCACGTACGTCTTCGACGAGCCCACCGTCGGCCTGCACCCCCACGACATCCAGCGGATGAACGGCCTGCTGCTGCGGCTGCGGGACAAGGGCAACACCGTGCTCGTCGTGGAGCACAAGCCCGAGACGATCTCGATCGCCGACCACGTGGTCGACCTCGGTCCCGGCGCGGGGACGGGCGGCGGCACCGTCTGCTTCGAGGGCACCGTCGAGGGGCTGCGGGCCTCCGACACCGTCACGGGCCGCCACTTCGACGACCGGTCCGCGCTGAAGGAGAGCGTGCGCAAGCCCACCGGGGCGCTGGAGATCCGCGGCGCGAACGCGCACAACCTGCGCGGTGTCGACGTCGACATCCCGCTCGGGGTGCTCACCGTCGTCACCGGCGTCGCGGGCTCCGGCAAGAGCTCGCTCGTGCACGGGTCGATCCCGACCCACGCGGGGGTGGTCTCGGTCGACCAGACCCCGATCCGCGGCTCGCGGCGCAGCAACCCGGCGACGTACACCGGCCTGCTCGACCCGATCCGCAAGGCGTTCGCGAAGGCCAACGGCGTGAAGCCGGCACTGTTCAGCGCGAACTCGGAGGGCGCCTGCCCGACGTGCAACGGCGCCGGCGTCATCTACACCGACCTGGCGATGATGGCGAGCGTCGCCACCCCGTGCGAGGACTGCGAGGGCAGGCGGTACCAGGCGTCGGTCCTGGAGTACCGGCTCGGCGGCCGCGACATCAGCGAGGTCCTGGCGATGTCGGTGGACGAGGCGGAGGAGTTCTTCGGCCCCGGCTCCGGCCCAGGTGCTGGGACCGATTCCGGCACCAGCGAGGCGCACACGCCCGCCGCCCACAAGATCCTGCGGCGCCTCTCGGACGTCGGGCTCGGCTACCTCAGCCTCGGCCAGCCGCTCACCACACTGTCCGGCGGCGAACGGCAGCGGCTGAAGCTGGCCACGCACATGGGCGACAAGGGCGGCGTCTACGTCCTGGACGAGCCGACCACCGGCCTCCACCTCGCCGATGTCGAACAGCTTCTCGGCCTCCTCGACCGGCTCGTCGACTCGGGCAAGTCGGTCATCGTCGTCGAGCACCACCAGGCGGTCATGGCGCACGCCGACTGGATCATCGACCTCGGCCCGGGCGCGGGCCACGACGGCGGCAAGATCGTCTTCGAGGGCACCCCCGCCGACCTCGTCGCCTCCCGTCCCACCCTCACGGGCGAGCACCTCGCAGCGTACGTGGGCGGCTGAACCCGATGCGTCGGGGCCGGGGCGGGAGAGCGGCGGCCTCCTGCGCCCGCACGAGGCCCGGACGAGGAGGCTGACCAGAGGGGTGGCGGAGCGCACGAGCCGGGCGTGATGGAGGGAGGGGGCGCTGGGCACCCGGGGCGTTCACTCGCCGTCCCGGTTCGCCCCCACGGGCCCCCGCAGCGTCGGGTAGTCCGTGTAGCCGGCCGGGCCTCCCACGTACATCTGGCCCTTGTCCCGTACGGCGTTCAGGGGTGCCCCGAGCCGTATCCGTTCGACCAGGTCGGGGTTGGCGAGGAACGCCCTGCCCAGCGATACCAGGTCCGCACCGGCCGCGAGCAGCCGTTCGCCGGCGTGTCTGCCGCCGTCGGCGGGCAGCGGGCCGCCCCAGCCGAGGACCGGGTTGGCGACGAGCGTGCCCGGCCAGCTCGCGCGGATCCGACGGAAGAGGGCGCTGTCGGGGTCGGCGAAGACGATGTGCAGGTAGGCGAGGTCGCCGATGTCCTTGAGGGCGTCGACGAGCGCCGGGTAGATGTCCTCCGTGTCGCCCTCTTCGATGCCGTTGACGGTGATGCCGGGTGCGATGCGGACGCCGACCCGCTCGGCGCCGATCGCGTCGGCGACGGCACGGACGACCTCGACCACGAAGCGGATGCGGTGCGCGACCGGGCCGCCGTACGCGTCGGTGCGGTGGTTGGTGTTGCGGGCGAGGAACTGCTGGAGGAGGTAGCCGTTCGCGGCGTGCACCTCGACGCCGGCGAAGCCCGCGTCGACGGCGCGGCGGGCGGCGGCCGCGAAGTCCGCGACGGTCTCCCGGATGTCGTCGGCCGTCATCTCCCGCGGCACGACGGCGGGTTGATGCCCCGTCGGTGTGTGGATGGTGTCCGGGAGCGGGACCGGCGAGGGCGCGACGGGTGTGAGCCCGCTGTTGTCCGGGTGCCCGACGCGGCCGCCGTGCTGGATCTGCAGGAACATCCGGCCGCCCGCGTCGCGCACCGCGTCCGTGACCCGCCGCCACCCGGCGACGTGCGCGTCGTCGTGAATCGCCGTGGTGTTGGCGTACGTCTGCCCGACCGCGTTGGGCGTGGACGCCTCGGCGATGATCAGGCCCGCCGAGGCCCGCTGGGCGTAGTACGTGGCCATCACCGGCTGCGGGACGCCGTCGGCGGAGGCACGGTTGCGGGTCATGGGCGCCATGACGAGCCGGTTGGGGAGGTGGAGGGCGCCGAGTCGGGCGGGCTGGAGGAGCGGGGAGTCGGCCGCGGTGGCGGTGGCGGTAGCGGTGGCGGTGGCGGTAGCGGCGGCGGACACGGACACGGCAGGGGGTTCGGTGGTGATGGTTGGCATGGAGTGCTCCTTGGCGCGGGGTTCTCCGCGTGGATCGTGTGGCGTGTGGGTTCCCGCGTCGTGTGGATTCGCCGCGTCGTGTCGATCGTGTGGACTCGCCGCGTCGGTCCGTCGGCTGTTGACAGGGACGACTGTGCTCCGGCGCGCTTCGGGGATCCTGATGGTCCGCTGACGGGCCGGTAGCGGCGGCCTCGCGCCGCGGCCTCGCGTCGCGGCCTTGCGCCCCGCCCGTGGCGCCGGACCACACCCCCCGCCCGCACGGAGTGGCCGCGGCCCACCTCGTCGTATCCGCCCCCGCGCCTCCACGATGACGGCCTCCACACCCGTCCCGGAGGTCCTCATGGCGTACCGAAAGACCCTGCGGGCGCTGTCGGCCGCGGCCGGCGCCCTCGCCCTCACGCTCACACTCACGCTCGGCGGAGCCGGTGGTGCCGTGGCCGCCGTTCCCTCCCCCACCCCCGGTGAGCTGCGTCCGTACGACATCGGTTCGGTGTACGTGTCCGGCGTGTCGTCCGGCGGGTACCTCGCCGACCAGTTGCACGTGGCGCACTCCGCCGTCTTCGAGGGAGCCGGGATCTTCAGCGCCGGTGCCTACGACTGTGCGCAGGGCAGCGTCAACACCGCCCTGTACGCGTGCATGGACACGTTCATGCCGCGCAGGACCCCGGCACAGCTGGAGCAGCTGACCAGGGAGCGCGCCGCGGCCGGCCGCGTCGACCCGGTCGTGCATCTGTCCGGCGACCCCGTCTGGCTCCACCACGGCGGCAACGACCGCACCGTCGACCGCCCGGTCAACGACGATCTGGCCCGCTACCACCGGGACTTCGGCGCGGACGTCTCGTACGACGCGTCGTCCGCCGCGGGCCACGCCTGGGTCTCCCCGCTCGGCACGGTGCCCTGCACGAGCACCGCCTCGCCCTACATCAACAACTGCGGCACCGATCCCCAACGGGCCATGCTCACCCACCTGTTCGGCGTTCCGGTGAGCCCCGCCACCGCCGCGCCGCTCGACGGCACCCTCGTCCGCTTCGACCAGAACCGCCATGTCCCGGGCGGCAGCGCGGCCGCCGTCAGCATGGGACGGGACGGGTTCGCGTACGTCCCGAAAGCCTGCGCATCCGCCGTATCGACGGGGGCGTGCCGTCTCATGGTCGCGCTGCACGGGTGTCAGCAGACGTACGGGCAGCTCGGCGACACCTTCATGCGCCAGGCGCATCTGAACGAGTACGCCGACACGAACCGCATGATCGTCCTGTATCCGCAGGCCACCACCTCCCTCGACAACCCGCGCGGCTGCTGGAACTGGTGGGGCTACGGCGGCGACACCAAGTACGCCGAGAAGGGCGGCAAGCAGATCACCGCCATCATGAACATGGTCAGGCAGCTGGGCGGCGGCTGAAGAAGGACCGGCGGTAGTCGCCCGGCGACACCCCGACCTGCTTGAGGAAGTGGTGCCGCAGGTTGTTCGCCGTGCCGAGGCCGCTCAGCTCGCCCACCTTCTCCACCGGCAGGTCCGTCGACTCCAGGAGGCTCTGGGCCCGTGCGAGGCGCTGGTTGAGCAGCCACTGGAGCGGTGTCGTGCCGGTGGCCGCATGGAGGCGGCGGTAGAGGGTGCGCGGGCTCATCGCGGCCCGCCGCGCCAGGTCGTCGACGGTGAGCGGCCGGTCCAGGTGCGCGCGGGCCCATTCCAGTACGGGGCCGAGGCCCGCGTCGTCCGTCTCCGGCACGGACAGGTCGACGAACTGGGCCTGGCCGCCCGGCCGGTGGGCGGGCACGACCATGCGGCGCGCGAGCTGGTTGGCGACGTGCGCGCCGAGGTCGCGGCGGACCAGGTGGAGGCAGAGGTCGAGGCCCGCGGTCAGGCCCGCGCTGGTCAGGACGTCACCGTCGTCCACGTAGAGGACGGAGTCGTCGACGGTCACCTTCGGGTACCGGGCGGCGAGCTGGGCGGTGTGCATCCAGTGGGTGGTGGCCCTGCGGCCGTCGAGGAGGCCCGCCTCGGCGAGCGCGAAGGCCCCGGTGCACAGCGAGACCATGCGGGCGCCCGCCCCGTGGGCGGCGCGCAGCGCGTCGGCGAGGCCGGCCGGCAGCGGCGCGCCTTCCTCGACGCAGGCGTCGGGCACCGAGGTGACGACCACGGTGTCGGCTCCGGCGAGGCCTTCGAGGCCGTACGGGGTGCGGAGCGCGATCCCGAAGTCGCCGCCGCCGGGGTCGCGTTCCCCTGTCGCGCACAGCCGCAGGTCGTACCAGTGGTCGGAGAGGTCCGGCTGCGGCTTCCCGAACACCGTGAGCGGGATGCTCAGTTCGTACAGGTCCCAGGACGGGAACCCGATCTCGTCGGCCACGACCACGACTACGGAACCAGCGCTCATGCCCGGAGCGTACGACGAGCCGGGCCCTCCACACCCCCTGGCAGGAATTTGGTGCCCGCCGTCACCACTGTCACTGTCGGGGCCCTCGCCGCCCTGCGAGCGTGATCCCCATGAACATGAACGCGGAGAACACCCCCGTAACCGTCATCGGCCTCGGCAACATGGGCTCCGCCCTCGCCGCCGCCCTCCTCGACCGAGGTCACCCCACCACCGTCTGGAACCGCTCCCCGGAGAAGGCGAAGGCACCCGCCGACCGCGGCGCGCACGTCGCCGCGAACCCGGCGGAGGCCGTCGCCGCGAGCGGCCTCGTGCTCGCCTGCGTCCTCGACTACGACGCGCTGCACACCGTCCTCGACCCGGTCGCCGAGGCGGGCGGCCTGGCCGGGAAGTCCCTGGTCAACCTCACCTCCGGGTCGCCGGAGCAGGCCGAGGAGATGGCCGCCTGGGCGGCAGAGCACGGCGCGGGGTACCTCGACGGCGGCATCATGACGACCCCGCCGGGCGTCGGCAGCCCCGAGATGATGTTCCTCTACAGCGGCTCGGAGACGGTCCTCACGACCCACCGCCCCGTCCTCGCCGCGCTCGGCGACCCGCTCTACCTGGGCGCGCGGCCCGGCCTCGCCTCGCTGTACGACTCCGCCCTGCTGGGCCTGATGTGGGCGACGTTCACCGGCTGGCTGCACGGCACCGCCGTGGTGACCGCAGACGGGCCCCCGGCCACGGACTTCACCCGGGTCGCCCTGCGCTGGCTGACCGGCGCGGTCTCCGGCTTCATGACGACGTACGCGCCGCAGGTGGACGCCGGGCGCTATCCGGGCGACGACGCCACCGTCGACGTACAGATCGGGGCGATCGACCACCTCGTCCACGCCGCGCGAGCGCGGGGCGTCGACACCTCGCTGCCCGAGCTCCTGAGGGCGACGATGGAGCGCGCCGCGGCCGCGGGCCACGGGCGGGACAGCTTCGCGAGCGTCGTCGAGGTGCTGCGGGCCCCCGCCACGCCGTAGCCACCGGCAGAGCCCCAGTCATAACCCGGATTCCCCTCCCGCCCCGGGGCGCGAGCCGTCACCATGGACCGGAAGAGTTCGGTCACCGGCACCGGGGGGAGCCACCCATGAACCGTCCGCTGCGGCACATAGCCGTCTTCTGCGGAATCCTCACGCTCGCGCTGCTGCTGCGGGCGACATGGGTGCAGTTCGCGGAGAACGACAAGCTCGCCAACCACGAGAAGAACCGCCGCGTGCAGATCGAGGCGTTCTCCCACCCCCGCGGCGACATCATCGTCGGCGGCAAGTCCATCACCGGTTCCAAGAAGACGTCCGGCACCGACTTCGCGTACAAGCGGACCTTCAAGGAGGGTCCGATGTACGCG
Organism: Streptomyces sp. NPDC050732; assembly: GCF_040654255.1. Taxonomy (NCBI): domain Bacteria; kingdom Bacillati; phylum Actinomycetota; class Actinomycetes; order Kitasatosporales; family Streptomycetaceae; genus Streptomyces; species Streptomyces sp. NPDC050732. Next base: position 83,387 of record NZ_JBFAHP010000018.1, read on the forward strand.
CCGGTGACGGGCTACTTCTCGCAGGCGCAGGGCGGCACCTTCCTGGAGGGCGTCCACAACGGCATCCTCAGCGGCAACGACGACCGGCTCTTCATCAAGCGCACCCTCGACATGCTGACCGGCAAGAAGCAGCAGGGCGGCGACGTCGTCACAACCATCGACCCCGAGGCGCAGAAGGCGGCCTACGAAGGTCTGGTGAGTCTGAACGCGAAGGGCGCGGTGGTCGCCCTCGACCCGCGCACCGGCAAGATCCTCGCGATGGCGAGCACCCCTTCGTACGACCCGTCGGTGTTCGCGGGCATCTCCACCGAGGAGGGCAAGAAGTTCAAGGAGCTCGAAAAGCGCGCGGACAAACCGCTGAGCAACCGCGCGCTGCGCGAGATCTACCCGCCGGGCTCCACCTTCAAGATCCTCACCGCGGCCGCCGCCCTCGAACACGGCGTGGTGACGGACATCGACGAGCGGACCGACGCCGAGACCCCGTACAAGCTCCCCCTCAGCTCCACCCGCATCGGCAACGACGTGCCCGACGCCAACTGCGACAAGGTGTCGCTGAAGACCGGCATGCAGTGGTCCTGCAACAACGTGTTCCTCGATGTCGCGCTCAAGGTCGGCAAGGACAGGATGCGGGAGACGGCGGAGAAGTTCGGGTTCAACGAAGAGCAGTTCATTCCCGTGCGCGCGGTCGCCAGCAGCTATCCGGAGCGGCTCGACAAGCCGCAGACCGCGCTGACCGGCATGGGCCAGGGCAGCCTGACCAGCACCCCGCTGCAGATGGCGATGGTCACGGCGGGTCTCGCCAACGACGGCGAGGTCATGAAGCCCTATCTGGTCGAGGAGTTGCGCGGCCCCGACCTCTCGGCGATCGAGAAGGCCTCGCCCGACCCGCTGAGCCGGGCGGTCTCCGAGAAGACCGCGAAGACGGTGCAGGAGATGATGGAGAACACCGTCGAGAACGGCACCGCGAACAAGGCGCGGATCGACGGCGTCACGGTCGGCGGCAAGACCGGTACGGCGCAGCACGGCGCGGACGTCAACGACGAGCGCCCGTACGCATGGTTCGTCTCGTACGCCAAGAACAGCGAGGGCGAGTCCCCCGTCGCCGTCGCCGTGTTCGTCGACCCGTCCAACATGGACATCCCGCGTTCGGAGATCGCCGGCGGCAAGCTGGGGGCGCCGATCGCGAAGGCGGTCATGGAGGCGGTCCTGGACCGCTGAGGCAGTTGTCGGGGGCCTTCCGGGGGTTACACCTCCCAGGGCAGCGGCCCGCTGTGCAGGACGTCGAGGCGGGAGACCGCGCGGGTCAGGACGACGTACAGCCGGTGCAGGCCGCGCGGTTCGGCCCCCGCGATCTCAGCGGGCTCGACGGCGACGACATGGTCGTACTCCAGTCCCTTGGCGAGCGAGGCGGGCAGCACGGTCACCCGCGCGCCCAGCTCGTCGGGGCCCGCGCTCCCGATGCCCGCCGCGCCCAGGGCGGCCCGCACCCGCTCGACGCGCCGGTCGGCGGCGATGACGCCGATGGACCCCTCCCGTCCGAGCGCGTCCCGCACCGCCCCGACGACACCGGCCTCCACCTCCGCCGCGTCCGCCGCCTTCCGCACCCGCAGCTCTCCGTCGGCGCGCAGCGACCGGGCGGGCGGCACGTCCACGTCGAGCCGTGCGAGCAGCTGGTTGGCGAGTCCGACGACGGCGCGCGGCACCCGGAATCCGGTGGTCAGCGGCGTCACCGCGGCATCCGGCTTGCCCAGGTGGGCGAGGAGCTCGGCCCAACTGCGGGGCGCCCACGGGGTGGTGGCCTGGGCGAGGTCGCCGAGGACGGTCAGCGAGCCGAAACCGGCGCGGCGCGCGATGGCCCGGCACTCCATGGGCGACAGGTCCTGCGCCTCGTCGACGACGATGTGCCCGTACCCGGCGGGCCGTTCGAGCAGCCCCTCGATCTCATCCATCAGGACGAGATCGGCGGCGCTCCACTTCGCGGACTTGGCGGGCTTGGCAGTCTTGGCGGTCTTGGCGGTCTTGTGCGAGCGCGGGGGCCCGGTCCACAGGATCGCCCGCTGCTCCGCGCCGTCGAGGACTCCGTCGGCCGCGGCGGCGAGCGCGTCGGGGTCCCCGAGGAGACCGGCGAGCACCTCGTCGGCGCGCACCCTGGGCCAGGCGCCGTCCACGAAGGCGCTGACGGGCCTGCACCGGCCGATCCGCTGCACCCAGGTGTTGCTCCGGGGTCCTGCCCGGCGCTCGGCCTGCTCCTGAACGGCGCGGACGACCCGGCTCCGCACGCGTTCGCGCCCCACGGCGTACGGCGGCTCCTCGCCCCGCACGTCCTCGATGATCCGCTCCAGCTCGCCGAGCCCCACCCGCCAGCGGTACGAGCCGTCCGGCACCGCCAGGGGCTCGGCGGGCGGCGCGACGCGGGAGTACAGCGCGCGGCGCAGCACCTCGGCCATCCGGGCGTCGTGCTTGACGAGGGCGGCGGCCGGGTCGTCGTGGGCGCGCACGGGGTGCCGCGCGACCTCGTCCTGGACGGTGGACTGCCGTACGCCGGTCTCGCCGAGGGAGGGCAGCACCTCGGCGATGTAGCGCAGGAAGGTGCGGTTGGGTCCGAGGATGAGGAGTCCGGAGCGCTGGACGCGCTGCGGGTGGGTGTAGAGCAGGTAGGCGGCGCGGTGCAGGCCGACGGCGGTCTTTCCCGTGCCGGGGGCTCCCTGCACGCAGACGGATGCGGCGAGGTCGCCGCGTACGAGGTCGTCCTGTTCGGGCTGGATGGTGGCGGCGATGTCACGCATGGGTCCGACGCGGGGCCGCTCGATCTCCCCGGCGAGGATGCGGCTCTCTTCCCCGCTCCCGGCCTCCCCCTCCCCCAGGTGCTCGTCCTCCATGCCGGTGAGGTCGGCGGAGTCGCCCTTGCTGCCGGGGGCCCAGCCGAACCTGCGGCGGACGGCGACGCCCTGCGGGTCCTGCACTCCGGCCTGGTAGAAGGCGCGGGAGACGGGGGCGCGCCAGTCGACGACGAGGGGCGGGGCGGAGGGGTGCTCGGTGATGCGGAGCCGCCCTATGTAGTAGCGCTGCCCCCGGTGGTCACCGGCGGCGTCCCCTTCCGGCCCGGCGCCGCCGAAGTCGAGGCGCCCGAAGAAGAGGGGTGCCTCGGGGAGCTCCCGCATGGCTTTGGCGTGGCTGCGGAACTGGTAGCCGAGCACTTCGGCGTCGGCCCCGGACGCGGAGACGTCGGCCCCTCCGGCCACCTGTTCCTCGGCGCCTTCGACCATGGCGGCGAGGGCGGCGCGGCAGGCGTCGTGGTAGCTGCGTTCCTGGACGAGGGCATCGGAAGGGGAAGGCATGCCCACCAGAGTAACCAAAAATGTAACCGAGTTAAATTTCTAACCGCATCTCAATCCGGCTAGACTGCCCCCATGCCCAGCGACAGCACGACGACCGGCACCCCAGGCCTGCGCGAGCGCAAGAAGCAGCGCAGGTACGAGGCGATCTCCGAGACGGCGATCGCCCTCTTCCTGGAGCGCGGCTTCGAGCAGGTCTCCGTCGCGGAGGTCGCGGAGGCGGCGGAGGTCTCCAAGCCGACGCTGTTCCGCTACTTCGCCTCGAAGGAGGACCTCGTCCTGCACCGCTTCGCCGACCACGAGGACGAGGCGGCCCGCGTGGTCACCGCCCGCGGCGACACCCCGGCGCTCGACGCCCTCCACCGCCACTTCCTCGCCGGCCTGGAACGCCACGACCCGGTCACCGGCCTCTGCGACGCCCCCGCCGTCCTCGCCTTCCACCGCCTCCTCTACGGCACCCCCTCCCTGGTGGCCCGCCTCCACGGCTACCAGAACCGCTCCGAACAGGCCCTCGCCACCGCCCTCCGCACCGCCCACGGCGGCACCCCCCTGGAGTCCCGCCTCGCCGCCGGCCAGATCATCACCGTCCAGCGGATCCTCGCCGAGGAGAACTGGCGCCGCATCGCGGCGGGCGAGCCGGCGGCCGCCGTCCACCCGGCCGCGGTCACCGCCACGAACAGCGCGTTCGAACAGCTGCGCACGGGGGTCACGCGTTACGCGTGAGCGCCGGGCAGCGGTGAGGCGAGCCGCCACAGCGTGTCGAAGAGGTCCTGCCGCTGCGCGACCTTCTCGCGGCCCGCGGCTCCCGACTCGGCGCGCCAGTGGGTCAGGACGGCCTGATAGCCCTTGAGATCCAGGATCTGCCGCTCCGGAGGCACGGGCGCCGACTCCTGCACCACCTTGTCGTAGATGCCGTCGAACAGTTCGTCGCCGTTGATCAGGCAGAACTTCAGCAGCGGCGTGATGCACAGGACGCGGAACTGCACGTCCATCTCGGCCCGGCGCGACTCCCGCAGGCTGCGGGCGGCGACCCCGAACTCCCGCACGTTCCAGCGGACCTTGTCCAGCTGGTACGCGCGGTACGCCGGGTCGTCCACGGCCTTGCCCTCCGCGTCCAGCGTCCCGGGGATCGCCATCGGCACAGTGAAGTCCGGCACGAGGATGCGGACCCGCACCTCGCGCCGCGCGCCCTCCTCCAGGGCTTCCAGGCTGCGGCTGACCGGGGACTGGACGGTCTCTCCCGTGTAGCCGATCGCGTCTATGCGGATCCGCCTGGCCCTTCTGTTCGCCAGCACCCGCTCGATGTGCTCGCGCAGGTCGGACGTGCGTATCTCGGACCCGGACTCGGGGAGCATCCTGCGGTTCAGCTCGCGCACCTCGGCGTAGAGCACGTAGCCCACCAGGCTGAGGATCGCGCCGCCCAGGTAGGTCTTGCCCTCCAGGGCGTCCCCCACCGGCTGCACGAACTGGGCGACCAGGCCGAGGAGGAAGACGCCGAGCAGCAGCGCCTTGGTCACGGCGCTCTCGGCCTCCGCCCACCGTTCCCCGAACCGCTCACGCCCCGCACGAAGACCCCTCGCGGCCACCACGTCCCCCTCGCGTCACGGGAATTGAACGGTGCTCTACAGGAGAAGCCCATGGTGCCCGTGCGCGGGCCGGTCAGGAAGAGCACGGCCGAGCGGTCCCGCGTACCACTCGCGCAGCGCCTGCTCGGCCACGGTCGCGTCGGGGACTTCGGCCAGCTGCAGAGGCTCGGCCGCTCGCCGCAGCGCCCGGCAGACCCGCGTGGCCGCGGCCGCGAAGTCGGCGGCCTCCGGCTGCTCCGGCAGCTCGGTCAGGTCGAGGGCGGCCCGCATGATGTCGGGGAAGACGGACTGGGCGTACTCGAAGTCCAGGTAGACGGGGAGGTCGGCGGCCATGCCCGCCGTCATGTCGGCGTGGGCCGCGCGCCGCATCGCGTCGGCCCACAGCTCCTGCATCCGGATCTGCTCGTCCTTGTCGTACTCCATGCGCACGAGATGGGTGGCGAGGTCGTGCAGCGGGTCGCCGTACATGGCCAGTTCCCAGTCGATGACCGCGAGTTGCTTGCGGTCGACGACGACGTTGGCGCGGTGGACGTCGGTGTGCAGCAGGCAGAACGGGCGTGAGGTCAGGCTCGGGCGGTCCGGGTCGTCGCGGAAGGCCGCCATGGCGTCGGGGCGGACGCCCACGGCCGTGAAGAGAGCTTCGAACCGCCTGCGGTTGGGTCCGTAGACCCGGTCCTCGGTGAAGCCGATCAGCCAGTGGAGGAACTCCTGGCTCTGCCCGGACTCCGGCCAGCCGGGCGGCCTCGGCGGCAGCTCCTCGTCCGGCACGGTCGCCGTCCGGGCGAAGAACTCGGCGAAGGAACGCATCATCGGCTCCCCGATGGGCCCCTCCGGCTGCACTTCGGAGAGGGCGCGCCCGGCCCGGTAGGAGTGCAGCGACCAGTCGCCGAAGTCCCGGAGGCAGCGCGGTACCTCCTTGAGGTGCCGGCTCACCACGGTGAGAAGCTCCGGCTCACTCGGCCAGATGCGCGGCACCACCTCCACGGTGTCGCGCGGCATCCGGCACTTGACCCGGGCCCGGAAGGGCATCGTGCGCAGCAGCAGGGCGAGGCGCCAGCCGAGCGGCACCACGTAGTTGATGTTGTGGTGACCGGCCACGACCTGGCGGTCCGGGTGTTCCCGGTGCGCGTCGGCGAGGCGTCGGATCCACGACTCGCGGCGACCGCTCTTCGGCGCCTCATGGGGAGGGTGAGGCGGAGGTGACGGCATGAGCGCAGAGGGTAGCCCCTGCACGGAACCGTTCCTGCCAGTTGCCACATAGTGGACATCGGCGTGGCGTCCGTTTGCGAGCCCGCCGCTTTACTGCGCCTTCGTGCCACCCATGCCGTAGACGACTTTGGAGAGCAGTTCGAGGGATCCGACCAGGTGTTCCGCGCCGGCCCCGCGCAGCAGCCCCGCCTTGCGTTCGTTGCGTGCGAAGCCGAGGAAGCGCACGCCCGCCCGCAGTGCCGCCACGTAGTCCGACGGCGCGTCGCCGATCATGAGGGTGGCGGCCGGGTCCGCCCCCATCGCGCTCAGGGCGCGGTTCACGCAGTGCGGATCGGGCTTGAGCAGCCGGAGGTCCTGGGTGCGGCCGTAGATGTGGGGGGCGAAGCAGCCGAGGAGCCCGCGCGTTTCGAGGTAACTCTCCACCGCCCCCGGGGCGTTGTTCGTCGTGACGGCCAGCCGGGCACCGACCGACGACCAGGTCCGGATCAGCCTGTCGGCATACGCGGTGGGCCAGGCGGACGCCACGGCGCTCAGCTCCTGCCGGGTCAGCCACTCCTCCAGCTCGTCGACCAGGTCGCTCCTGGGGTGCCGCCGGTCCACGGCACGCAGGACGACGTAGGGATCGGCCAGTTTCCGCTCCTCGTCGGTGAGGAGCCCGTGCAGCCCCCGCCCCTCCAGCCACCGGACCAGGTCCTTCGCCACCCGCTCGGCCGAGTGGCCGGCGAAGAGGCGGCAGATGGGCCCGTCGAAGTCGAAGAGCACGAAGCGGACAGGGCCGGTCAGGATGCGGAGCATGTCGGTCTCTTCATCGACCGTCTCGGACCAGGTCGCGTCAGGTTGCGTCGAGTCAGGAGTCACCTAAGAGAGTGTCAGGTCCGACGTGATGGTTGCCCAGAGTGCGTCGAACCACTTCTGCGACTCTTCGACGAACATCGCGTCACGCGAGGCCGGCATGGCGTTCTCGAAGGAGAAGACGGGCGCCTTGACACCCCCGACGTCGTAGAGGTCCACCACCTCGCTCCCGCCGCCGTCGACCGCGTCCAGCTCCAGCGACTGCTGGTGGGGCGAGTAGAAGGCGAACAGCGCCTCGGCGCCGTTCAGCAGATAGATCTTGACCGGTGGGGTGAAGGGCAGCGCGCGGAACGTCACCCGGACGTCGATGCCGTGCGAGGAGCGCAGGGCGCGGAGGTTGTGGCGCAGCACCTGGCCCTGGGCGTTGCGCTGGGCGAGCCAGCGCCGGTGCAGCCGCTGCCGGTTCTCCGCGTCGGTGTCTATGGGTACCGGGAAGGCCAGCTCGATGTCGCTGCTCGGCAGCAGGATGCGTACGTCGATCGACTTCGGCCGGATGCGGCCCTCGTGGATGAGGCGGAGCGGCTCGCCGAGAGCGACCATCAGGGTCTCGGCGGTGTAGGAGACGACGTCCACCCGGACGCGGGGCCGCGCGAACGCTTCCGCGAGGCGCGGCGCCAACGCGACCATCGACGGCTGGGGTTCCCTGCTCGCGGGGGCCGGGCCCGCGTCCGCCACTCTCGGGGGGCTTCCCTTGCTGACGTTGGACAGCAGGCCCTCGCCCTGGAGCAGTTTCATCGCCTGGCGCACGGTGCCGCGTTCGACGCCGAACTCGCCGGCCAGTTCGGCCTGGGTCGGCAGGCGTTCTCCCGCTTTGAGTTCGCCCGCCCGGATGCGGTCGCGGAGGGTGTCGGCGATGTCCTGGGGTGTGAGTCTTCTGCTGCCGTTCACTGCAACGTTCTCCTGGGTCACGACCAGACGATACAACTGACCGCCATCTCTGGGGAGTTGTAGGGGAGTTGATGAGAAGTTGTTTATGGACTTACGCCAAGTGGGGACAACCTAAGCAGAGTTGGTTGCCAACTCGCCCAAGATGGCAGAAGGAGGAACCACCATGCCAGCCATTGCCCTCCTCGCAGCCGTGGTCGCCGTCACCGTCGAGCAGCTCGTGCAGTGGAAGTACGGCCCGATGGGCATCGTCGGCCTCCTCCTGCTCACCATCGGCGTCAAGGCCCGGAACCCCACGTGCAGCTCCATCGGCGCCGTCGTCCTCGCCCTCCTGGTGACGGGTCCGGCGAGCTAGGGCGCCGCCAGGTGCAGGTCCTGACTGATCGTGTTCCACAGGGCGTTGAACCAGAGATGGGACTGCTCCACGAACGTCGTGTCCCGCAGGCCGTCCCCCTCCTTGAACGGGAAGAGCATGGACTGCGTGCCCTGCGCGTCGTACATCTCCAGGGACTCCTGGCCGATCTCCTCGTCCCGCTTGGCGAGCGTGTAGTAGGCGAAGAGCGCCTCCGAGCCGTTGATCAGGTACAGCTTCACCGGCGGCGTGAACGGCAGCGCGCGGAACTGCACCGACACGTCGATGCCGTGCGAGGACCGCAGCGCCAGGAGGTTGTGGCGCAGCACCTGCCCCTGCGCGTTGCGCTGGTCGAGCCAGCGCCGGTGGACCTGGTTGCCCTCGTGGTCGCTGCCGTCGACCGGGGCGGGGAAGGCGAGGTCGATGTCGCGGCTCGGCAGCAGCACCCGGACGTCGACCTTGGCCGGTTTCAGCTGTCCGGCGTGGATCTGCCGCAGCGGCTCGCCGATGGCCATGGTGAGCGAGATGGACGTGAGACAGAGCGCGTCTATCTCCACGTGCGGCACGTCGAAGGCGGCCGCGATGCGCGGGGCCAGGCCGACCATCGTGGGCTGCGGGCGCGTCTCGCCCGGTCCGGCCGGGGCGCGCTCGGAGGCCTCCGCGACCGTGGCGGGGCTCCCCTTGGACACGTTGGACAGCAGATGCTCACGGTGCAGGACGCGCAGCGCCTCCCGCACCGCACCGCGCTCCACGCCGAACTCGTCGGCCAGCTCGGCCTGGGTCGGCATGCGCTGTCCCGGCCGCAGCGCCCCGGACCTGATCCGGTCGCGCAGCACGTCGGCGACCTCGCGGTGGGACCGCTGCGATCGCTTGCGCCCATTGACGGAGGCAGGTTCGGTGCTCACAACCAAACAGTACAACTTCGCGCCATCTTAGGGGAGTTGCAGGAAAGGTGGTTATGAGTCGACTCCCAGCGGAGATAAGTCAGTTGAAGTTGGTAGCCAACTTCGGCGACATGGTCAGACCCTCCCGGGGTTGGCCACCAGCTCAGCGGGGTTCGCCGCCCCGATCCCGAAGGAGGGAACGTCATGCCGCTCATCGCCCTCGTCGTCGCCGCCCTCGCCATCGGTTTCGAGCAGCTCATCCAGTGGAAGTACGGGCCGCTCGGCATCGTCGCCTTCGTCCTGCTGACCATCGGCATCAAGGCGAAGAACGTGAAGCTCAGCGGCGTCGGGGCCGGACTCCTCGTCCTGCTCCTCGCCCAGTCGGGCTGAAGGACAGGCTCTGAGGCGCCGCACAGACCCGGCAGGCCGGGCTCCCATCCGGAGGGGAGCCGGGAGTCCGGTCAGCCGTCAAGGGCTGAGCCCCGGTCCACCGCTACGGACGGGCCGGGGCTCAGACATGCCCGCGACATGAGCGCACCTCACGACAGCAAGTCGTCGACCTGCGCCTCCCCCACCCGGTACCGCCGCGCGATCTCCGCGCTGCACTCGTCCGTCGTCCGCTGCAGCCGCTGTCGGCGCCGGGACACCTGCTGTTCGTACCGCACGAGGCGGCCCATGGCCGTGTGCAGTTCGTCGTCCGTGCGCGCCGCCAGGTCGGAGAGCTCGACCTCCGCGAGCATCTCCGTGGCCAGGAGGCGGTACTCCTCGCCGTGCGGCGTGCCGAGCGTGACGTGCCGGGCGGAGGAGCGGTGGCGGGCCGGGGCGTCCCTGAGGATCTCCGCGAGCCGGTCCATGACCGTCGCCTCCGGCTCGGGCGCCTGCGCGTGCGGCTCCCCGCGGCGCGCGATCTCCGCCCGCAGGATGTCGATGCGCCCCTGGAGGAGCCGCCGCACATAGCTGAGGTCGGCCTCGTCCCGCTGGGCCGCCCTGCGCAGTTCGCGGAGCTCCGGCAGGCACAGCCCGCCGAGGTCGCGCCCGGCCCCTTCGGTCAGCAGCCGGCCGCCGGTGCGCTGCGTGGGCGGCCGCGGAACCTCCGTACGCCGCAGGGAGATGCGGCCGGGCGACTGCCCGGTACTTGGTGTGCTCATCTGCCTCTACCCGTCCCCTCGACCGGTCGACGCGGTGCACCGCGTGTGAGCATCGTGCCACCCCGAGTGGCCGCTATGTGAGCGAGTGCCCGGAATCGGCCCCAGATGGGGGGATCGGGGGTCCGTCCCGGGCGCCCCGCCCGGCACGGCATGATGGCCGTATGCGAGCAGTGGTGCAGCGGGTCGACGGCGCGAGCGTCGTCGTGGCGGGCGAGAACGGCCCCGAGACGGTGGGCGAGATCAGCGGCGAGGGCCTCTGCGTCCTGGTGGGCGTCACGCACGACGACACCGAGGAGAAGGCGGACCGGCTCGCCCGGAAGCTCTGGTCGCTGCGCATCCTGTCCGACGAGCGGTCGTGCAGCGACACCGGCGCCCCGCTCCTGGTCATCAGCCAGTTCACGCTCTACGGAGACGCGCGTAAGGGCCGCCGCCCCACGTGGAACGCGGCGGCCCCCGGCGACGTGGCCGAGCCCCTCGTCGACGAGGTGGTGTCGCGGCTGCGCGCCCTGGGGGCGACGGTGGCGACGGGCCGCTTCGGCGCGCAGATGCGGGTGGGCCTGACGAACGACGGCCCGTTCACGGTGCTCCTGGAGATGTGACCTGGGGGCGCGCCACGCGCCCCCACGGCCCCTACGGCTCGACCACGGCCTCCTGCGCGGCGGCCGTGTCACCGGCGACCAGCCCCGCGTCGAGCGGCACATTGCGCTTGATGAGGCCCAGTGCGATCGGCCCGAGCTCGTGATGGCGCACGGCCGTGGTGACGAACCCCAGCTTGCGGCCCTCGGCGCCCTCGCTCGCGAGATGCAGCGGCGTCCCCGCCGCCGGCAGGTGCACCTCGCTGCCGTCCAGGTGCAGGAAGACGAGGCGGCGCGGCGGCTTGCCCAGGTTCTGGACGCGGGCGACCGTCTCCTGGCCGCGGTAGCAGCCCTTCTGCAGGTGTACCGCGGAGCCGATCCAGCCCAGCTCGTGCGGGATGGTGCGGTGGTCCGTCTCGAAGCCGAGGCGCGGCCTGTGGGCCTCCACCCGCAGCGCTTCGTACGCGAGGAGGCCGGCCGCGGGGCCGTGGGCGGCGGCGAACGTCTCCAGGTCCGCGCGCGGCACGAACAGGTCGCGGCCGTACGCGGTCTCGCGGACGACGGCGCCCTCGGGGACCGGGGCGATGGAGCCGGCGGGCAGGTGGACGACGGCGAACTCGTCGGTGCGGTCGGCGACTTCGACGCGGTAGAAGAACTTCATGCTCTCCAGGTACGCGATGAGCGCGTCCTGCGTGCCCGGCTCGACGTGCGCCCAGGTGGTCTCGCCGTCGTCGACGAGGGAGAGGTGGTGCTCGATGTGGCCGTTGGCGGAGAGGATCAGCGCTTCGGTGGCCCGGCCCGCGGGCAGCTCGCTGACGTGCTGGGTGATCAGCAGGTGCAGCCAGGCCAGCCGGTCGGAGCCGGTCACGGAGACCACCCCGCGGTGCGAGAGGTCGACGAAACCGGTGCCGTCGGCGAGGGCGCGCTGCTCACGGAACAGTTCGCCGTAGTGGGCGGCGACGCCTTCGTCCACGCCCTCGGCGGGGACGGCGCCGGGCAGGGACAACAGGGGGCTCTTCATGTTCACAAAGAGTACGACCCGCTGGTGACGGTTTTTATTTCTGGTCGGGCGCCGGCTTCCGGCACTTCTCGCACTGGCCGAAGATCGCGAAGTGCTTCAGGTCGGTGTCGAAGCCGAAGGTGTCCCGCAGCTTGGCGGTGAACTCCGCCGCGATCCCGGTGTCGGCCTCGATGACGTCCGTGCAGTCCCGGCAGACGAGGTGGATGTGGTGGTGCCGGTCCGCCAGGTGGTACGTCGGCGCGCCGTGCCCGAGGTGGGCGTGGCTGACCAGGCCCAGCTCCTCCAGGAGCTCCAGGGTGCGGTAGACCGTGGAAATGTTGACCCCCGACGCCGTCTTGCGCACTTCGCAGAGGATGTCGTCGGGGGTCGCGTGTTCGAGGGTGTCGACGGCTTCGAGGACAAGCTGACGCTGCGGCGTCAGCCGGTAGCCGCGCTGACGCAGGTCGCTCTTCCAGTCGGAGTCGGTACTCGTCACACCAGAAGTCTAGGTCTACTTGAAGAAAGCGATGCCGTCGTCCGGCAGATCACCGAGGTTGCGCGCCATGTCGGCGACCTCTTCGGGGGTGACGACCTTCTTCAGCTGGGCCGACATGTAGGGCCGCAGCGGCACCTCGGGGGTCTGCTTCTCGCCGACCCACATCAGGTCGCCCTTCACGTAGCCGTAGAGGCGCTTGCCACCGGTGTAGGGGCCGGAGGCCGCGGTGCGCGCGACGGCGTCGGTGGCCAGGTCGATCTGCGGCTTCTTGTCGGCCAGCTCGCCGTACCAGACCTCGACGACACCGTCGTCGCGGACCATGACGACCTCGACCTTGCGGTCCTTGTCGATGCGCCAGAACCCGGACTCGGTCTCCAGGGGCTTGACCTTGTTGCCCTCGGAGTCGAGCACCCAGGTGTACGAGTGGTACTCGATGAAGTCCCGGCCGTCGTGCGTGAAGGAGACCTCCTGGCCGAAATTCGCCTTCTCGGCGCCGGGGAAGTCGGTGACGCCCGCGCCGGCCCAGTTGCCGAGGAGGAAGGCGAGGGGGACGAGGTCGGGGTTCAGGTCGGACGGAATCTCGATCATGGGAAGCTCAGGCGATCTGTGGAGGTGGGGGTGAGGGGCGGGGAGGTCAGCGCTGGCCCTGGTACAGCTTCTTCACGGTCAGGCCCATGAAGGCGAGAACGCCGACGCAGACGAGAACCAGCAGGGCGGAGAAGAAGGCCTCAAGCACGGGGTGCTCCTCGGTGAGCGGGTTGGGGCAGGTATCAGAGCCGGTCCCACTGTAGTCGGGCGGCGCCCGTCCCTCTCTGTGAGGTCCCTCGCGACGTACGCTGGGTGTATGTACGCGCGAAGGCGCCGTCTGTACTTCGCCATGATGGGGACCTGTGTCGGTCTGTTCGTCCTGGCCTGGGGTGTCGTGCGGCTCTGGTCGATTCCCGTGGCCGTCGGGATGTGCGTCGTGGCGATGGTGATTCCGCCGCTGGCCGCGATGACGGCGAACCGGCGCGGGCCGGATGAGCGATGGGGGTCCCCCCTGGACGGAGCTTGTCGAAGTCCTTGGGGGAGGGACGACCCGAGCGGGGATTCGAAGTCCGACGAGTGGTGGGACGAGCTGGACGGCAGACGCAGGCATTGAGCCGGCGGAGGCAGCCGAAGGGCCGCACCCCGTTCCAGTGGCGTCCAACCCCCTGGGGTGCGGCCCTTCAGCCGTTCTCGGCGCGGTGTGCGGACCGCGCGGTGTGATGCAGACCGCGATCAGACCGCGATCGCGACCTCCGCGAGACCGCCCGTCCGGGCGACGACCGTACGGTCCGCCGTGCCGCCGGGGATCAGCGCCCGGACGGTCCACGTGCCCTCGGCGGCGTAGAAGCGGAACTGTCCGGTGGCCGAGGTGGGGACCTCGGCGGTGAACTCGCCGGTCGAGTCGAGCAGGCGCACGTAACCGGTGACGGGCTCGCCGTCGCGGGTCACCTGGCCCTGGATCGTCGTCTCACCGGGCTTGATCGTCGAAGCGTCGGGGCCGCCGGCCTTTGCTCCACACATGGGTACTCCTGAGGGGGAAGAGAGGTCGGGAGGTCTTACTTGTTGGCGCCGAGCTCGATCGGCACGCCGACGAGCGAGCCGTACTCGGTCCAGGAGCCGTCGTAGTTCTTGACGTTGGTCTGGCCGAGCAGCTCGTGCAGGACGAACCAGGTCAGGGCCGAACGCTCACCGATGCGGCAGTAGGCGATCGTGTCCTTGGAGAGGTCGACCTGCTCGTCCTCGTAGAGGGCCTTGAGCTCGTCGTCGGACTTGAAGGTGCCGTCGTCGTTGGCGTTCTTCGACCACGGGATGTTGCGGGCGCTCGGCACGTGGCCGGGGCGCTGCGACTGCTCCTGCGGGAGGTGGGCCGGGGCGAGCAGCTTGCCGCTGAACTCGTCGGGCGAGCGCACGTCGACGAGGTTCTGCGAGCCGATGGCCTTGACGACGTCGTCGCGGAAGGCGCGGATCGAGGTGTCCTGGGGCTTGGCCTTGTATTCGGTGGCGGGACGGTTCGGGACCTCGGAGCCGTCGACCAGGTCGCGGGAGTCGAGCTCCCACTTCTTGCGGCCGCCGTCGAGGAGCTTCACGTCCTGGTGGCCATAGAGCTTGAAGTACCAGAAGGCGTACGACGCGAACCAGTTGTTGTTGCCGCCGTAGAGGACGACGGTGGAGTCGTTCGCGATGCCCTTCGCCGAGAGGAGCTTCTCGAAGCCCTCCTGGTCGATGAAGTCACGGCGGACCGGGTCCTGGAGGTCCTTGGTCCAGTCGATGCGGATCGCGTTCTTGATGTGGTTCTTGTCGTACGCGGAGGTGTCCTCGTCGACCTCGACGATGACGACCTTCGGGTCGTCGATGTGGGCCTCGACCCAGTCGGCGTCTACCAGGACGTCGCTGCGGCTCATGCTTTTCTCCTCCGGGGCAGTTGCGGCGGTGCGGCGGTGCTGCGAGGGGTGTGCGCGTACGACGACGGGCGCGCGGGGAGGCGCGGCGTACGGCACGGGGTGGCCCTGGCCGACAGCGTCGACGGGCCGGGAGAAACGGGAGTTGGAGTCCCGCTAGAAGGTGCGACAGAGCATGGCGGCGACGCGGCACAGGTCCACTGCCCGCCGCTTCGTGAGGTCCGCCTGTCGTTGCATGGGTCCGATCGTAGGGACGGAGGGGCTGCCGTGTCACCGGCACTCCGCATGCTGAGACACGATCGTCCACTATGCGGGAATCGTTGAAGCCCGCGGCCGCCCCGGTGGGGCCGCGGGCTCCGTGTCGGCCCTGTCACATCCGCCGGGCGGACGTCTGCGTCTCGTACTGTGGTCAGCCCGTCGGCGGACCGTGTCAGCCCGCCAGTCGCACCTGGGAACCGGTCACGGACATGTCCACGCCGTCCGGTGCCGCCTCGACCTTCTGCAGCTTGATGCCGGCCGGCAGGTCGTCGATCTTCTGCTCGAAGTCGGTGACGTCACGTGCCGTGCCCTCGGGGAGCGGGATGGAGACGCCGAGGACGTCGATGCTCTTCGGGATCTCGTCGGCGTGCACCTTGATGGTGTCGCCCTCGACGCGGGCCGAGCTGAGCACGTGGACGGGCTTCGGCAGCTTCGCGCCGCCCTTGCTGACCTCGACCTCGACCTTGATCTTGCCGTTGCCGCCGTCGGAGAGGCCGATCACCTTGCCGGTGGCGCCGAGCGGCAGCTCGACGGGCTCGGACCTGCTCGCCTTCAGGAGCTCGTCGTACGAGACGTGCGCGGTGCCCGTGGCGGTCGCGGCGGTCGCCGAGCTGTAGTCGCCGGAGAACTTCACGCCCTTCATGTGGGCGGTGAGGTCGGCGATCCGGATGGAGTCGGAACCGGACCTGGCGTCGTAGTTCTTGATGCCGACCTCGACGTCGTCGAGCTCCCCGCCGGCGACCTGGGTCAGGAAGGGGAAGCCCTTGATGGAGACGTCGGGCGTCTCGCTCAGGCCCTCGTTGGTGCGCATCTTCTCCGCCGCCTCGCCCTCGGCGAAGTTCACGGCGAGCCGGTCGGCGGCCACGAAGAGACCTCCGAGGACCACGACGACTATCAGAAGTATGCGTACGGCTCGCTTGCTCATGTCCGGTGTTCCCCCACTTGTCCCCCGCGTCGACTGTCGTTGCGGCGAGCCTAAAGGACAGGTCCCCGGCCGCAGAGCGCGGCCGGGGACCTGTCGAACAGCTGTGACGATCGGCGGGGCGGTCAGCCGATGGCACGCCCGAGGACGTAGACGGCCGGGGCGGCGGCCGCGAGTGGCAGCGCGACACCCGCCGTCATGTGCACGAAGCGGGACGGGTAGTCGTAGCTCGCGACCCGGTGTCCGATCAGCGCGCACACCCCGGCGCCGACGGCGAGCAGCGCGCCCTTGCCGCCGTAGTCGGTGGTACCGCCGAGGGCGATCCCGGCACCGGCGGCCGCGAGCAGGGCGACGACCACGGAGACGGGGGTGGGCAGCGGCAGCGCTCGGGCGAGGACCGCGACGGCGACGGCGATGCAGCCCACGGTCACGGCGTCGGAGGCGGCCGCGAGGTGCCCGGCCGCGACGATCGCGAGCGCGGCGGAGACGACGGTGGCCATCAGCCCGTACATCCGCTCGTCGGCACCGGCCCGGCTGCGCAGCTGCAGCACCAGCACGAGCAGCACCCACACGCCGAGGGTGCCGAGAATGGCGGCGGGCCCGTGCTCCTTGCCGACGCCGAGCAGCACGGCGTCCGCGACGACACCGCCGAGGAAGGCGAGCGCGATGCCCTGCCGCGCGGGCCACATGCCGTTGAGCCGGAACCATCCGGCGGCGGTCACGGCCTGCAGCAGGACCAGCGGCACGAGCAGCGCGTACTGCCCGACGGCGGCGCCCGCGGCGAGCAGCAGACCGAGCACGGCGGTCAGCGCGGCGGGCTGCATGCCCGGCTCGATGATCGGCGAGCGGCCCTCGGCCCTGGCCCGCTGGGCGTCGGTGACGCGGGGGTTGCCGGTGGTGGTGGCGGGGCCGTAGGAGGGGTCGCCGCCGGGGGCTGCGGCGGGCTCCTCGACACGTGCCGCGGCCGAGGGCGAGGACTGGGGCAGCGGCTGCCCGTACGAGGCGTTCGCGGCGTTCGCCGCAGCCGCGACGTTCGCGCCCTGGGCGGGCAGGTACGCCGTCTCCGTCACGTCCACGGCGGCCACCGGCGGCTGCACCTGGGTCTCCCAGGTCTGACCCTCCCACTGCTGGGTGTGCTGCTCGTGGCCGTACTGCTGCTGCGGATCGGCGTAGTACTGCTGGGGCTGCTGCGCGTACTGCTGCTGGGGGTCCGGGTAGTACTGCTGCTGCTGAGGGTCGGCGTAGTACTGCTGCTGCTGCTGCGGTTCCGCGTAGTACTGCTGCTGCTCCGGATACGGCTGGTGCTGCTGTTGTTCCGGGTACGGCTGCTGCGGGTGCTGCTGGTGCTGCTGCCCGGGGTGCTCGGGGTACTGCTGCGGATACGGCTCGTATCCCTCGTACCCCTCGTATCCCTGGTGCCCCGTGTACCTCTCGTTGGGCTGCTCGGACATGGCGCTCATCCTCCTGCGAACGGCGGGAGCACCTCGACCGTGCCGCCCTCGGCCAGCCGTACGGTCTCATGCCCGCGGGTCCCGACGGGGGCTCCGTCGACGAGGAAGGAGCAGCGCTGCAGGACCCGGACGAGTTCACCGGGATGCCGCTCGCGGGCCGCGTCCAGCGCGTCGGCGAGCGTCACCGCCGCGTACGGCTCCTCGGCGACGCCCGCGGCCGCCTTGGCAGCGGCCCAGTAACGAATGGTGCCGTTCACCATGCGGCTCCCCTTCCTTTCAGTCGGCGGTCGCCGATGTCTCCTCGGCGGTTGCCGACGTCCATGATGCCGTGGCCCAGGAGGCGATCCGTGCGACGAGCCCGTCCGTCGCCGCGTGCTCGGCGTGCCCCATGCCTTCTTCCAGCCACAGCTCGGCCCCGCCGGCGGCGGCCGCGGCGAGCATCCGCGGGTGGTCGAGCGGGAAGTACGGATCCCGGTCGCCGTGGACGACGAGCAGGGGCGTCGGGGCGATGAGGGGGACGGACTCGACCGGCGAAAGGGGGACGGGGTCCCACTCGTGCGGGTGGATTCTCGTCCGCAGCCCGAAGCGGCCGACGGCCCGCCCCGCGGGCCGGGTGACCACCCAGTGGAGCCGCCGCATCGGCGCCGTCCCCCGGTAGAACCAGCGGGCCGGAGCACTTACGGCGACCACCGCGTCGGTCCGCGCTTCCGTGCGCCCCCTGTGCGATGCGGCGTGCCGCAGGACGACCGAGCCGCCCATCGAGAAGCCGACGGTCACCACGTGCGCGTAGCCGAGGGACCGCGCCCACTCGACCGCGGCCGCCAGGTCGAGCACCTCGCGGTCGCCGACCGTGGAGTGCCCGCCGGAGCGGCCGTGCCCCCGGAAGGAGAAGGTGACGACGCCCGCACGCTGGGCGAACACGCCCGCGATCCGGCGCACGTGCGGGCGCGACAGATCGCCCGTGAAGCCGTGCGCGACGACGATCGCGAGCTCTCCCTCGGGGTCGGGCCCGGGGTCGTGGGCGGCCTCGATGGCCACGCCGTCCTGTGTACGCAGCGTTGCGTACCGCTGAACGCCACGCCGACCGCGCGTGATCGGAGGCACAGAAGATCGCGTGGTTTGACCTGCCGGACCGGAACTCATGTGGGCTATTCTGCTGGGCAGAGGATCCGGGCAACGCAGCCCCCGGGTCCTTTTGTGCTTTCGGAGCCCCGGGCGCGGGCCCCGAAGAAGCGCAGATTTGAGTACGAAGCAGTGCCGTAAACGCCCCCAAGCTCAAAGGAGCAGGGGGGACCCCCTCCGCAGGGACCGAGGAGGAACCGACGTTATGGGCGAGCGAAACGTGCACGACAGTCAGACGACCCGGGCAGGTGGTCGGCGGTGAGTTCTCTGCTGCTCCTGACCAATGCCCTCCAGCCGTCGACGGAGGTGCTCCCCGCTCTCGGCCTGCTCCTTCACAATGTGCGCGTCGCCCCGGCGGAGGGGCCCGCTCTCGTCGACACCCCCGGCGCCGACGTCATCCTCGTCGACGGGCGCCGCGACCTTCCGCAGGTGCGCAGCCTCTGCCAGCTCCTGCGCTCCACGGGACCCGGCTGTCCGCTGGTCCTCGTCGTGACGGAGGGCGGCCTCGCGGCCGTCACCGCGGACTGGGGCATCGACGACGTACTCCTCGACACGGCGGGCCCCGCCGAGGTCGAGGCCCGGCTGCGGCTCGCGATGGGCCGCCAGCAGATCACCTCCGACGACTCCCCCATGGAGATCCGCAACGGCGATCTCTCCGTGGACGAGGCGACGTACAGCGCGAAGCTGAAGGGCCGGGTCCTGGACCTGACCTTCAAGGAGTTCGAGCTGCTCAAGTATCTGGCGCAGCACCCGGGGCGGGTCTTCACGCGCGCCCAGCTGCTCCAGGAGGTGTGGGGCTACGACTACTTCGGCGGCACCCGGACGGTCGACGTGCACGTGCGGCGGCTGCGGGCGAAGCTCGGCGTCGAGCACGAGTCGCTGATCGGCACGGTCCGCAATGTCGGCTACCGCTTCGTCATCCCGGAGAAGGTCGAACGCGCGGCCGAGGCCGAGAAGGCGAAGTCCGCGAAGGCCGCTCCGAAGGAAGCTCCGAAGGAAGCTGCCGTACGCCCTGCCCAGCGGTAGTTCCATCCGCGTAGACTCCGCGCGTGGCCAAGGTGACTCGGGATGACGTGGCAAGACTTGCGGGTACTTCGACCGCGGTCGTCAGTTACGTCATCAACAACGGACCCAGGCCGGTCGCCCCGGCCACGCGCGAGCGGGTACTCGCCGCGATCAAGGAGCTGGGGTACCGGCCCGACAGGGTTGCCCAGGCCATGGCCTCGCGGCGCACCGACCTCATAGGCATGATCGTGCCGGACGCGCGGCAGCCCTTCTTCGCGGAGATGACGCACGCCGTCGAACAGGCCGCGTCCGAGCGCGGAAAGATGGTCCTCGTCGGCAACTCCGACTACGTGGAGGAGCGCGAGACCCACTACCTCCGCGCCTTCCTCGGCATGCGCGTTTCCGGCCTCATCCTCGTCAGCCACGGCCTGACCGACCAGGCCGCCGCCGAGATAGATGCGTGGGACGCCCGCGTGGTGCTCCTGCACGAGCGGCCCGAGGCCATCGACGACGTCGCGGTCGTCACGGACGACGTGGGCGGCGCGCAGCTCGCCACCCGGCATCTGCTCGAACACGGCCACGAGTTCGTCGCCTGCCTCGGCGGCATGGCGGAGACCCCGACCGTCGGCGACCCCGTCTCCGACCACGTCGAGGGCTGGCGGCGTGCGATGCGGGAGGCCGGGCGGTCGGTGGAGGGCCGGCTCTTCGAGGCGCCGTACAACCGTTACGACGCGTACCAGGTCGGCCTGCGGCTGCTCGCGGGCCCCGACCGGCCCACCGCGATCTTCTGCTCCACGGACGACCAGGCCATCGGCATCCTGCGGGCGGCGCGGGAGCTGCGCATCGACGTGCCGGGCGAGCTGGCCGTCGCCGGCTTCGACGACGTCAAGGAGGCGGGCCTCACGGATCCGCCGCTGACGACGGTGGCCTCGGACCGGCCCGCGATGGCGCGCGCCGCGGTGGACCTCGTTCTGGACGACGGTCTCCGGGTCGCGGGGTCGCGGCGGGAGCGGCTGAAGCTGTTTCCCTCGCGGCTGGTCGTGCGGCAGTCCTGCGGCTGCAAGTAGCCGCCTTCGCGAGACGGCCTCGCCCCGGTCCTTATAACGGGCATACGCACTTCTGCCGGGCTTCTCAGGACGTACTCAGGCAGCTCTCATCTGCGGCCGCCAATCTCGGTGTCATGACCGAGACCTTCCGCCACAGCGGCGAGTACCCCCAGCAGCAGTCGTCAGCGCCTGTGCACCACGGCGGTACGCGGGGCGCCTTTCCGCCTCCGCCCGCCCACGCGCCGGAAGCACCTCAGGGGCCCGCCCCGCGGCGCCGCCGCGCCAGGGGCCCCGCGGCCCTGCTCGCGGCCGTCGCGATCGCGGCGGCGGTGGTGGGCGGCGGCACCGCGTACGGCGTGCAGACGCTCACCGACAGGGACAGCGGCACGACCGCCACCAGCACCGACGTCGTACCGACGAGCAAGAAGGGCACCGTCGCCGGAGTCGCCGAGGCGGTCAGCCCCAGCATCGTCGAGATCAGCGCCACGACGGGGCAGGGCAAGTCGACCGGCTCCGGTGTGATCACCACGAGCGACGGCGAGATCATCACCAACAACCACGTCGTCGCGGGCGCCTCGTCGATCAAGGTGCGGACGAACGACGGCAAGACGTACGACGCCGAGGTCGTCGGCACCGACAGCAAGAAGGACCTGGCGCTCATCCAGCTGAAGGACGCCTCCGGACTCAAGCCGGCGACGCTCGGCAACTCCGAGAACGTCAAGGTCGGCGACGAGGTCGTCGCCATCGGCTCCCCCGAGGGCCTGACCGGCACCGTCACCAGCGGCATCGTCTCCGCCCTCGACCGCGACGTCACCGTCTCCACGGGCGACGGGCAGGAGCAGCCGCAGGACCCGCAGGGCGGCTGGCCCTTCGAGTTCGACGGGCGGCAGTTCAACGGCGACACCGGCTCGTCGAAGACCACGTACAAGGCGCTGCAGACCGACGCCTCGCTCAACCCCGGCAACTCCGGGGGCGCCCTCATCGACATGAACGGCAACATCATCGGCATCAACTCGGCGATGTACTCGCCCAGTTCGTCCGGCCAGGGCACGGGCCAGTCCGCGTCCGGCAGCGTCGGCCTCGGCTTCGCCATCCCCATCGACACGGTCAAGGCCGACCTCGGCAAGCTGCGCTCCGGCTCGAAGACGTGACGGCGGCCGCGCCGCGCCCCCGCGTGCGAGGCTGATACCGGCAAGAGCCGATACCGGCAATTGCGGCAGTACCGGCCCCGTTCCGCCCCCGACCCGAGGAAGTCCGAAGCCCATGAGCCCCGCCGAAGGCGACCGCACCGGTGACCGCGAGCAGCTGCGCATCCTGATCGTGGACGACGAACCCGCCGTGCGGGAGGCGCTGCGGCGCAGCCTCGCCTTCGAGGGGTACGGCACGGAGGTCGCCGTCGACGGTGCCGACGCGCTGGAGAAGGCCGCGGCGTACCGCCCCGACCTCGTCGTGCTCGACATCCAGATGCCCCGCATGGACGGCCTCACCGCGGCGCGCAGGCTCCGCGCGACGGGCTCCCTGACCCCCATCCTGATGCTCACCGCGCGCGACACCGTCGGCGACCGCGTCACGGGACTCGACGCGGGCGCCGACGACTACCTGGTCAAGCCGTTCGAGCTGGACGAGCTCTTCGCCCGCATCCGCGCGCTGCTGCGCCGCAGTTCGTACGCGGCGGGGGCCGGGCAGGCCGCCGAGGGCGACACGCTCGCCTTCGCCGACCTGCGGATGGACCTCGCGACGCGGGAGGTCACGCGGGGCGGGCGGACGGTCGAGCTGACCCGCACGGAGTTCACCCTCCTGGAGATGTTCCTCGCGCACCCGCGCCAGGTCCTCACCCGTGAGCAGATCCTCAAGGCGGTCTGGGGCTTCGACTTCGAGCCGTCCTCCAATTCGCTGGACGTGTACGTCATGTATTTGCGCCGCAAGACGGAGGCGGGCGGAGAGCCGCGCCTCGTGCACACGGTGCGGGGCGTCGGGTACGTGCTGCGGGGCGGCGAGTGAACAGGGTCGCTCGGCGCTTCCGGGGGTTGCCTTTGCGCTCGCGCTTGGCGTTGCTGGTGGCGACGGCGGTCGCGGTGGCGGTCGCGGTGGCGGCGGCCGTCTGCTGGTTCGTCGTACGCGACGCGCTGGTCGACTCACTCGACGACGCGCTGAGCGAGAACCGCGTTCCCGACAACTGGGTCCGCGAAATGATCGACGAGAACGGCCAGTGCCGGCGCACGATCATCGGGCAGTACGACGCGCCGAATCTGTTGAAGCAGACGGTACAGGTGGTCGACCAGACCGGTGGCAGCTGTGTCGTCCTCGGTAAGCAGGCCATCGAGCTCAAAGAGGCGGACACCGAGGTCGCTCTCCGGGAGTCCCCGGGCTCGTACCACGACGCGACCGCGTCCAACGGCTCCCAGTACCGGGTCTTCACCTACCCCCTGGAAGGCACCCCCTACGCGGTCTCCGCGGCCCGCCCCCTCAGCGAGGTCGACGACACCCTGAACAATCTCGTCCTGGTCCTCGTCCTGGTCGCCGGCATCGGCGTACTCGGCGCCGGAGGAGCGGGGCTCTGGGTCGCGCGCACCGGGCTGCGCCCGGTCGACCGGCTCACCGAGGCCGTCGAGCACGTCGCCCGCACCGAGGACCTGAACCTCCGCATCCCGGTCGGCGGCGACGACGAGATCGCCCGCCTGTCGGAGTCCTTCAACTCCATGACCGCCTCACTGGCGTCCTCCCGCGACCTCCAGCAGCAGCTGATCGCCGACGCGGGTCACGAGCTGCGCACGCCACTGACCTCCCTGCGAACGAACATCGAACTCCTCGCCCGCAGTGAGGAGACGGGCCGCGCCATCCCGCCCGACGACCGCAAGGCGCTCCTCGCCTCGGTCACCGCGCAGATGACCGAGCTGGCCGTGCTCATCGGCGACCTCCAGGAGCTGTCCCGCCCCGACACCGGGGCCGGTGGCGCCAAGGTCCAGGTCGTGGCCCTGCACGACGTCACCAGGACGGCCATCGAACGGGCCCGGCTGCGCGGCCCCGAGCTGACGATCACCGCGGAGCTCGCGCCCTGGTACGTGCGCGTGGAGCCGCCCGCCCTGGAGCGGGCCATCGTCAACATCCTGGACAACGCGGTGAAGTTCAGCCCGCGGGGCGGCACGGTGGAGGTCACCCTCGACCGCGGCCGGCTGACCGTACGGGACCACGGCCCCGGCATCCCCGAGGACGAACTCCCGCACGTCTTCGACCGGTTCTGGCGCTCCCCGTCCGCGCGCTCCCTGCCGGGGTCGGGCCTCGGCCTGTCCATCGTGGCCCGTACGGTGCGGCAGTCGGGCGGCGAGGTGACGCTGACGGCGGCCGAGGGCGGCGGCACGGTGGCGACGGTACAGCTGCCGGGGGCGGCGACTCCGCCTCCGGAGACGCCGCTCACTTGACCGGCCCTAACTCCCGATCCCGATCCCGGCCCCCGCGATCCGCACCCGGATGCCCTCCTTCTCCACCGTCACGTCGCGCAGCGCCATCGTCCCGGTGCCCGGCAGCTTCGGCAGCTGGAAGGCGAGGGTGAGGCGGTCGGCGAGGACGGGGCGGGTGAGCTGGGAGAGGCCGTTCAGGAGGGCGGGGTCGAGGCCCAGCTTCTTGAGGAGCTCGGGGTGGCCCATCGCCACGTCGATGAGGTTCAGGCCCATCACGTCGTTCACGAACTTCGGCGACCCGGTGAGTTCGTTGAGCTTGGTGTCGCTCTTCAGGGCGCCGCGGACCACGCTCTCCGGGACGCCGAGCCGCTCGACGATCACCGGGACGGAGAGCAGCGCCTTCGCCTTCGCGGTCTCCTTCGCGACACGGTCGGCGGAGCTCTTCGACAGGTGCAGGCCCTCCTTCTCGCGCGTGCCCGGGCGGTAGGTCGCCAGGTCGCCGAGTTGCAGGCTCATGCCGCCGATGTCGGTGGAGATGCCGCGGTCGCCGTTGCGCTGGATGCGGGCGTCGGCGCGCACCTTCAGGTCGTGGCCCGCGACGGGCAGCGTGCCGCGCGCGAGGACCTGGTCGGTGCCGCGGCCGGTGAACGTGACCTGGGAGGCGCCGAGTTCGCGGTTGAGGTCCTCGAAGGAGAGCAGGACCTCGCCGTCCATCTGCCCGATGGTGGCACCCGTGATCGAGGTGGGCCCGTCACCGTCGATGGTCACGTCGGATGCGGTCGCGGAGACCTTGGCGAGCGAGACCCGGTCGGCAGCGACGTCGGGGACGGTCACCTTCACCTTGTCGACGCGCTTGTCGAAGACCTGCGTGAGGAAGGGGAATCCTTCGATGTCGACCTCGGGCGCCGCGCTCAGGTTCAGCTGGTCCTTGAGCTTCTCCGCGGCCTCGTGCTCGGCGTAGAGCAGCGCCCAGCGGTCGCCGAGTGCGAGGAACGCGGTGGCGACGAGGACGGCGACCAGGGCCTTCGCGGCGAGCGGCAGACCGGCGAAGCGGTTGCGGCGACGACGGCTGCGGCTGCGGCTACGGGAGCCGCGGCGGTGGTTGGGCGGCGTCCAGGGGGTGTCCGCGTCGGGCTCGGCCTTGTCCTCCTGGAGGAACTCCTCCAGCGGATTCGGCGCGAGGGCGCCCAGTTCGTCGTACGGGTTGGTGTACGAGTGCGCGTCGAGTGGTGCTTCCGATGATGCTTCCGAAGGTGCTTCCGAAGGTCGCGTGGCTATGCGGTGGGGGGAACGCATCGAGTGATCTCACCATACGTTCACACCCCACCCCAAGCCTTACACCCGGTAAGAACCGATATCTGCCAGTTCTTTAACGCGCTGTTCTCACGTCACTACGTATTCACTTCACCACGGTAATGCGGTCCGCCTTCGGCGGCGCGATCGGCTTGTCCGCCGAGGAGTTGGCGGTCAGGTAGTCGTTGAGCGCCTTCAGGTCGTCCGCGCCGACCAGCGGCTTCGTGCCCTTGCCCAGCTCAGGGAGGCCGTCGCCGCCGCCCGCGAGGAAGGAGTTCAGGGCGACGCGGTAGGTGGCCGCCGGGTCGAGCGCCTTGCCGTTCAGCTTGATGGAGTCGGCGACGACGCGGTCGGCACCGGATTTGGTCATGTCGAGCGTGTACGTCAGCCCGTCCGAGACCTGCAAGATCTTCGGGGAAGCCTGATTGGCACCGCTGACCTGCTGCTTCAGGGCGGTGACGAGCTGCGCGCCGGTCAGGTCGACGAGGTTGACGGTGTTGCTGAACGGCTGCACGGTGAACGCCTCGCCGTACGTGACGACACCGTCGCCCTCACTCCCACTGGCCCTGTGGACGATGTCGGAGCGGATGCCGCCGGGGTTCATCAGCGCCAGGTCGGCCTCGGGGTCGAGCGACTTGGCGTGCGCGAGCTGCGCGTCGGCGATGAGGTCGCCGAGCGGGGACTCGGGGGTCGTGGCGCCACGGCCGGGGATGTCGGCGGAGACGTACCCGACGGCCTTGTTGGCGACGGGCGCGGCGAGCTTGTCCCAGCGCGAGATGAGCGAGGTCATGTCGGGCGCCTTGGCCTGCTCACGGCTGACGACGTGGTTCGCCGACTTCACGCTGGTCCGCACGATGTCCTTGGTCCTGCGGTCGTACGTGAGCGTGGTGTCGGTGTAGAGCTTCCCGTAGGAGGACGCCGAGGTCACCATGCGGGGCTTGCCCGACGGGTCGGGGATCGTACAGACGTACGCGGCGTGGGTGTGCCCGGTGACGAGCGCGTCGACCTTGGGCGTGATGCCCTTGGCGATGGTGGTGATCGGTCCGGATATCCCGTCGCCCGCGCCCGGCGAGTCACAGTCGTAGTTGTACGCCTGACTGGCCGGGGAACCGCCCTCGTGGATGAGGGTGACGATGGACTTCACGCCCTGCTTGTCGAGGATCTTCGCGTACTTGTTGACGGTCTCGATCTCGTCGTGGAACTTCAGGCCCTTGATGCCGTCGGCGGAGACGATGTCCGGGGTGCCTTCGAGCGTCACCCCGATGAAGCCGACCTTGACGCCCTTCTCCTTCCACACCCAGTAGGGCTTGAGGATCGGCTTGCCGGACTTCTCGTTCGTGACGTTGGCGGCGAGATAGGGATAATCCGCCCCCTCGAACTCCTTCGGCTTCCCCTTCCGGTCCTTCTCGAAGCAGCCGTCCTTGGGGTGGCAGCCGCCGTTCTGCATGCGGGCCAGTTCCGTGGCCCCCTCGTCGAACTCGTGGTTGCCGACGCTGGTGACGTCCAGGCCGAGCTTGTTCATCGCCTCGACGGTGGGCTCGTCGTGGAAGAGCCCGGAGAGCAGCGGGCTGGCGCCGATGAGGTCGCCGGCGGCGGCGGTGACGCTGTAGGGGTGGCCCTTGCGGGCGGTGCGCAGCGACGTCGCGAGGTACTCGGCCCCGCCCGCGTCGATCTTCTTCTCGCTCCCGTCGGCCTGCTTCTCCGTGACCTGCCCGGAGGAGCCCGCCGGGGGCTGCAGATTGCCGTGGAAGTCATTGAACGACAGCAACTGCACGTCCACCGTGCGCTTCGTGCCGCCCTTCGCGCCGTCCGCCCCGTCCTGCCCCGCACTGGCGGGCAGCGACGCGGCGAGCGCGCCGACGGTGGCGAGCCCCGCCGCAACGGCGAGGACGCGAGTGGTACGGCGTCTGGGCCTTCGGTGCTTAGCTGTGGCGGGCACGCGTTCCCCCGGGGAGGTGTGAGAAAAATGGGACCGCCCGGCAGCCTAGAGTCAACGCGCGTAGCGCAACAGAGGGTTGCGGGTTACATCCTGGTTGCGTGCCGGGGAGTCAGCCCGTCCGGCGTTTGAGGACGAGCGCGCAGCGCGACAGACCACCCACACCCCCGGCGGGGGACGACCCACAGCAAGCCAGGGACCAAGCCCGTCCGGCGCTTGAGGACGCGAGCACGCAGCGCGATGCCCCACCCCAAAGGCGCCCCGCCAGAATACGCTCGGGTGTATGACTGACGACCGCCCCGCCGAGGCCTCCCCCACCCCCCTCCGCAAGATCGAGACCCTCACCGCCCTCACCCCGGCGCAGGCCGACGCCGTGCTCGGGCTGCTCGCCGAAGCCGCCCGCACGGACGGCCAGCAGGCGGTGTCCGAGCAGGGGCGGCTGCAGCTCCGGGGCGGCGCCCGCGACGGCGTCCGGCACCTGCTGCTCACCGTCGACGGACAGCTCGTCGGGTACGCGCAGCTGGAGGACACCGACCCCGTCGAGGCACCCGCCGCCGAGCTCGTCGTACACCCCTCGCGGCGCGGGCACGGGCACGGCAGGGCGCTCGGCACGGCGCTGCTGCACGAGTCGGGCCGGCGCCTGCGCGTGTGGGCGCACGGCGGACACTCCGCGGCCCGGCATCTGGCCCAGGTGCTCGGCCTCGCCCTCTTCCGCGAACTCCGGCAGATGCGCCGCCCCTTGACGGACCAGGGCCAGGGCCAGGGTCAGGACCAGATCCAGGACCAGACCCTGGACCTGTCCGAGCCGCCCCTCCCCGAGGGCATCTCCGTACGTACCTTCGTGCCGGGCCAGGACGACGCGGCCTGGCTCGCGGTGAACGCCGAGGCCTTCGCGCACCACCCCGAGCAGGGTTCCCTCACGCAGCGCGACCTGGACGACCGCAAGGCGCAGCCGTGGTTCGACCCGGCGGGCTTCTTCCTGGCGGTGCGGCAGAGCGACGGCGAGCTGGTCGGCTTCCACTGGACGAAGGTGCACGCCGAGGAGCGCCTCGGCGAGGTGTACGTACTGGGCGTACGGCCCGGCGCCCAGGGCGGCGGCCTCGGCAAGGCGCTGACCACGACGGGCCTGCGCCACCTCGCGCGGGCGGGCCTGCCCACCGCGATGCTGTACGTGGACGCGGACAACAAGGCGGCCGTCAGCGTCTACGAGCGCCTCGGCTTCGTCACGTACGAGACGGACCTGATGTACCGCACGGAGACCTGACCGACTGGTCCTGCCCAAGAGAAGTCCGGGGTTCTGCCCGACAGAAGGCCGGGGTCCTGCCCGACACAAGTCCGGGGCGGCGTCACTTGACGCCGCCCCTTTCTTGCACCACCCTTTCACTACTCAATTAGTGAAAGGGTGGTGCAAGGCAGTGGTCGAATACCGCATCGACCGGCGCAGTGGCGTCGCCACCTACCTCCAGATCGTCCAGCAGACCCGGCAGGCCCTCCGCCTCGGCCTGCTGGAGCCCGGCGACAAGCTGCCCACGGCCCGCGAGGTCGTCGAGGCCACCGCCATCAACCCGAACACGGTGCTGAAGGCCTACCGGGAACTGGAGCGCGAGGGCCTGGTGGAGGCCCGCCGCGGCCTCGGCACGTTCGTCCGCCGCACGCTGGGCGGCTCGCCCGCCGACTCACCGCTGCGGGGGGAGCTCGCCGAGTGGGCCGCACGGGCCCGCGCGGCGGGCCTGGAGAGGGACGACGTCGCGGCCCTGTTCCACGCCGTACTGGAAGAGCACTTCACCGACCCGGAAGAGCACCTCACCGAAGAGCCGGCCCGGGAACGGGCGACCGAGGGGGACCCCGCATGACCGACACCGCCATAGAGGCGTCCGCACTGACCAAACGCTACGGACGGCGCCACACCGCCCTGCGCGACTGCTCGTTCCGCCTGCCCACCGGACGCGTCTGCGCGGTCGTCGGCCCGAACGGCGCGGGCAAGTCGACCCTGCTCGCCCTCGCCGCAGGACTCGAACGCCCCACCGACGGCACGCTCACCGTCCTCGGCACCAGCCCCGCCGAGGCCCGCGAGCGCATCGCGTACGTCGCCCAGGACAAGCCGCTCCACCCGCGGCTGACCATCGCGGACACCCTCCGGCTCGGCGCCGAACTCAACCCGGGCCGCTGGGACGCGGCCGCCGCCGAGCGCGTCGTGGGCGGCGGCGGCCTCGACCCGCGCACCCGCGTCCGCGCGCTCTCCGGCGGCCAGCGGACCCGCGTCGCGCTCGCCCTCGCCCTCGGGAAGCGCGCCGAACTCCTCCTCCTGGACGAGCCGATGGCCGACCTGGACCCGCTCGCCCGCCACCAGCTCATGGGCACGCTCATGGCGGAGGCCGCCGAACACGGCACGACCGTCGTCATGTCCTCGCACATCCTCGGCGAACTCGCCGACGCCTGCGACCACTTGCTCCTCGTCTCCGACGGCCGGATCCGCCTCGGCGGCGGCATCGACGACCTGATCACCGCGCACGCACTGGTGACGGGCGCGCGGCCCGCCGCCGACCTCGCCCCGCACACCGTCGTCGAGTCCCGCGCCACCGGCCGCGGCCTGACCGCCCTGATCCGCCCCGAGGGACCGCTCGGCGACGGCTGGGAGGTCGAAGAACCCTCTCTGGAGGAACTGTTGCTCGCCCATCTCCGCTCACCGGACGCGCCGACACTCATCACGCCGGGGACGACCAGCCGCGCCGCGCAGGGGGTGACGGCATGAGTCTGTCGACACTGCGGGGCCCGCGCCGGGTGGACCTACGGCTGCACCGGCCCGCCCTGTGGACGGGCGGCGCCGTCCTGGCCCTGGCGCTCGTCTACATCGGCTGGCTGCGCTGGGCGGCCAACGCCTACCCGGAGCCCGCCGACAACTGCTACGCGGGCAAACCCTGCGACACCTTCCTCGGCTTCAGCAGCGCACGCGAACTGCTCTACACCAGCCTGGAGTACGGCTCCAACGGTCTGCTCCTGCTGCCCCTGCTCATCGGTGTCTTCGTCGCGGGTCCGGTGATCGCACGCGAGATGGAGAGCGGGGTGTACAAGGTCTCCTGGACCCAGTCCGTCTTCCCCGCGCGCTGGCTCGCCGCCAAACTGACCACGGCCGCCGTGCTCGCGCTGGGCGGGACGCTGTTCCTGATGGCGGTCTTCCAGCTCGGCGGCTGGGACGCGATCAGCTTCCGCTGGAACCTCCACTGGGCCGACCGGGGCGTCTACGAGGCGACGGGCCCCGCTCTCGCCGCGTACTCCCTGTTCGCCGTGGCCGTCGGCACGCTCGTCGGGCTCGTCGTGCGCCGCACCCTGCTCGCCATGGCCGCCACCGGCATCGTCACCGGTCTCGTCCTGTGGTCCCTGGGCAACGTCCGCTGGCACCTGGTGCCCGTGGAGACGATCACCGGCCCCGCCACCCGCAAGGGCCCCTACCCCACCGGATACCCCGCCGACTCCTTCGCCATGGACCAGGGCGTCACCAACGCCGCCGGAGACCGCTTCTACCAGGGGCAGTGCCTCCCGGAGCCGCAGCCCGGCTTCTCCTGCCCCACCGACACCGAAGTCACCGGCTGGTACATGGAGTTCCACCCCCGATCACACTTCTGGTACGCCCAGTTGATCGAGACCGGCATCCTGCTGGCCCTCACGGCCGCCGCCGTCTACGCCGCCTTCCGCCTCCTGCGCCACCGCACGGCCTGAACCACATGACTTGAACCGCATGGCCTGAACCGTACGATCGACGAAGACCCCCGGCTCTGTAGATGCCCGGGGGTCTTCGGCCGATGTCCCGCACGTCATGTCTCCGTAACCACTGATTCAGACAGCCTTGCGACGCTCGCTCAATGCAGCCCGCCGCGCCCGACCCAGCCCCGGAGAACGGGAGGCTCCGCCTCACTCCCGCGCTCTCCGACGCGCCCATCGGCCTGCCCGCGCGGAACAATGGATCCATGAGCCAGCAGAACACGCAAGGACACGTGCAGCACGCCCAGCCTTCCGTGGGTTCCATCGCCGCGCACCGGCCCGCCACCATCGCCGCCACCGTCTCCGACCTGGACCCCGACATCGACGCGGATCTCGACGGGTACGACGAGGACGCCGCGCTCGGCCACGACGGCACCGAAATGCCGCAGGGGCGGTTCCTGGACCGGGAGCGCAGCTGGCTCGCCTTCAACGAAAGAGTCCTCGAACTCGCCGAGGACCCGCACACCCCCCTCCTCGAACGGGCGAATTTCCTGGCGATCTTCGCCTCGAACCTGGACGAGTTCTTCATGGTCCGCGTCGCGGGACTCAAGCGCCGCATCGCGACCGGCGTCGCCACCCGCTCGGCCTCGGGCCTGCAGCCCCGCGAGGTCCTGGACCTCATCTGGAACCGCTCCCGCGAGCTCATGGCCCGGCACGCCGCCTGCTACCAGGACGACGTCGCGCCCGGCCTCGCCGAGGAGGGCATCCAGCTCGTGCGCTGGCACGAGCTGACCGAGAAGGAGCAGTCCCGGCTCTTCACCCTCTTCCGGCAGCAGATCTTCCCCGTCCTGACCCCGCTGGCCGTGGACCCCGCGCACCCCTTCCCGTACATCTCGGGTCTCTCCCTCAACCTCGCCGTGGTCGTCCGCAACCCGGTCTCCGGCCACCAGCACTTCGCGCGCGTGAAGGTCCCGCCGCTGCTCTCCCGCTTCCTGGAGGCCTCCCCGCAGCGGTACGTCCCCATAGAGGACGTCATCGCCGCCCCCGCGCACCTCCAGGAGCTCTTCCCCGGCATGGAGATCCAGGAGCACCACATGTTCCGGCTCACCAGGAACGAGGACCTGGAGGTCGAGGAGGACGACGCCGAGAACCTGCTCCAGGCCCTGGAGAAGGAGCTCATGCGGCGCCGCTTCGGACCGCCCGTGCGCCTGGAGGTCGAGGAGTCCATCGCCCCGAACGTCCTCAGCCTCCTGGTGCGCGAGCTGAAGATCAGCGAGGCCGAGGTCTACCCGCTGCCGGGCCCGCTCGACCTCACCGGCCTCTTCAGCATCGCCAAGCTGGACCGGCCCGAGCTGAAGTACCCGAAGTTCGTGGCCGGCACCCACCGCGACCTCGCGGAGGTCGAGTCGGCGTCCGCACCCGACATATTCGCCGCCCTTCGCGAACGCGACGTACTCCTGCACCACCCGTACGACTCGTTCTCCACCTCCGTGCAGGCCTTCCTCGAACAGGCGGCGTCCGACCCCGACGTCCTCGCCATCAAGCAGACGCTGTACCGCACCTCGGGCGACTCCCCGATAGTGGACGCGCTGATCGACGCCGCCGAGTCCGGCAAGCAGGTCCTCGTCCTCGTCGAGATCAAGGCCCGCTTCGACGAGCAGGCCAACATCAAGTGGGCCCGCAAGCTGGAGGAGGCCGGCTGTCACGTGGTCTACGGCATCGTCGGCCTGAAGACCCACTGCAAGCTCTCCCTCGTCGTGCGCCAGGAGGGCGAGACCCTCATCCGCTACTCGCACGTCGGCACCGGCAACTACCACCCCAAGACCGCCCGCCTCTACGAGGACCTGGGCCTCCTCACCTCGAACGCGGAGGTCGGCGCGGACCTGTCCGACCTCTTCAACCGGCTCTCCGGCTACTCCCGCCGCGAGACCTTCCGCCGGCTGCTCGTGGCCCCCAAGTCCCTGCGCGACGGCCTCGTCTCCCGCATCAACAAGGAGACGCAGCACCACCGCGCGGGCCGCCCCGCCTACGTCCGCATCAAGGTCAACTCGATGGTCGACGAGGCCATCATCGACGCGCTCTACCGCGCGTCGCAGGCGGGCGTCGAGGTCGACGTGTGGGTGCGCGGCATCTGCGCGGTGCGCCCCGGCGTCGAGGGCCTCTCGGAGAACATTCGGGTACGTTCCGTCCTCGGCCGCTTCCTGGAGCACTCCCGCGTCTTCGCCTTCGGAAACGGCGGCGAACCGGAGGTGTGGATCGGCAGCGCCGACATGATGCACCGCAATCTCGACCGCCGCATCGAGGCGCTGGTCCGGGTCCAGGACCCGGCGCACCGGGCGGCCCTCAGCCGGCTTCTGGAGACCGGCATGTCGGACACCACCGCCTCCTGGCACCTGGGCGCGGACGGCAACTGGACCCGCCACTCGGTGGACCCGGAAGGTCAGCCGCTGCGGAACGTGCAGGAGATGCTCATAGACGCCCGGAGGCGCCGGCGTGGCACAGCAACACCATGAGATGACGCGTACGAAGACGGCCACGGGGACGGGTACGGCCACCGGTGCCGCGGGTGAGGTCCTCACGGCCTACCTGCAGGACCAGGCCACCGACTTCCTCCGCTCGCTGCGGCTGCACCGCGAGTCCACGACGGACGCGCAGGGCGCGGAGGAGTCCCTGGAGGCGGCCTGCGCCCTGCGCCGCGCGGCGCGCCGCATCGGCGGCACCCTGCACACGTTCCGCCCCCTCCTCGACCCGGAGTGGGCCTCGTCCCTGCGCGCCGAACTGGCCTGGCTCTCCGGCACCTTGGCCCAGGAACACGCCTACGCCACCCGCCTGTCCCGCCTCTCCACAGCCTTGCACCGCCTCTCGGGCCCACCCCAACTCCCGCCTCCGGCGCGAACGGTGGACGCCGCCCAGCTCGCTCCCGCTGCGCCCGGCGCTCCCGCTCCCGCTCCCGCTCCCGCTGTGGCTACGTCCGGCGCTGCCGCTCCTGCTGTGGGCAGGCGTTCCGCACGGCGGAACGGGTGGGCACAGCCCACAGTGCCGGGCGCCCTTGACGAGGGCAGTACCCCGCGTGGCCTCGCGGTGGGCGCAGCCAAGGCGGCCGCCCTCCTGGAGCGGCAACTCACCCTCGCCAGGACCCGAGCCCACTCCACAGCCCTCCAAGCCCTGGGCTCCTCCCGCTTCCACGCAGTGGCGGACAACGTGGCCGTACTGGCCAGCGAGGTCCCCCTCCGCGAAGGAGCACGGGACGAACTGAACGCCCTCGCGGAAAACGCCGAGTCCGCCGTCGCGGAAGCCGTCGCCACCCTCCCCCTCGGCCAGGCAGGCCACCCCTACAACGCGGGCGCCCTCTCCCACGGCCTCGCCCCCACGGACACCGCCCCGGACGCCCAGGACGCCCCCTGGCTGAAGGTCCGCTCCCTGCTGCGCCTGCACCGGTACGCCCAGGAAGTCCTGGGCCCGCACGCGGAGCCCCGTATCGCGGACGCGAGCCACGCCCTGAACGTCCACCGCGAGGCGGCGGCCGCGGCGGCCGCGGCAGCGCACGCGGCGCGCACCCCGCGGATCGCCCCGGCCACGGCGTACGCCCTGGGCGTGCTCCACGCCGACCAGCGCCACGAGGTGGAGGCGGCACGTTTCGCCTTCCATCAGGCGTGGCTGCGCGAGGAGGCGAGGACCCGGTGACGTACGAGGAGGACCGGCCCGGCGAGGAGACCGTCCGGGCGGCCGGCTGCGTCCTGTGGCGGCCCGCCCCGACCGCGCCGCACGGGGTCGAACTCGCCCTGGTCCACCGCCCCAAGTGGTCGGACTGGTCCCACCCGAAGGGCAAGCTCAAGCCCGGTGAGACGGCGGCCGACGCGGCCGTACGCGAAGTACGGGAAGAGACCGGCATGACGTGCGAGCTCGGCGCGGAGCTCCCCACGGCCCATTACAGGGACGCGCAGGGCCGTCCCAAGGAGGTCCGCTACTGGGCCGCCGAAGCGCTCTCCGGCACCTTCGTCCCCAACTCCGAGGTGTCGCACCTCCGGTGGCTGGCCCCCGACGCGGCCCGCCGCCGCCTGACGCGCGAGAGGGACGCGGAACTCGTCACGGACCTGCTGGCCGCCTTGACCGCGTGGCCGCATTGACCGCGCACCGGGGCCTGTCCTAGGCGACCGTGTCCCGCCGCTCGCGGAGGGCCTTGCAGAATTCCAGGCAGATCCAGACGCCGACGCCGGCGACGGTGAGCAGCACAGCCATGCCCAGCAGGAACGGGTAGATCATGCGCTGATCGTATCCCGCGTGCTGGACCAGCCTCCTTCACCGTGCGTAGTCTGAGCGCTACTTGTTGTAGCGCATCGTCTAACCAGGCCGACCGCCGAGGTTCACCCGCCGTTCACTCGCGTCCATCGGCCGCTTCACTTGCCCTGCCTAATTTCGGCCTTACAACACGACGCAAGTCATCGCACGCCGCCAGCAAAGGGTCGGCGGCTCCCGGAAGGAAGACCCGAAAGTGAAGCTTCAGCGCAAGAACCGGCTCCGCGCCCTCTCCCTCGGCGCCCTCGCCGTCTCCGGCGCCCTGGCCCTCACGGCGTGCGGCTCCGACGACACGAGTTCGGGCGATGGCGGCAAGGAGACGAACGCCAACGCCAACATCAAGTGTGACGACGCCAAGGGCCAGCTCGCGGCCTCCGGCTCGTCCGCGCAGAAGAACGCGATCGACGCCTGGCGGAAGGTCTACACGACCAACTGCAAGGACGTGCAGCTGAACTACAACCCGACGGGCTCCGGCGCCGGCATCACCGCGTTCGTGCAGGGCCAGACCGCGTTCGCCGGTTCCGACTCGGCGCTGAAGCCCGAAGAGGTCGAGAAGTCGAAGAGCGTCTGCAAGGGCAGCCAGGCCATCAACCTGCCCATGGTGGGCGGCCCGATCGCCATCGGTTACAACGTCCCGGGCGTCGACAACCTGATCCTGGACGCCAAGACCCTGGGCGACATCTTCAACAACAAGATCAAGACCTGGGACGACAAGGCGATCGAGAAGCTCAACCCCGACGCCAAGCTCCCCAGCACCAAGATCCAGGCCTTCCACCGCTCCGACGAGTCCGGCACCACGGACAACTTCACCAAGTACCTGAAGGGCGCCGCCCCGAGCGCCTGGCCGTACGAGCCGGGCAAGTCGTGGGAGCCCAAGGGCGGCCAGTCCGCGAACGGCTCCGCCGGTGTCGCGGGCCAGGTCAAGCAGACCGCGGGCGCCATCTCGTACTTCGAGCTCTCGTACGCCGGTGAGGGCGTCAAGACCGTCGACCTGAAGACCGAGGCCAAGGAGCCGGTGAAGGCCACCGTCGACAACGCCTCCAAGGCCATCGCCGAGGCGAAGGTCGTCGGCAAGGGCAAGGACCTCGCGCTGAAGCTGAACTACAAGCCGACCGCCGAGGGCGCCTACCCGATCACCCTGGTGACGTACGAGGTCGTCTGCGAGAAGGGCAACAAGCCCGACACCCTCGCCGCCACCAAGTCCTTCCTGACCTACATCGCCAGCGAGGACGGCCAGAACGTCCTCAAGGAGAACGACTACGCGCCGATCCCGGCCGAGATCATCTCCAAGGTCCGCACCACCGTCGCGGGCCTGAGCTAGCTGAACCGAGTGCGGCCGGCCCCGCGACGCCGGGCCGGCCGCACCGTCCGGTGCACCGCCGCCACGGAGCGCCTGCGACACCCGCACGGCGCCTCCGCAGACCGGAGAACCCCATGGACATACCAAGCAATACGACCGCACCCCCGCCCGTCGACGACGTGAAGCCGACGGCCCCGGTGAGCAAGGCAGCCGCCCGCGGCGCCACCCGCCCCGGCGACAAGATCTTCCTCGGCCTCTCCCGAGGCTCCGGCATCGTGCTCCTCGTGATCATGGCCGCCATCGCGACGTTCCTCACGTACCGCACGGTCCTCGCCCTCGCCGACAACACGGGCAACTTCCTCACCACCTTCGAATGGGACCCGGCCGGCATCAGCACCGGGGGCAAGCCGTACTTCGGCATCGCCGTCCTGGTCTTCGGCACCGTGGTGAGCTCGATCATCGCCCTGGCGATCGCGGTCCCCGTCGCCATCGGCATCGCGCTGTTCATCTCGCACTACGCGCCGCGCAAGCTCGCCTCCCCCATCGCCTACGTGATCGACCTGCTGGCCGCCGTGCCCTCGATCGTGTACGGCCTGTGGGGCGCCCTCGTGGTCGCGCCCCACCTCACCGGCTTCTACAGCTGGCTCGACGACTACCTCGGCTGGACCGGCGTCTTCGAGTACAACGGCGGCGCCCCGCGCTCCCTGATGACCGTCGGCATCCTCCTCGCGATCATGATCCTGCCGATCATCACGAACGTGAGCCGCGAGGTCTTCCTCCAGGTCCCGAAGATGCACGAGGAGGCCGCGCTGGCCCTCGGCGCCACGCGCTGGGAGGTCATCCGCATGTCGGTGCTGCCCTTCGGCCGCTCCGGCATCATCTCCGCCTCGATGCTGGGCCTCGGCCGCGCGCTCGGCGAGACGATCGCCGTCGCCACCGTGCTCTCCCCGAACTTCCTCATCAACGCGTCCGTGCTCGACTACGGCGGCGGCACCTTCGCGCAGAACATCGCCAGCAAGTTCAACGAGGCCAGTGAGTACGGCCAGGACGCGCTCATCGCCTCCGGCCTGGTGCTCTTCGTCATCACCCTGCTGGTCAACGGCGCGGCCCGCCTGATCATCGCGCGCCGCAAGGAGTACTCGGGGGCCAACGCATGAGCACCACGACACCCACCCCGCCCGCGCCGCTCGCCAAGCGGCCGTCCACCCTCAAGGCCGCGACGCTGCCCCGCTGGTCGCCGCTGGCCGTCGCCGCGGGATCGGCCGCCGTCGCGGTCGGCATCGGCGCCGGGGCCGGCCTGGAGAGCCGCATCCAGTGGGGCCTGATCGCCGCCCTCCTCTTCATCGTCGGGTCGTATGCACTCGCGGTGGCCGTCGAGGGCAGCCGGCAGGCCAGGGACCGCCTCGCCACCTCGATGGTGTGGGTCATGTTCCTGCTCGCCGTCATCCCGCTGGCCTCGCTGATCTACGAGACCGCGAAGCGCGGCATCAAGGTCTTCGACGTCTACTTCCTGACCCACTCCATGGGCGTCGTCGCCGACGAGGAGACCGGCGGCGGCATCTACCACGCGATCATCGGCAGCCTGGAGCAGGTGCTCCTGGCCTCCGTGATCGCCGTGCCGATCGGCCTGCTCACCGCGGTCTACCTCGTCGAGTACGGACGCGGAAAGCTCGCCAAGACCGTCACGTTCTTCGTGGACGTCATGACCGGCATCCCCTCGATCGTCGCGGGCCTGTTCGTCCTCAGCTTCTGGATCCTGATCCTCGGCTTCGACTTCTCCGGCTGGGCCGGCGCCATGGCGCTCGCCATCCTGATGATGCCGGTGATCGTGCGCTCCACCGAGGAGATGCTGAAGCTCGTCCCGAACGAGCTGCGCGAGGCGTCGCTCGCCCTCGGCGTGCCGAAGTGGCGGACCATTCTCAAGGTCGTCCTGCCCACCGCGATCGGCGGCATCACCACGGGCGTCATGCTCTCGGTGGCCCGCATCGCCGGTGAGACCGCGCCGGTCCTGCTCCTGGTCTGGGTGACCCCCCTGATCAACACGAACCCGTTCGACGGGGCGCAGGGCTCGCTGCCGCTGTACATCTACCAGCAGTACGCGGCCGGCACCGACGCGTCGTACGACCGCGCCTGGGCCGCGGCCCTCGCCCTCATCGGCTTCATCATGATCCTCAACCTGGCGGCCCGCGGCGTAGCCCGCTGGAAGGCCCCCAAGACGGGCCGCTGACGCGGCCATATCAGCGACCCTCAGCACTTCCCCTTTCGAAAGCAGTGATCCCCATGGCCAAGCGAATCGACGTATCGGGCCTGACCGCCTATTACGGCTCCCACAAGGCGATCGACGACATCTCGATGACCGTGGAGCCCCGCTCCGTGACGGCCTTCATCGGCCCGTCCGGCTGCGGCAAGTCCACGTTCCTGCGCACCCTGAACCGTATGCACGAGGTCACCCCCGGCGGCCGCGTCGAGGGCAAGGTGCTCCTGGACGACGAGGACCTGTACGGCAGCGGCGTCGACCCGGTGAACGTGCGCCGCACGGTCGGCATGGTCTTCCAGCGCCCCAACCCGTTCCCCACGATGTCGATCTTCGACAACGTCGCGGCGGGCCTGAAGCTCAACGGCTCGTACAAGAAGAGCGAGCTGAACGACGTCGTCGAGAAGTCCCTCAAGGGCGCGAACCTCTGGAACGAGGTCAAGGACCGCCTCAACAAGCCCGGCTCCGGCCTCTCCGGCGGCCAGCAGCAGCGGCTGTGCATCGCGCGCGCCATCGCCGTCGAGCCCGACGTCCTCCTCATGGACGAGCCGTGCTCGGCCCTCGACCCGATCTCGACGCTCGCCATCGAGGACCTGATCGGCGAGCTGAAGGAGCGCTTCACGATCGTCATCGTGACGCACAACATGCAGCAGGCGGCCCGCGTCTCGGACCGCACCGCGTTCTTCAACCTGGCCGCCGTCGGCCAGCCCGGCAAGCTCGTCGAGCTCGACGACACGGAGCGGATCTTCTCCAACCCGTCGGTCCAGGCCACCGAGGACTACATCTCGGGCCGCTTCGGCTAGACCCCCCGACTCCCCGCGGTGCTGCATGGCGGTGCCACCGCAGGGACAACAAGAGAGGCCCGCCCCCTGGCTCCCGGGGGGCGGGCCTCTCCTATGGCGGCTGGGTGCGCCCCGTAAGGGGCGCGGGGAACTGCGCGACCAGCCACGACGGGCCCGCAGTCAAAGAACTACAAGAACGCGAGGTTCACGACCCAGAAGGTAGCCGCCGCGACCAAGGCGGCCGCCGGCATCGTGATGCTGCATCACCCCGGGGGATAACCCCCGGCCCCCCAGCCGCAAAAGCCCCCGCAGGCCGCGCTACAAGAACGCGAGGTTCACGACCCAGAAAGTGGCCGCCGCGACCAAGGCGGCCGCCGGCATCGTGATGCTGCATCACCCCGGGGGATAACCCCCGGACCCCCAGCCGCAAAAGCCCCCGCAGGCCGCGCTACAAGAACGCGAGGTTCACGACCCAGAAAGTGGCCGCCGCGACCAAGGCCGCCGCCGGCATCGTGATGAACCAGCCCAGGATGATGTTCTTGGCGACACCCCACCGCACCGCGTTCACCCGCTTCGTCGCGCCGACGCCCATGATCGCGGACGTGATGACGTGCGTCGTCGAGATCGGCGCGTGGAACATGAACGCCGTCGTGAACATGATGCCCGCGCCGGTCGTCTCCGCGGCGAAGCCCTGCGGCGGGTCCAGCTCGATGATCTTGCGGCCGAGGGTCCGCATGATGCGCCAGCCGCCCGCGTACGTACCGGCGGAGAGCATCAGCGCGCAGGCGATCTTGACCCAGATCGGGATGGGCGCATCCGCGCTCTGCACGTCGGAGATGACGAGGGCCATCACCACGATGCCCATCGTCTTCTGCGCGTCCTGCAGACCGTGGCCGAGGGCCATGCCGGCCGCCGACACCGTCTGCGCGATGCGGAAGCCGCGCTTGGCCTTGTGCGGGTTGGACTTGCGGAACATCCACATGATCGCGCACATCACCAGATAACCGGCGACGAGGCCGACCACCGGCGACAGGAACATCGGGATGACGATCTTGTCGACCACTCCGGACCAGATGACGCCGATCCCGCCGGCGAGCGCGGCGCCCACCATGCCGCCGAAGAGCGCGTGCGACGAGGAGGAGGGCAGTCCGAAGTACCAGGTGATGAGGTTCCACACGATCGCGCCGATCAGGGCCGCGAAGAGGATCCACATGCCCTTGTCGCCGTGCGGGGTCTCGATGATCCCCTCACTGACGGTCTTGGCGACGCCGCTGCCCATGAAGGCACCGGCGAGGTTCATCACCGCGGCCATGGCGAGCGCCGCGCGGGGCGTCAGCGCCCGGGTGGAGACGGAGGTGGCGATGGCGTTCGCGGAGTCGTGAAAGCCGTTCGTATACGTGAAACCGAGCGCGACGCCGATCGTCACGATCAGAGCAAAGGTGTCCATGGCGAGGCCTCAGGACTCCTTGACCGCGATGGTCTCCACAGTGTTCGCCACGTGCTCGAAGGCGTCGGCGGCCTCTTCGAGGACGTCGACGATCTGCTTGAGCTTCAGCACCTCGATGGCGTCGTACTTGCCGTTGAAGAGCTGCGCGAGGAGCTTGCGGTGGATCTGGTCGGCCTGGTTCTCCAGACGGTTGACCTCGATCCAGTACTCGGTGAGGTTCTCCATGGTCCGCAGGTTCGGCATGGCCTCAGCGGTGAGCTCGGCGGCCCGCGAAAGAACCTCGATCTGCTGCTCGACGCCCTTGGGAAGCTCCTCGACCTGGTAAAGGACGACCAGGTCGACGGCCTCCTCCATGAAGTCCATGATGTCGTCCAGGGACGACGCGAGGTTGTAGATGTCCTCGCGGTCGAACGGCGTGATGAACGAGGAGTTCAGCTGGTGGAAGATCGCATGCGTCGCGTCGTCTCCCGCGTGTTCCGCGGCCCGCATACGCTCTGCGATCTCGGCTCGCGCGGAAGAGTCCGCTCCGAGCAGTTCCATGAGGAGCTTCGAGCCCGTGACGATGTTGTCCGCGGATGCGGCGAACATGTCGTAGAAGCTCGTCTCCCTGGGGGTCAGACGAAAGCGCACGTGGGGTCCTCGGGGTGCTTTGGATGCGGTCA
Organism: Streptomyces sp. NPDC050732; assembly: GCF_040654255.1. Classification (NCBI taxonomy): domain Bacteria; kingdom Bacillati; phylum Actinomycetota; class Actinomycetes; order Kitasatosporales; family Streptomycetaceae; genus Streptomyces; species Streptomyces sp. NPDC050732. Next base: position 125,006 of record NZ_JBFAHP010000018.1, read on the forward strand.
GGCTGATGCTAGGCGCATCATCCGGCCACGGCTAACCGGCCGCCCCCCAGTGTCGCCCATCAGGCACAGTGATCAGCACACCCCCCGGGAAATCGGCTATCCTATACCCACCGGGGGTATGTGGATCGCGTATGGGTCCGGGTATAGGGACCGGGTATACGGATCCACCGAACAGGAGGAGGACGCGATGACGACCACCGAGGCGGCCGACGCGGCCGTGCCGACCCCGGGGGCGCCCGAAGCGCCCTCCGACCACGAGCACGGAGTGCACGGCTACCACAAGCAGAAGGACGAGCACCTCAAGCGCCTGCGCCGCATCGAGGGCCAGATCCGCGGCCTGCAGCGCATGGTCGAGGAGGACGTCTACTGCATCGACATACTCACGCAGGTCTCGGCGAGCACGAAGGCCCTGCAATCCTTCGCGCTCCAGCTCCTGGAGGAGCACCTGCGGCACTGCGTCGCCGACGCGGCGGTCAAGGGCGGCCAGGAGATCGACGCGAAGGTCGAAGAGGCCACGAAGGCGATCGCCCGCATGATGCGCACGTAGCCGTTCCGCCCCGCGCCCGCGCCCCCCGCCTGAGCCCGTGCCGGACCCGGCGGGCCCTCAGCGACGCTCGTCGCCGGGGGCCCTGCCGCCCTCTCGCCCGTCGGTGACCTTCAGGACCTCGTCGATCCGGTCGAAGCTCAGGCGCTCGGCCGCCGCGCTCGCCGCGATGATGAGTTCGCCGCACAGTTCGATCTCGGCGAGGGCGACGTGGTCCTGAACCGCCGTACCGCCACGTATCGGAGCCACGTTCATCACCTCTTCCTGATGCCGGCTTCCCAGGGTAGGGAGCGGTGCACGGACCGCGCATGGCACGGACGGACCATTTCCACCAGTCGTACGCGACTACTGCCCGGCAATCTTTCCGGCGAAGATGTCCTTGTCGGCCGGAAGTCGCACCTTCGCGGGCACCCCGAAGTCGTACAGCAGTGTGGTCGACGCCACGTTCGCCTCGGCGACGGTGAACTGCTGCCGCAGCTTCCGCACCCGCCCGCGGTCGTCCAGATAGACGTCGAAGGGCACGCCCCGCCTGCTGAACCCTTTCGCCGCCGCGACCCCCAGCGCACCGCGCTGACCTGCGGAGGCGGCCCGGGCCGCGGCGCGCAGGTCCGCGACGCCGCGGTAGTGCCGCACCTCCGTCCCGCCGACCCTCTCCTGCCCCACGAACCCCACCTTCCGCGCCCCGCGCAGCAGTTCCGCCGCCGCGAGGGGATCCGTGGCACCGCCGGTGACGAGATTGCCGTCGGAGAGCGAACGTGTCTCGATCCGCACCCACTTGTCGGCGGGCACCCCGGCCCCGCGGTTCTTCATGTAGAGCGCGCCCGCGGTCATCAGCTCGGTGATGGGCCGGTGCTCGTCGGCTCCCGCGGGATCGGGCGGCAGCACCACCTCGAACCGCCCGAGCTGCCGCCGGAAGTCGTAGACGCCCTTGCCGCGGATGGTGACGCGCGTACCTCCGCTCGCCATCTCCATGGACGTGTTCGCCTTCGAACTGCCCGCCCTGACCAGCGCGTCGGCGGACCGCCGCACCACCTCGCCGGGGTCGCCCGCGGCCCTGCCGTCGGCCGCGGCGCCGAGGTTCGAACACCCGGCGGTGACGGCCATCAGTCCCATCGCGGCGACCACGGCGGCCGCTCCACCCGTGCGCCCGCGTCCGCGCCTGCGCCGAAGCACCATCGCCTGTGTACCCCCAAGCGTTCTCCGCGCCTGACCGTTCCCCCGTCGTTTCCCTTAACGACCAGTACGTTGACCCGTCACGCGAGGTCGGTACGGTGACCGCGTGGCCGATCAGCAAGACCCCGCACCCCACCGCACGACGATGGTCGAGAAGGGGAGGTTCGTCGCGGCGCACTGCACCTGCGGCTGGCGCGGCCCGGCCCGGCGGGCCCGCAGCAAGGCCCGCACGGACGGGGCCGAACACGAGGCGTCCCCCAGAGAGCCCGTGTCATGACCCGGACCTGAACCCCGAGCCCCTCGGCGGCCCTCCGTACGGAACCCCGGCGCCCCGCACACCGTCTCGTTCTCCGGGAAGCAACGGGAGGCGTCATGGAACGACGTACGTTCATCGGCACGACGGCGGCCACGCTGGCCGCCGCCACGGTCGCGGGCTGCAGCGGCGGGGCGGGCGGCACGGCCTCACGCGGCGGCAGCGGCGCCGCGGGCGGTGCCGGCAGCTCCGGTGCCTCCGGTGGCACTCCCATCAGAACGTCCAGCGCCGCGGCCTCCGCCCCCGCCACCCTCAAGGCGCTCGCCCGCGACCTCGACGGCACCCTCGTCCAGCCGGGCGAGGCCAAGTGGGCGGCGGCCCGCCAGCTGTACAACACGCGCTACGACGACCTGAAGCCCACCGCGGTGGCGTACGTCGCGCACCCGGACGACATCCGTACCGCCCTCGCGTACGCCCGCGCACACCGCACCCCCGTCGCGATACGCAACGGCGGCCACTCGTACGCGGGTTGGTCCTCCGGCAACGGACGGCTGATCATCGACGTGTCGAAGCTGAGCAGGATACGGGCGAGCGGCGGCACGGCCACCATCGGCGGCGGCGCCAAGCTCATCGACGTCTACCGCTCGCTCGCCGCGAAGGGCGTCACCATACCGGCGGGCTCCTGCCCGACCGTCGGCATCTCCGGGCTCACCCTCGGCGGCGGCCACGGCGTCGTCTCGCGGGCGTACGGCCTGACCTGCGACAGCCTCACCTCCGCGAAGATCGTCACGGCGGACGGCAAGGAGCTCACGGTCTCCAAGTCCGAGCACAAGGACCTGTTCTGGGCGCTGCGCGGCGCGGGCAACGGCAACTTCGGCATCGTCACCGAACTCGGCTTCCGCACCCATGCCGCGCCCCAGGGCGTCTCCGCGTACATGACCTGGCCCTGGTCGAAGGCGGCAGCGGTCATCAAGGCCTGGCAGGCGTGGGGCCCCGACCAGCCGGACGAGATCTGGTCCTCCGCCCACCTGGCGAACACCCCCGGCGGCACCCCGACCGTCTCCGTCGCCTGCTTCTCCCTCGGGACGTACGGCGAGCTGCAGAACGCCGTCGACCGCCTCGCCGACAGGATCGGCTCCCCCGCACGCAGCGTCTCCCTCAAGCGGCGCACGTACGAGCAGGCGATGGAGGTGTACGCGGGCTGCTCGTCCTTCGCGTCGGACGCCCAGTGCCACCTCCCCGGCACGACGCCGGGCCGCAGCCCGCAGGGCGCCCTCAACCGCGAGACATACGCGGCGAGTTCCGACTTCTTCGACCGCTCCCTGTCGGCGGCGGGCATCCGCACGCTGCTCTCCCAGATCGAGAACGTGACGGGCGCGAGCGCGGGCAGCATCGCGCTCACCGCGCTCGGCGGCGCGATCAACCGCGTCGACCCGACGGCGACGGCCTTCGTGCACCGCCGCTCACGGATGCTGGCGCAGTACATCGCGTCGTGGCGCGCGGGCACGTCCGGCACGCCCGCCCGCGCGTGGCTGAAAAAGGCGCACGGGGCGATGGGGCGGTACGCGTCCGGGGCGGCGTACCAGAACTACACGGACTCGACGCTGACGAACTGGCGCGAGGCGTACTACGGGGACGCGGCGCCGCGCCTGAAGAAGCTGAAGAAGCAGTACGACCCGGGACGGTTCTTCGACTTCCCGCAGGCGCTGTAACCGCCTTCGCGGACACCCGTTCGGCCCCATCAGCACGCCCCCGGGTGGCCCGCCCCGCCGGACAGCGCTGCGCTGAGGGAATGAGCCCTCTGCGCAGAACCTCTCGAATAGGCACGGTCACGGCGTCGGCGGCGGCGTCGGCGACGGCGGCCATGCTGGTCCTTGTCCTGGCGGGCCCCGCGGCCGGCGCCCCACAGACCACGGAAGCCCCACAGCCCGCGGAAGCCCCACACCCCACCCGCGTCACGGCCGAGGCCGAGCACCCCGAGGCGGGCCCGCTGGCGCTGGCCTCCGCGGCCGTGGTCGGGGCGGCGGCGGGCACCGGGGTCTGGCTGCTGCGCCGCCGGGCACGGGACACGGACGACAACTGAGGCTGAGAGCCGGAGCCGGTGTCATGAACAGCCCCGGCCGCGTGAGCGCTACGCGGCGAGATCCCGCTCGTCCGGGTCCGCCGAGGCGGCGTCCGACGGCGACGCCGTCCCGTTCAGCGGCGCGGCGACGGGACCGACTTTCCGGTCCCACACGAGCCGCCCCGCGCGCCCGGAGGACCGCCCGATCATCTTGGCGAGCGGTGTGAGCAGTGCCATGGCGAGCGGCGAGAGGAGCAGGGCGACGGCGGTGCCGAGCGCGAAGCCGCCGACGACGTCGGTCGGGTAGTGCACGCCCATGAAGACGCGGCAGAAGCCCTCCAGGGCGGCGAGGCCGAGGCCGACGAGCCCGAACTTCCGGTTGGCGACGAAGAGTCCGGCGCCGATGGCCATGGCGAGCGTGGCGTGGTCGCTGACGAAGGAGTAGTCGTTCTTGCCGTCGACCAGGAGCTCGATGCCGCGGTGGTCGCGGAACGGGCGCGGCCGCTCCACGAAGCCCCGGATGGGGATGTTGACCAGGACGGCGATGCCGGCGGCGAGCGGCGCCCAGACGACGGCGGCGACCGACGACGCGGCGTCGTCGAGCGTGCCGCGCCTGCGCTGGCCCCACCAGCACCACACCACGAGGAGGACGAGGGCGAGCAACAAGCCGTACTCCCCGACGAAGGCCAGGGCGCTGTCGAACCAGGACGGGGTGTCCTTCGCGAGGCCGTTGATGTCGTAGAGCAGGCTGACATCGGGGTTCGACCCGGTTTCATCGAGTCCAGCCATGGCGCTGCGGCCCCTTGTCTCTAGCCCATGGGCACACCTTTCCGTGCACCCTCTCCATCAACCCCCGTTGTCGGTCCAGTCAAGGGAACGCCCGGTCCCCTGTCCTACGTTCCACCCTCCACCGAAAGATCACTCAGACGTTACCGAAGAGAGATACATCGCCGCAGCTCAGGGGAGTGTTCTGACGGAGGGTTCAAGCCACATCACGCCACGCGCACGCGCCCGCGTGCCCCCGCGCGGGGCGTCTCAGGCCTCTGACCGCTTGGCCGGCACGGCCTCGGCCCCCGCCTCGGTGACACGAGTCGCGCCAAAATAGTCCGGGGTGTCGATGGGGTCGAAGCGAATCACCGCACCCGGCCGCGGGGCGTTGATCATGTATCCCCCGCCGACGTAGATCCCGACGTGCCGGATGGCGCGGGAATTGGTGAGGTCGTCGGAGAAGAAGACGAGGTCGCCGGGGAGCAGTTCGCTCCGCTTGGGGTGCGGTCCCGCGTTGTACTGATCGTTGGCGACGCGGGGCAGGGTGATGTCGACGGAGCGGTAGGCGGCGAGGGTGAGGCCGGAGCAGTCGAAGCGGCCGCCCTGGTCGGCGGTGCCGTTGCCGCCCCACAGGTACGGGGTGCCGAGCTTCTTCTGCGCGTAGTAGATGGCCCCGGCGGCCTGCCGCGAGGGCTCCACGCGGCCCACGGGCCGGGCGAAGCTCTTCGACAGGTCGGTGATGGTCTTCACGTAGTTCTGCGTCTCGCGGTAGGGCGGCACCCCGCCGTACTTGATGACGGCGTAGGCCCCCGCGTTGTAAGCGGCGAGCATGTTCTTGGTCGGATCCCCCGGGGCGTCCTTCACGTACTTGGCGAGCTTGCAGTCGTACGAGGCGGCGGAGGGGATGGCGTCCTGCGGGTCCCAGACGTCCCGGTCCCCGTCCTTGTCCCCGTCGAGCCCGTGCGCGGCCCAGGTGCCGGGGATGAACTGCGCTATCCCGTGCGCGTTGGCCGGGCTCTTGGCCCGCGGGTTGAACCCGCTCTCCTGATAGAGCTGCGCGGCGAGCAGCGCGGGGTTGATGGCCTTGCAGAGGTTGCCCCACTTCTGCACGAGGGGCTGATAGGTGGCGGGCACGGCACCCTTGGCGAGCCCAACAGAGCCACTCGCCCCGCCGCTCGCGATGCTTCCGGCCGCCATATACGTCCCGAAGACGAGCAGCGCGACGAAGCTGAGGGCCCCACCGACCCCGACGGAAGCGACCAGCCACGTCTTACGCACCGTCAACCACCCCTCACCCGCCGGTAGTCCACCGGCGCTCAGTGTAGAGGCCGGGTGGCGCGGGGACAGGAGGCATTCACTTCTTGGAGAGGGCGGCTCGAAGTAAACCCACCGTTGGAACCGGCCACCCGTCATGGATAGCTTGGTTCACTCCAGCGAACCCTCGCCCCACAGGAGCCGACCGTGATCCGCCGCCCCGCTTTGCTCGCAGCAGCCGCCTTCACCGCGGCCGCGGCCCTTTCGCTCTCCGCCTGCGGGGGCGGCGACGGAGACGGAGGGTCCAAGGACAGCGAGAAGATCGCGGGCGCGGACTCGGGCACCCAGAGAGACAAATCCCCGTCCCCGAAGGCGTCGGAGGACGGGATCAACCGCCCGGAGATCAAGCTGCCGAAGGACGTGAAGAACGTCTTCGAGGGGGGCAAGACCGGTGATCCGAAGAAGGACGCCATCCTCGCGGACAACGAGCGGTGGCTCGACGCCCTGATCGAGGCCACCGTCGTCGATTCCGGGGATCATCCCGCGCTGAAGTTCTACGGGTCGGGCGAGGCTCTGCTGTCGGCGGCGGACTACATCCAAGGGTTCCGGAAGAAGAACATGAGCTTCGTCGGGACCATTCGGTACTACGACCGTGAGGTCACCTTCCTCAAGGAGGGCGTCGCAGCGGTGACGTACTGCAAGGACGGGACGAAGACGTATCCCAAGGACCTCAAGACCGGCAAGGTCGACCGCTCGATCGAGGGCTCCGCGAGCGACTACGCGTTCGTCAACACTCGCGTCCAGAAGAACGACAAGGGTGTCTGGCAAACGGATTCGATCACGTCGATCACCGGATCCAAGAAGTGCGTCTCGTGAGCGTACGAACGAAGCCGTCGACCCGCTGGGCCGCCCCGGTCCTCGCCGCTGCGGTGGCCCTGATCCCCGGCACCGCGTACGCCGGAGGCGGCGACACGGTCGGCAACGGTGATGTCGGGGGCGAGCAGCAGTCCCAGGGCACCCGCCAGGGCAAGAACCTCGGCATCGAGACAAGGATCCAGACGACCGTCGAGGGAAGCCCGGGGTCCACAAAGACCGGCACGCTCACCCCCGCCAACAGCAACTGGGATCCACCGGCTTGCTGGTACGAGCCCGCCTACACCCCGAAGCAGATCGAGGCCACGGTCAAGGCGATCCGGAAGATCGGGTTCTTCGGAATCGGTGACGCGGTGGGCGGACTCTTCGACTCGTACTTCAAGGACGGCGACCCCTACAAGAACTACAACCTCGACAAGCAGGGCGAGGGGAAGTTCTGGGCGGCAGCCGTCGACGACAAGCGCAAGGACGAACCAGAGGCCAAGGCCTGCAACCGGATGCCGTTCTGGGTGGAGGACGGCGAGCCCCCGAAGGAGCGGCTCGCCGTCACCCCCAGGATCCTCGCCGAGTACGCGTACGGCCAACTCCCCGTCCCGGACACCGAGGTCGAGATGGCCCCCGAGGGCGAGACGAAGGTGAACCTGCCGACCTGGGCGTGGCTGGACAAGGCCAGGTTCAAGAAGATCTCGGTGACCGCGACGCTGCCCGGAACGGGCCTCTCCGCGACGACGACCGCCAGGCCGGTCTCGCTACGGATCGAGCCGGGAACGACGGACGCCGAGACGTACCCCGCCTCCGGCGAATGCCCGATCGAGGACGGCCGCATCGGCACGCCCCGGGCCAAGGGCACCCCGGCGGACACGGACCCGCCCTGCGGAGTGCGGTACCTGCGGTCGTCGCGCGACGGTTCGTACGAGCTGAAGGCCACCCTCACCTGGGAGGTCAAGTGGACGAGCACGAACGGCCAGGGCGGCGGCCTGCCCCCCGGGGAGTTCGGCACGACGCAGGACGTCGTCGTACGCGAGATCCAATCCGTCAATCGCTGACCGCGACCAGTCCTCGGCGGGGTACTTCGACACGTCCATCAACTTGATGACCGAGACGGGCAAACGCACCGTGCCGCAGCCGGGAGACCGCTACGTCGCGTAGCTCGCCGGTTCATTCCGCGGCCGAATCGAGATCGAGAAGGAGCACCCCACGCATGGCTCCATGGCAGCCCGCCCCCGGCGAGACCCTCCTCGCCCGCGACGCGATCGAGTTCGCGAGTGGTACGGCGCCCACTGTGTCCGGCATGCGCTGGTTCCGCGGCGCCGAGCGCAAGGACATCCAGAACGAGCTGACCGCGCAGGCCGGTTGGCCCGAAGGACCCTCCTACACCCCTGCCCCGCCTCCGCCCTCCAAGAGCGCCGCCCGCAAAGCCGGGCGCTTCGGGCTCGGCGTCCTCGTCGCCGCCGTCGTGGCCGCCCTCGGGGTGATCCTGGGTGACCTGGGAGGCACCGGGCCGGGCGGGAGCAAAGGGCCCGGCCGGCCTCGCGACCCCGAGAACGAGGTCGACGACTTCCCCGTCATGTGGGGCGCCCCCGGCACCCTCGCCCGTACCCTGCCCTGGCAACTCGACCCCGCGCGCCGCCCCGCCGACTACTCCACACACTGCGTCGTCACCGACCGCCGCGTCGCCATCGTCGGCTTCCCCGACCGCGACCCGCGCAAGGAAGAAGTCCTGTGGGAGATCGACCGGCAGCACATTGCGCAGGTGGAGCGCATGACGTACAGCGAGGTCTGGGGGGAGGCCAAGATCTGCTTCACCGACGGTTCTTGGTGCCGACTCGCACCGCCGGGAGGGCGGTACGGCTGGACGGTGCTTCGGCATCTCGCCCACCCCACCGAGTTGTTGCTGCCCGTGGAGATGACGCCGCGCCAACGAAAGTACGTCGAGTCGTACGCCGCCTCGGTCACCGACCGGGATCCGGCCGAGGCCCCCGTAGTCACCCGCCGCCCGAGCGGCCGGTTCCTGATCGAGGTCCGCACGACGGCGCCTGTCACGGCCGAGGACGGAATCGAGAAGCGCCACCAGCACATGAGCAAGCGGGGCCGACGCGGCGCGATCCGGCAAGGAGATCTCTGAGCGAGCGGCTACGTCCCGGACTGCCGCCATGGGGAGCCGGGCGTGACCTCGGCCCACAGCAACTTGCCCGCCCGACCGGTACCTACGGGGTACGCGCCCCAGCTGTCCGCACACGCCCGCACGAGGTGCAGCCCCCGACCGTCCTCCGCCATGTCCGGCGGCCGGTTCCCTGCCACGCGGTCCTCCGCGAAGGCGGATGGAATCTGTGGGTCCGAGTCCCACACGGACACGCGGATCCCCTCCGGGGAGGCGGACCGGAGGCGAAGGGCGTAGGGCCCGGCGGTGTGGCAGTGGGCGTTGCTGAGCAGCTCGCCCGCCAGCAGCTCGGCGGTGGGCGTCAGCTCCCCGAGCCCGTACGACGCGAGCACCGCGCGAAGGGTGGCGCGGGCGATTCCCGGGGCGCGGGGGTCGTGGGGGAGTTGGAGGGAGTAGGTCCAGTGCGGCGATACGGTGGCGTTCACGGAAGTCTCCGTTCGTAGCGACGAGTTGGATCCCGGTGACCAGGTCGCTCCGTCGAGCGGGGTGCTTCCGGGCAGGGCGGCCTGAGTCACACACTAGGCTCTTCGCAAAGTTGCTTTGCGAGAATCCGAGAAAAGTAAGGCCGGTTCCCTCGTGTGAGTGATGGCTCCAACGTGGCCCTTAAGAGGAGGAGTTGCATGACAGCGAGGCCAGCGCCGACGGCCCGCCGTATCCGCGTCGCGACTGAGCTGCGCAAACTCCGCGAGCGCGCGGGGATGACCTCCACCGAGGCGGCGAAACAGCTGGGCACGAGCTCGGGGCAGCTCAGCAACGTCGAGTCGGCCCGGTTCGGGGTGAGCCCCGATCGCGTGCGGGCCATGGCCCGCCTGTACGCCTGCCCGGACCCGGCCTACGTCGATGCCCTCGTCGACATGGCGACCGACAGGACGCGGGGCTGGTGGGAGACGTACCGCGAGGTACTGCCTTCGGGGCTGCTCGACCTGGCCGAGCTGGAACACCACGCCACCGCCGTGCGTAGCGCGTACACCAGCCACATCCCGGGGCTGCTCCAGACCGCGGACCACGCCCGCGAGATCTTCCGGCACGTCATCCCGGCGCCCACCCCACCCGACGTCGAGCACCGCGTCTCCCACCGCGTCAAGCGCCAAGACGTCATCTACCGAGCGGACCCGCTTCCTTACAGGACCGTCGTCCACGAGGCAGCCCTGCGCATGAAGGTCGGTGGTCGCGACGTGGCACGCGCCCAGCTCCAGCACCTGCTCGACATGAGCGAGCGCAACCACATCACGATCCGAGTGCTCCCGTTCGACGTCGGAGCCTTCCCGGGGTCGGGGCAGTCGATCAACTACCTGCACGGCGTGGTGCCGCTGCTCGACACGGCCCAACTGGACCAGTTCCACGGTCCCGTACTCCTGGACTCCGAGGCCCACCTCGGGAAGTACCGCCATCTGCTCGATGTTGTGGAGGACACCGCCCTCAGCCCGACGAAGTCACGGGACCTGATCCACAGCATCGCCCAAGACCTGTGAAGGGAACCCCCATGCCTACGCACCAGTGGCAGACCTCCTCCTACTGCCAGGAAGGCGACGCCTGCGTGAACGTCGCCATCGACCCGACCGGCACGGTCGAACTCACCGAGAGCAGCGACCCCACAGGCGCGATAGTCCGCACGACCCCCGAGGCCTTCGCCGCCTTGTTGCGGGAGGCCAAGCGGGCGCGCGGGCGCTGAACGGCCCCGCCCCACGCCCCCCACGCCCACGCCGGCCCCACCCAGAGAAGCAGACATGACCGAGACGCCCCGCCCCGAAATCCCCGCCGACCTCGACTGGATCCGTGCCGCCCCCGAGGGTGAGCAGGGGCCCGGGCCCTGGATCGAGATCGCCTTCGGCGAGGACGACGCCGTCTACCTGCGAGAGACCAGCGACCCGGAGAACGTCGTCACGACCACGCAGAAGAAATGGGACGCCTTCGTACTCGGCGTACAGGCGGGCGAGTTCGACCACTTCGTCGAGGGGGTCGAAAGCGCGACAGACGGCTCCTGAGTGAGCGGGTCCGCTACAGCGGCATCTCGCCCACCACCTCGTCCCCGCTCATCTCGCCCGTCGGCCGAAACCCGAGCCCCAGGTAGAACCCCTCGGGCCCGCCCTCCCCCGCATCCCACGTCACCGTCACCACCGATTCCCCGCGCCGCCGCAGCTCCTCGCAGACGCTGTCCACGGCGAACCGCCCGTAACCCCGCCCCTGCCGGCCCGCCGCCACGTTCAGCCGCCACAGCCCGGAGCGGCGGCGGTCGCCGGGGATCTCGGGGTTGAACCGGACGCCGAGGAACGCCATGACGAAGCCCACCAACTCCTCCCCGTCGAAGATCAGCCGGGGCCACGCCACGTCCGGCGAGGCGTAGGCCTTCGCCAGCGACTTGGCGACCGGGGACACGAACTTCTCCTGGTCGGGGCGGACTTTGATCGCAACCGCGGCCTCGACGTTGTCGGGCGTGATCTTCTCCAGGCGCAGACGCGGCTCAGTCATCCGGGCACCCTATGCTCCACCCGGCCCGCCGCGCCTCGAATATCGCTGGTCAAGCCCCGCCCGCCCACTGCTACCGTCCGGCCATGCCCGACACCGGAACGCCCGCCGACCGCACGGTCACCGCCGAAGACGTCACCCACGCCGTACGCCTGGCCGTCGCCACCCTCCGCAGCGCGCCCGCAGACGCCGACTGGGGCGCGAAGGCGGGCGGACTCGACTGGGACTGCTGGGAGACCGTCGAGCACCTCGCCGACGACCTCTTCGCGTACGCCGCCCAGCTCGGGCCGGAGAAGCCGCCCATGGACACCGAGGTGCCCTTCCTCTGGTACCGGCGCAGGCAAGGCGGCCCCTCCAACGTCACCTTCGCCAACCGGGATTCGGGCGTCGCGGGTCTGCTGCAGGTCGTGGAGTCGTGCGGCGCCCTGCTGACCGGGATGGTCGCGACCACACCCGCGACGGTCCGCGCCCATCATGGCTGGGGCGCCTCCGACCCGGAGGGCTTCGCCGCGATGGGCATCGTGGAGACGTTGGTCCACACGTACGACATCACGGGCGGCCTCGGCATCCGCGACGCGTGGAACCCGCCCGCGGACCTCTGCGCCCGCGTCCTGAACCGCCTCTTTTCGGACGTCCCGACTGATGCCGAACCGTGGGCCGTTCTCCTGTGGGCGACAGGCCGCGGTGACCTGCCGGGCCGCCCGCGTCGCACGGAGTGGCGCTGGTACGGCGCCCCGGAGGGTGAGCGCTGACCCGAGCCTCCGCCCCGGCCCCAGCGGCCCCGCTAGCTGACGAACTCGTCCGTCAGCACGCATCCCTCCACCAGCGACGGCGCCGTCGCGACGTCTCCGACCGGCTGGAAGTTCGGGTTGCAGTTGAGGATCAGCAGGCCCGACGCCGACAGATCGCGGATCGACCGCTCGTCGGGCGCGATCACGGCGAAGTCCTTGCCGATCGCGAACCCGCCCTTGATGGCGGCGTGCTCGTTCGTCTTCATGCGCTCCGCGACGTCCGCCTTGTAGGCGGTCTGGAACTTCGCCATGTCGCTGGTCTTGAAGACGCGGATGTAGCCGTGCCCCCCGTCGTCACACGTGCCGCGGAACTGCACACCCCACGTCTCGTCGAACTTCTCGTCCATGGGGTAGTAGCGCTCGTCCGACGGGTCGATGCTGTAGCGCTCGCAGGTGGTGAAGCGCTGCACGTACTCGCCCGCCGCCATGACCATGCCGGCCTCCGGCATGTTGTCGAGCATCATCTTCTGCCGCACTTCGGGCCCGCCACTGGCGCCACCGTTACGACCGGGATTGCCCGCACCGCCCTCATCACCCGCCGCACCCTCCGTGCCCGCCACACCCTCCGCGCCCGCCTTCGCCCCGCCGTCACTGTCCTCCCCGTCCTCCCCGTCGCACCCGGAGACCGACAGAGCGAGAGCGCCGACCGCGACCAGGGCGGTGAGCATGCGAAGAGGTGCGCGCAGGGTCATGTTCATGATCGTAACGTCCCACGGCGGCATTCCAGGGAACGGGCATTTCCGCAGGTCAGACCCCGTAGGAGCGTTCCAGCGTCCCTGATCGTCCGGCACTCCTTGCCCCGCCCCGACGGCACCCGCTTCGCTGTTCACCAGGCCGGACGACACAGCCTCGGACGCCCCACGACACACCTCACATCACTCCACACCACACCACACCTCACGGGGACCCTCATGAAGCACACGCACGCCACCAAGACGCTCCTCGCCGGCCTCGCGCTGATCAGCACGCTTGGCCTGAGCGCGTGCAACGGCGACGACACCGCAAGCCCGGACGCGGCGCCCGCGGACTCCGCGTCCAGCGCCCCGGCGGGCGGCGGGAACGGCGGTGCGGGCGGCGGCTCGGACCAGGGCACCGGAGGCGCCTCGTCCGACAACGGCGCGGGCGGCAGCACCGGCAACAGCACCGGCGGCAAGGGGGGCGGCGAAGGCACCGTCGCGGGCACCGGCTCCGACGAGAACGGCAAGACCGGCATCTGCCGCAGCGACGAGCTGGAGGTGTCCGCCATCGACAACTCCACCGACAAGACGGAGGGTGTCGTCACCGTCGTGTTCAAGAACGGCGGCGGACGCGACTGCACCATCAACGGCTACGCGGGCGTCGACCTCAAGGCGTCCTCGGGCGACACGCTGTCCGTGAGCCGCAACGGCGAGAAGGCCACCCCCGCGGTCATCAAGGACGGCGAGTCCGCCGCCTTCAACATCACGTTCCCGGTCAACAACAGCGGCGGCTCCGGCGTACGCATCTCCAAGATCCTGGTGACGCCGCCGAACGAGACGAAGACGGTCACCATCGCCTGGCCCGCCGGTTCCCTCCCGGTGGCCAACCCCGACGCTCCCTCCGGGGGCGCGAAGCCGGCCATCGGCCCGGTCGGCAAGGTCAGCGACTCCCCGGCGGGCTGACCCGATCCGCCCTACGCGACGGTCCCCTGCGGCACGACCCTGATCCCGAACTCGTACGACCCGATCGCCTGCGCCACACCCACGAACAGCAGCGCGAAGTGTTCCTGTCCGCGCGCGGTCCCGATGCCTCCCAGGTCCAACTGGGAGGCATCGGGCCATCCCAGGTCGGTGAGGAGCCCCTTCGTGACCGTCTTGGCGGCGTCGTCGTCACCCGACAGGAAGATCGTGGCGGGCCCCTCCAGGCTCTCCGGGGACGTCATCACGACGGCGTCCACGGTGGCGAGCGTCTTGACCACCCGCGCCTCCGGGAACGCCGCCTGAATCTCCTCGCCGAGGCTGTAGTTGGGGTGCGAGAGGTCCCCGCCCTCGGTGAAGCCGACGCCGATGTCGACCAGCACCTTCCCGGCGAGGTCGGCCGCGTCGATCACCTTCAGGACGTCAACGGACGCGGTGCCGGGCGTGGCGTTGACCACCACCTCACCATGCGCGCCCGCCTCAGCGACCCCGACCAGCGTGAACCCCTTCAGCTCGGCCGCTTCTGCCCGCTCCTTCGGTGAGCGCGATCCGAGTACGACGTCGTGCCCCGCCCTGCTCCAGCCGGTCGCCAGCGCACGTGCCACATTTCCGGTTCCCACGAGTCCGATTCTCATGGCCAGGACGCTAAGCGCCCACGCCGGGCGAGGGAATCGGTCCCGGGCTCTACTCCGCATGGGCCCACCGACGTAGTCCTGAAGCCGGGCCACGTCTGGACTCTGCCTGGCCCCACGCCTGGACCCACGCGCCCACGTCTTTGCCCTGCCGCCCGATACCTCCAGGTTCCACCGCATGTACCGGAAACTTCGCACTAGCGAAACAAGGCGCCTCATAGATAGCGTCGACCGTCTCCGTTCATCGGCCGCAGCCGCGCAGCGAGGACAGCGAGGGCAACGGCAACAACAGCGGAATCCTCCACCGCGAAGAACGCTCGTGCGAATCCGGCCGAAGCTCCGTTCCTCGTCTCCCGCTGACGTCACGATGGACATCGAGCCCGAGACGGCAAGCGACCGAACGAAGGCGGAACAGCAGTGGCCGAGAAGCTCAGAGTGGACGCGGTCGAACTCGAACAGTTCATGAAGCTGCTCGACGGGTCCGTCACGTCCTTGAAGGGCCTGCGCGGCGCCCTCGCCGACGCGACGGTCGGCGGCCTCGGGACGGACGTGCTCGACAAGGCCTGTGAGGACTTCCAAGAGGACTGGAAGTACGGCGCGGAGCAGATCGGTGAGCAGACGGAGGACCTCTCCAAAATCATCGAGCAGAACAAGAACGCCTTCATGGAAGTCGAAGAGGCGCTGACAAAAGCCATGAACAAGGCCGGCAAGACCAAGGACGACACGGTGGAGATCCCGAAGTGACGAGCGCCGCGAACTACCCGGACCTCGGCTTCGACCCCACCCCCGGCGACTGCGACACCGTAAAGGCCCTGCACAAGAAGCTGGACAGCTGCGTCACCGTCCTCCGTGACACCCGCAAGGTGGTCACCAAGCTGATGGACGGCAGTTACTGGGAAGGTGACGCGGCCGTAGCCTTCCGCGAGACCATCGATGAGGGGCCGCTCTCCCTCAACCTCAAGAACGCCGCGCGCTCCATCGAGAAGGCCGCCAAGCAGCTGGAACGCTGGGAAGGCGACCTCGACGACTTCCAGCGCCGGGCGAGGGAGCTGAACAGGAAGGCCAAGGACGCCCGGGAGGCGCTGAAGGCCGCGAAGGGCCACGCCGACACCGTTGGCGGCGACCCCGACCTGGACAAGAAGGGCAAGAAGCAGGACGACGCGAAGAAGGCCCTGAAACTCGCCGACGGGAAGGTCGAGGACGCGCAAGCGGAGCTCGACCGGATTCTGGGCAGGGCGCGGAGTCTGCAGAGCGAGCACGAGGAACGGTCGAAGTACCGCGCGGAAAAGATCCGCGACGCGACGGACAAGCTGGCGCCGCATGAGCCGGGGTGGTTCGAGAAGGCGTGTGAGTGGGTCAAGGAGAATCTGCCGGATATTCTCAGCGCCATCGCGGGGGTTCTCGCTTTGGCGGCGATCATTGCCACCGGTCCTCTAGGGCTCGGAGTGGCGGCTGCGCTGATGCTGGCGGCATCGGCTATGAGCGGTGTGGCGCTGGGCCTTCGAGTGACTGATCCAGTCGTGTGGGAGTCGCTGAAGGATGGCTTCACGAAGGGCGAGTTCGACGCCGACTTCTTCGGTAATCTCGTTTCGGTCGGAGCCGACGCCGTAGGAATGGTTCCCGGACTCGGGGCTGCCGTGAAGGGTGGTCGCGCCGCTACGCAGGCGGTGCGATCAGGAGCCGAGGCCATGAGTCTCGGACAGAAGCTGGCCACATACGGCACACACACCCTGGATGCGGGCAAGGACATCGCCCAGCTTGGAAACCCACTGGTCAACGCAGTGGTTACCAGCGACACAGCAGCTACGAACGTGTCTGTCACGTCGGGAGCCATGGGCATCATGACCGCCGGCTACGGACTCATCGATGACGACGAGAAAAGGTCCGAGGCATCGACCAAGGTCGACGGCGGGCGCCTTCTTCTCGACTTGCCGGGCGTCCCGACCATCGCACGTTTCGCCTTCTCCTAACCTCTCCCATCCAGAAAGACGTGACCCGATGAACCCTGCCGACTACCCCACTGCATGGCAGCATCCACCGACACGACGCGCCTGGGTCCTGCTCATGGTCAGGAATGTGGCCGGGCTCATCGGATGGGTCGGTGTATGGATCGCACTCATCGTCATCCCCGTCGATCAGAGCCTGGTGTTGTGGGTCTTCATCCCGTACACCATCTACGGCACTTGGCGACTGTTCGTCCAGGTATTCGGCTACTTCCCCGACGCCATGCGTATGCTCCGCATCCTGCGCACGTACCCGTGGCAGGTACTCCGAGGAGTGCCGCACGGCCTGAACATCTATCCCGATATTCAGGGTGATCAGCACGGCTGGTTCGAGTTCCCGAACCCCGCCGACCGACAGCAGCAACTTCCGCTCGTCATCTCCAACCACCTCCGCGTGGAATGGTGGAGCAGAAGAATGGGTCCGCGCGCCAAGCCACAGTTGAAATCCCGGATCGAGACCATCTGGTTCGCCGGCGATCCGCGCATGATCGGCATCCTCGCCGCGCCTACACCGAACGGTCGGGCTCCTCACCACTTCAAGATCCTCCGGCAGCGTCTTGCCGGGGCCGATCACGCCCTCACCACCGAGTGGGGTGCCACAGCCGAGGACATGGATCGCGGACACCAAGCCGGGTTCACCCCCTACGCCGATCCGCGCAGGCCGAAAGAGAAGACCCTGTGACCACGCCCAGGTTCATTCTCGACGAGTCGGCGCACAACCCTGACGCCGACATGTGGTTCGCCCAGCCTGAGGGGTTCACCACGATCCCCTTCCGTACGTTGTTGCATCCGCCGGCCTCCCCCGGATCCGAGGCGCTGCGCGAGGCCCTCGCCCCCGTCCTGGACTCCCTTAACGGCGACCTCGCCTGCCAGCAGTTCCTGGCCCACCTTGGGCAGGGACAACGTCTGCTGGCCGCCCTGGCCGAGGTCGGCACCACCCGCTGCGCCATCGGCCTGCACCGCGACGACATCTCCACCCCCGGCAAGGGCGAGACCAGCGGCGGGCTCCTGTTCTCCCTCTTCACCGTGTCCTGGCGAGACATCGCCCCCGCCGCCCCCGCCGTCACCGCGGCCCGGGCCGTCGCGGGCGCCGAGGGCCACACGAACATCGAGTACCTCGAACTTGCCTGCGGTCCCGCGTCCTTCAGCGAGACCGTCCGCACCCTGAACGACGACTCCGGCCTCCCCCAGGACCCCGTGCTCCAGGTCTTCGCCCATCTCCCGCACCCAGACGGCAAGCGCCTGGTGGTGCTCGCCCTCGGCACCACCGCCGTACGCCGGCGCGCGGAGTACCGCAGCTTGTTGCACCAGATCGCCGAGAACGTCAGCTTCGAGGACCCCCTCCTCGAAATGCAGGCGCTCACCAAAGCGGACGGTGGCAGTCGGCCCACGCGCGGTTGACGGCTGTCCGACTTTCCCCGACCGTGGGGGAATTGGGCGCAATACATCGCCCTGCATGCGGCGGCTGGGGGGAGCCGGAGATGCAACCTGGGGACAAGCACGACGCGGTACCGGGCGACGGCGACGGAATGCCCGGAGCACCGCAGGAGGGCCGGGCCGGCGCACCGCAGCAGGGCCGGGGCGGCGCACCGCAGGTCGGCCAGGGTGGAGACCCGCAGGACGGCCAAGCCGGCGCCCCGCAGGACGGCCAAGCCGGCGCACCGCAGGAGGGCCAGGCCGGGGCCCCGCAGGACGGCCAAGCCGGCGCACCGCAGCACGGCCAGGCCGGGGCCCCGCCAGGAAACCGGCCCGGAGCCCCGCAGGGAGGGCAGTTCGGGCCGCCACCCGCCATCCCGCCGCCCCCGCCTCCCACAGCCCCGCCACCGCTTCTCCCCGTGGGAGCGCCCACCGCAGGAGCGCCCACCACCCACGCCACCTACCAACCGCCGCCACTCCCCGCAGGACCGCCCCCATCACCCCCATCAGCCCCATCACCCCCATCAGCCCCACCCTCCAACCCCCTCCACCCCCTCCCCACAGCCCTCCTCAACCTCAGCGGTCTCGGTCTCGGCTATGTCCTGCTGAAGCGATGGCTGCCGGCCGCGCTCTGTTGGGCCGCGACCGCCGCGCTGCTGTTCGTGGCGCTTCCCGCCGACGTGGACGGCGTTCCCGGCGGCGTCGTGATCGGGTACGTGGTCTTTCTGGTGGTCGTGGCGGTCGACGGGGCGCGTCGTGCCGTACGGGCGCGTGAAGGGGCCGGGTTCAGGCGGCCCCTGCGCGCGCCCCTCGCCGTCGGACTCGGCGTCGTCCTGCTGGCCGTGCCCGTCGGCGGTGCCTTCGCGTATGAGGCCGCGCGCGACGAGGCGGTCGAAGAGATGCTGCTCGACCGCCTCGCCGACGCCGACCGCATCGTCGCGGGCCTCGACGGCCGCCCCTTCGGCGGCACGACGGAGGAGCGGTACAGGAGAGCCCTGGGCATATACCGCGGCCTCGCCGAGGACCACGCGGGGTCGAAGGCCGCGGACCGCCTGCCCGGCAGCCTCGACGCGTACTACAAGTCCGTCGCCGCCCCCTACGCCGCCGAGCGCTACTGCGACGCCGTCACCCCCCTCAAACACCTGCGGACCGTGCCCGACACCCTCGGCGCCGCCGCCAGGGACCGTCTCGGCTCCCTCCGCACCTGGCCGGACGACCGGCTCGCCACTTCCCTCTACGAGTGCGGGGCCGCCGCCCTCGGCCGTGCCGACGCCAACGAACCGCTGAGCGAACTCCTCCGCACGTTCCCCGAGTCGGACCAGGCCGCGAAGGTCGGGCCCGCCCTGCGCGCCGCCATCGACACCCGGTCGGCCGCGCTCAAGGGCTCCGACCCGTGCCCGGACGTCGTCGAGCTCCGCGCCCTCGGCGCGACCGCCGACGCGCTGCCCGGCGACGAGGTCGACGCCGCGCCGCTGCGCGCCGCCACCGACCGCGCCGTGGAACGCGGTGTCTACGCCTGCGGTGTGGACGAGTTCAAGGACGCCGACTTCGCGCAGGCCGCCAAGACCCTCAACGACTTCGCCCGGCAGTACCCCGGCAACGACAAGCGCGACCGTGCCAAGGACATCGCCGTCCGCGCGGAGATCGCCGTCGAACGCCCGAGCGCGGGCCGCAGCCTGCCCCCTACCCGCTCCTCCAGCAGCACGGTCGAACTGGTCGTCGCCAACCTCGGACCCGGCGATCTGGAGGTCCTCTACACCGGCCCCACCACCGGCACCGTCAACCTCAAGGACTGCCCGTCGTGCCGCGTCTACGCCACCAAATCCCAGGGCGACGCGGCCTGCCGGGCCGGTGTCGGGAAGTACCCCACGACCACGCTCCGGCTGCCCGCCGGCGAGTACCACTTCCTCTACAAGCGGGCCACCGTACGCAATCGAGCCGACGGTGCGAAGCTCAGCACCGCCTACCGCTACACCGACTGCTCCTTCGTAACCCGCGGCACCGCCGGGCTCGGGCCTACTTAAGACCTGGTCAGGGGCACGCCGGGCCGTCATTGCCCGGCGTCGTACCGCGTGATACACAGAGTCACCAGACCTCGCGTCCGAGGAACCGTACGAAGTCAGCC
Source organism: Streptomyces sp. NPDC050732 (assembly GCF_040654255.1). NCBI lineage: Bacteria > Bacillati > Actinomycetota > Actinomycetes > Kitasatosporales > Streptomycetaceae > Streptomyces > Streptomyces sp. NPDC050732. The sequence goes on from NZ_JBFAHP010000018.1 coordinate 145,182, forward strand.
AACGAATGGCGCCAAGTCGACATGCGCTGGCCCGTTTGTCGGCGACAATGAGCTGTCCTCTGCACCGAGGTGGGCAGAGGTGGCAGAACAACCCACTAGGGGCGGTGAGTTACACATGCTTATGGCAGCCGAAAAGGGCGATATCACCACCATCATCGGCGGGATCGCCCCCGACTGGGGTCCCTTCGGGAGCCTGGGCAACGAGGCACGCGTGATGATCGAGGTCGTGATGGCGATCGCCATCCTCCTCTGTCTCGGCATTGCGATCTGGGGCGCGGCGAAGCAGCGCATCGGCGCGACGGCGCTGCGCGACACGTTCAGCGCCGAGCAGGGCAAGGGTCTGATCATCGCGGGGCTGACCGGCGTCTTCATCATCGGATCGCTGGGCACACTGTTCACGATCGTCTACGGCATGGCGGTCTAGCGGTCCCACGCGCTCGCCTCCGCCGTTCCCTCCCACGTCCCCACGTCCCCTCCCCCACGTCCCCCTTCTCCCCCACCCGTCCCCCTCTCCCTGTCCCCCTTCTCCCCCACCCGTCCGTCGTGCCCACCGGCTGAGGTAGCAACTCCCTGATGTCGAGTCACCACACCGCGCCCGCGCGGGAACCAGCAGGGCTACCGTCATACGTGTCCTACGTGACGGTCCAGCGAGAGGTTGAGGGGGCGTACTCGGCATGAGCCTCGACGACGAGCGGGACGACGGCCTCTTCGGCGGCTCGGGGGAGACCCGGACGCGGCTTCCCGAGGGGGAGGGCGGGGGCGACGACGTCTACGGCGCGCGCAGATCCTCCCGCGCCGGACGGACGTCCCCGCGCAGCCTCGTCACGGTCGTGGGCGTCGTGGTCCTCCTGATCGCGGCGATCGCCTTCGCGAACCGGGGAGGGGACGAGACCTCGTCGACGGGCACCGACGCGAAGAAGCCGGACGCGGCGTCGACGGCCCCTACGGGGGAGAAGCCGGTCGGGAGCAAGAGTGGGGGCATCCCTTCGGGGTTCGCGCATGACGAGCAGGGAGCGCAGAGCGCCGCGGCGAATTACGCGGTCGCCCTCGGCTCGGCCGACATGTTCTCCAAGGACCTGCGGCACGGCATCGTGGACACCGTCTACACGCCGGACCAGGCCACAAAACGTCGGGCCGCCCTGGACAAGGTGTACTCCGGCGAGAAGTTCCTGACGAGCATCGGCCTGGGCCCCGACGGCTCCGCGCCCAAGGGCACCACGTTCGTCTCGCGCATCATCCCGGTGGGCACCAAGACCACCAAGTACAGCGGTGACAGCGCGACCGTCGAGATCTGGTACTCGTCCCTGTTCGGTCTCGCGGGCGAGAACGCCAAGAACCCCGTGTCCGAGAGCTGGTTCACCAACAGCTATGAGCTGCGGTGGGTCGACGGCGACTGGAAGGTCGCCGATTTCCGGCAGAAGGACGGTCCGGTACCGGTCGGGCGCGACCAGCGGGCATCCACCGCTGATGACATGGCGAAGGCAGTGGAGCAGTTCGGAGGGTTCACCTATGCCCGGTAGCACCCGTCGCCGCACACTCACCCTGGCCGCTGCCATCACCACCGTGCAGACCGCGGCCGTGCTGGTGGCCACCCGTGCCTTCGCAGCTCCGGACCCTCAGCCTTCCGACGACGCCTGCGATCTCATCCGTGGCCCCGCCAAAAAATACTGCGAAAAAGGCCAGAAAGCCGAAGACACCGGCGACGACAAATACCCCACCGACAACCCCCTGGGCGACACCCTCGACCCCCTCAGCTCCCTGGCCAAGGGCTGTGCCGAAGCCGCCTCCTGGACCGTCGACAAGTTGTCCGACGCCGTGAAGGAGACGGCGAACGTCGACTTCACGAACCCCACGTTCCTGCAGCAGTACGCCGTGGTGTTCGCCGCGTCGACCATCCTGACGCTGCTCCTGTGGCTGCTCGCGGTCGCCAAGCGGGCCGTGCGCGGCGTGCCGTTGACCACCGCGATCTCCGAGGCCATCGGGTTCCTGTGGCTCACCGTGCTCGCCTCCGCCTTCACACCGCTGATCCTGTACACCGTCGTCTCGGCGACGGACGGCGTCACGGACGTGATCGCGAAGGCGACGGGCGGTGAGACGGACACCTTCTTCGGGAACTTCTCCGGTGCGCTGAAGAAGGGCGAGGACATCGGCGGCGGCCCGATCATGCTGATCGTCGTCTCGCTCGTGTCGATCCTCGCCGCGGGCGTCCTCTGGCTGGAGCTGGTGATCAGGGCGGCGCTCCTCTACGTAGGAGCGCTCCTCGGCACCGTCGTGTACGCGGGTCTCGTCGACAAGAACCTGTGGTCCCACGTCCGCCGCTGGGCGGGCATCATGATCGCCGTCATCCTCGTCAAACCGATCATCGTCATCGTGCTCGGTCTCGCCGGAGCGCTCTCCGCCGAAGACGGGCCGGACTCCTTCTCCGCGGTCGTCTCCGGGCTCTCGATCATCCTGCTCGCCATCTTCGCGAGCGCCATGATCTACCGTTTCGTCCCGGGCTTCGGCGACGAGATCGCGGGCTCCCGCAACAACCGCATCATGCGCGGCGCCGAGAACAAGGCCGCCGCCGTGATCAGCTCCCCCGCCTCCCTCGTCTCGCAGGGCATCAAGACCCACAGTGCCCGCGGGAACGGGAACAGCGGCGGCGGCAACCAAGGCGGCGGCAACAGCCAGGCGCGACCCGCCAACCCCGCCAGCGGCGGCGTCGCCGCCCACAGCGGCCGCGGCTCCGGCCAAGGCTCCGGCCACGGCTCCGGCGGCGGATCCGTCCCCTCCGCCGCACCCGCGCCGCGCAGCAGCAGCGCCACGAACACGCCGCACGCGGGCAACCGCGGCGGTGCCCGCACCAGCAGTACCAACCGCACGGGAGGTGAAGGGCGTTGACGACCCAGTCCCACGTGTCCCAGCCGGTCGCGCCCCGCCGCACATATCTGATCGGCCGCGCCCGGCCGAACGCGATCGTCGGCAAGAACCGCGAGACCGGGGAGATCGCCCTCATCATCGTGGGGGCGTTCCTCGGCATGATGTGCGGGCTCCTCGTCCCCGTCCTCTCCCTGCGCATCGTGCTGCTCACCGGCCTCCCGATGCTCGCCATCGCGGCGGTGTACGTCCCGTACAAGGGCCGGACGTTCTACAAGTGGTACGAGATCAATCGCAGTTACAAGCGTTCCCTCAAGCGGGGGACCGCCTACCGCTCCGCCGCCCCCGAGGCGGGCATCCGCCTCGACGGAAGGGAGGTCGAGGTCGGGCCGCCGCCCGGCATCGGCCGCATCAGCTGGCTGGCGGCGCCCTTCGGGCCCGACGAGATCGCCGTGCTGCTGCACGCGGACCGCAGGACCGTCACCGCCGCCATCGAGATCGAGGGGCCGGGCGTGGGCCTGCGCGACAGCGAGGACCAGGAGGCCCTCGTCGACCGCTTCGGCACGCTCCTCAAGCACGTCGCGAACGGCGACGGGTTCGTGACCCGCCTGCAGATGCTGGCCCGTACGCTGCCCGCCGACCCGGACGCGCACGCCAAGGACGTCAGCCAGCGCGGCGACGACCGCGCGCTGCCCTGGCTCAAGCAGTCGTACGACCAGTTGCAGTCGATGGTGTCGACCAGCAGCGAGCAGCACCGCGCCTACCTCGTCGCCTGCATGCACTACTCCCGCGACCTGGCCGCCGAGGCCCAGGCGATGGCCCGCGCGGCCCGCCCGGTCGGCGGCCGCAAGCTCGACAAGGACGCCGGGCTCGCCGTCGTCATGGCCCGCGAGCTGACCGACATCTGCTCGCGGCTCCAGGAGGCCGACATCCGTGTGCGGCAGCCGCTCGGCCAGGGCCGCCTCGCCTCCCTGGTCCACTCCATGTACGACCCGGACCACCCCATCGACCACATCCAGGCGATGACGAAGCGCAACGCCTGGCCCGCCGAGCTCGACGCCATGGAGGCCACCTACCTCCAGGCGAAGACCCGCGAGTCCTCCACCCGCGCCCCCTGGTGCCACGCCACGGCCTGGGTGAAGGAGTGGCCGATGACGCCCGTCGGCGTCAACTTCCTCGCGCCGCTGCTCGTCCACACCCCGGACGTCATCCGCACGGTGGCCGTGACGATGGACCTCGAACCCACCGAGGTCGCCATCGAGCGGATGCTGACCGAGAAGACCAACGACGAGGCCGAGGCCAGCCGCCAGGCCAAGATGAACCGCACGGTCGACCCCCGCGACGTCGCCTCCCACTCCCGCCTCGACCAGCGCGGCGAGGACCTGGCGAGCGGCGCGGCGGGCGTGAACCTCGTCGGGTACATCACGGTCTCGTCCCGTTCCCCGGAGGCGCTCGCGCGCGACAAGCGCACCATCCGCGCCTCCGCCGGCAAGTCGTATCTCAAGCTGGAGTGGTGCGACCGCGAGCACCACAGGGCCTTCGTCAACACGCTGCCGTTCGCGACCGGCATCCGACGCTAGATCGCAGCACGCGCAACGGGCGCAACGAGCGCAAGCGTGAATTGCGCCAGACGGTATCGACGTAGAGGCAGGCTGTTGTGATGCGGGATCCGCTGACCGTCCTCACGGACGCCTTCACCTCCTTCCTCTTCGGGAAGGTGGAGACGACCAGGCTTCCGGTGCGCACGTCGACGGGGCAGGCCCAGGCGGTCTACCTCCCGACGGCCGCGCCGGGCCTCGGCGACTCCGGCGTGATCATCGGGCGCGAGGTGTACTCCGGCAAGGGGTACATCTACGACCCCTTCCAGCTGTACGGGCAGCAGCTGCCGGCTCCGCACTGGCTGGTGCTCGGCGAGTCCGGCAACGGCAAGTCGGCGCTGGAGAAGACGTACGTGCTGCGGCAGCTGCGCTTCAAGGACCGCCAGGTCGTGGTCCTCGACGCGCAGGGCGAGGACGGCGTCGGCGAGTGGAACCTCATCGCGCAGGAGCTGGGGATAACTCCCATCCGGCTCGACCCGACGGCCGCCCTCGACATGGGGATCCGGCTGAACCCGCTCGACCCCGCGATCACGACCACGGGCCAGCTCGCGCTGCTCCGGACGATCATCGAGGTCGCCATGGGGCACGGGCTCGACGAGCGGTCGGGCTTCGCCCTCAAGGTCGCGCACGCGTACGTGAACGAGACCATCGTCGACCGGCAGCCCGTCCTGACGGACATCGTCGAGCAGCTGCGCCACCCGGAGCCCGAGTCCGCCGAGGCCATGAACGTGGCCATAGACGACGTACGGGCGTGGGGTCTGGACGTGGCGCTGGTCCTCGACCGGCTGGTCGACGGTGACCTGCGGGGCATGTTCGACGGCCCGACGACGGTCGGCGTCGACCTCGACGCGCCCCTGACCGTCTTCGACCTCTCCCACATCGACCGGAACTCCATCGCCATGCCGATCCTGATGGCGATCGTCGGCGTCTGGCTCGAACACACGTGGATCCGGCCCGACCGCAAGAAGCGCATCTTCCTGGTGGAGGAGGCGTGGCACATCATCAACTCGCCCTTCGTCGCTCAGCTGTTCCAGCGGCTGCTGAAGTTCGGGCGGCGGCTCGGCCTGTCGTTCGTGGCGGTGGTGCACCACCTGAGCGACGTGGTGGACGGCGCGGCGGCGAAGGAGGCCGCGGCGATCCTGAAGATGGCCTCCACACGGACCATCTACGCCCAGAAGGCCGACGAGGCGCGGGCGACGGGCCGGGTCCTCGGGCTGCCCAGGTGGGCGGTGGAGATCATTCCGACCCTCACCCCCGGCATCGCGGTCTGGGACGTCAACGGCAACGTCCAGGTCGTCAAACACCTGATCACCGAGACGGAACGGCCGCTGGTCTTCACCGACCGCGCCATGACCGAATCGTCGGCCGACCTCTCCGACGACACACCGGCCGACGACGCGCTGCGGGCGGCCGAGCTGGAGGCGGAGCAGCGGGCGGCGTACATGGAGCAGCATGCGGGATGAGTGGGAGGACCGTCGCAGACGCCCCGAACGGGGCGTTCCGGACGGCCTGTTGGTGGGCTTCCTCGGCCTGTTGATCGGCGCCACGGTGCTCGTCTGGTCGGCCACGAACCTCGCGGGCCGCTTCGCGCACGGCTCCTGGCCGGAGAAGGTCTCCTTCGGCCACACGCCACCGGCCGTACGCCACCTGATCGGCAGGCCGGACGACGTGGCGGGCGCCTGGCCCGAGACCCCACCGGACCAGCTTTCGGGCTACGGCCTGTTCTGGGGCCTGTTCATCGGCCAGCTGATGATCCTCATCGTGCTGACCGTCTTCGTGCTGGGGACGGTGACGCGGTGGAAAGCGGTACGGAAGGCTCAGCGGGAGGGGCCGGGGGCCGGGAGTGTTGGTGGCGCCGGGGCTGCGGAGGCGGCGCCCGGCCCTGCTCCCGTGCAGCGTGGCGGGGGTGCCGGTATGCCGGAAAGGGCGGGTGGGTGGGAAAACCGCGCCGAAGGCGCGGAGACCCACACCCCGGCCCCGGGCACGCACAACGGAGACCCCCTCGCCGGAGGCGAGGAAACCCGCACCCCGGTGCAGGGCACGCACAACGGAGACCTGCACAACAGAGACCCGCACGCCGGAGGCACGGGGGACATCGCCCCGCCGACACCCCCCGTCCCCACCCCCCGCTCCCCCCTGTTCCTGGGCGGCCCCACGACCCGCCGCCCCCTCGCCGTGCAGGCCGTCCGGGATGCCGAGGGCGCGGCCCTGGTCCTGACCTCCGACCCCACCCTGTGGGCGGAGACGAAGGACGCCCGGGCCAAGCTCGGGCCCGTCCTGCTCTACGACCCCTCCCACCTCTGCGACACCCCGGCCCGCCTCCACTGGTCCCCCACCTCCGGCTGCCAGGACAGGGCGACGGCGAACGACCGCGCCACCGCGCTCCTCGCCCCGATAAGGCCGGTCGCGAAGCTGGACATGGCCGTCGCGGACACGGCTCAGACGCTGATGCGCAGCTTCCTGCACGCCGCCGCGGTGGCCGACAAGCCGATGAAGGTCGTGCACCGCTGGGCGCAGGGCACCCAGGTCCAGGAGGCGGTACGCATCCTCCGTACCCACCCCAAGGCCGCGTCCGGCACCGCCGGTGAGCTGGAGGCCGCCCTCACCGCGCACCCGGAACGCCGCGACATCGCGCAGGAGTTGACCGCGCGCGCCCTGTCCGCGCTGTTCACGGTGCACCTGCGCGAGTCCTGCACACCAAACCGAACTGATGCGCTCTCCCTGGATTCTTTTGTCGATGAAGGGGGCACGCTTTTTGTGGTGGGAGAGGCGATCGAGGATCCCAAGTCCCACCAAGGCCCGGGTGCCATGCCTCTGTTGACGGCACTCGCCTCCAGCGTGGTCGAGCACGGCCGGCGCATGGCCGCACGGTCATCCTCCGGTCGGCTCGACCCACCAATGACGCTCGTCCTGGACGACGTCGCCGCGGTGGCTCCGCTGCCCCAGCTGCCGGAGCTGCTCTCCACCGGGGCGGACCGGGGTCTGCCGACCCTGGCTCTGCTCCGGTCGCGGGAGCAGGGCAGATCCCGCTGGCCGGACAGCGAACTGCCGGTCCAGTAGCCCGCCCCCGAGGCCACCCGCCCTCAAGACCGCTCCAGCACCAGCTCGAACTCCCGCGCGGTGGGGTCGCCCGGCACCGGGACGACCCCTCCGCTGCGTACGAAACCGAACCGCCGGTAGAACGCCTGCGCCCGCGGATTGTCCTCGTGGACGTACAGCCGCACCCGATCGAGTCCCTCCAGCGACCACGCCCACCCGACAGCCGCCTCGAACAGCGCGTCCGTCACACCGCGGCCGCGCCCCCGGTGCTCGGGCCGCACGTAGACCGCCACGAGATGCGCCTGCCGCCGCTCGATCACCCCGCCGAAGACGTCGTCCGCCCCGGCCTCCTCGACCAGCACGGTCACCGACCCCGCCCAGACGCCGTGCGGTCCCTCCGCGACGAACTGCCGGACGTGCTCCCCGCGCGCGGCCCCCGCCGCCCGCTCCTGCCAGAACGCGTCCGGTTTCGCGGCGGCGTCCTCGTACGTCTCCAGAAAGGCGACCGGCGCCGCCGCATCCCGCAGCGCCGCCAGCCGCAACTCCCTGACCTGCGGCCACTCTTCGGCACGGACGGCTCGTACGACGTACACGCGCTCCTGTTCCATGCGGTGATCCTAAGTCGGCGGCCCCGGAGCCCCGAGGCTGCCTCGGGGTCGCCGTCGTACCCGGGTACTACCCCAGGCCCGCGCTCCCCGCCCCCGGTCCGACGATCCGCGGCCCCGCGAACGGCAGCATCGAAGACATGATCAGGGCATACGGACTCACCAAGCACTATGGCGGCAGGCCCGCCAAGAAGGCCGTCGACGACCTCAGTTTCGAGGTCCATCCGGGCACCGTCACCGGCTTCCTCGGCCCCAACGGCGCGGGCAAGTCCACCACCATGCGGATGCTCCTCGGCCTCGACACCCCGACCCGCGGCCGCGCCACCATCGGCGACCGCGCCTACGCCGCCCACCCCGCGCCCCTGCACGAAGTGGGCGCACTCCTCGAAGCACGCTCCGTCCACCCGGGCCGCTCCGCCTACCACCACCTCATGGCGCTCGCCCACACCCACTCCATCCCGAAGAGCCGCGTCGACACGGTCCTCGAACTGGCCGGCATCCACGAAGTCGCCCGCAAGCGCGTCAAGGGCTTCTCGCTCGGCATGGGCCAGCGCCTCGGCATCGCGGCGGCCCTGCTCGGCGACCCGGCCACGGTCATCCTCGACGAGCCGGTCAACGGCCTCGACCCCGAGGGCGTCCTGTGGATCCGCAACCTCCTCAAGTCCCTGGCGGCCGAGGGCCGTACAGTCCTCGTCTCCTCCCACCTGATGAGCGAGATGGCGCTGACCGCCGAACACCTCGTCATCATCGGCCGCGGCAGGCTCCTCGCCGACACCACCGTCGAACGCTTCGTACGCGAGTCGGGCACCGGCGCCGTCAAGGTCGTCACCCCGGAGGCCGGCCGGCTGACCGAGCTGCTCGCGGGCCCCGGCGTGCGGATCTCCGGTGACGCGCCCGGCACCCTCGACGTGCGCGGCACGGACGCCGCACACATCGGCCGCACCGCCGCCGCCCACGGCATCCCGCTCTACGAACTGACCCCCCAGACCGCCTCATTGGAGCAGGCGTTCATGGACCTCACCCGCGACTCGGTCGAGTACGTCACCCCGACGGGCCCGGCCCCACAGCTGCCTATGACCCGTCGACCGGAAGGAGCGGCGGCATGAGCGCCCTCACCGCAAAGGGAATCGTCCGCTCGGAGTGGCACAAGCTGTGGACGCTCCGCTCCACCTGGATCACGCTGCTCACCGCGAGCGCGCTCGTCATCGCCGTCGGCATCACGATGGGCTCCACCTACGACGGGGACGACGCCGAGATCGACACCGTCGTCTTCACCCTCTTCGGCACCCAGCTCTCCCAGATCTGCCTCGCCGTACTCGGCATCCTCATCACCGCGGGCGAGTACTCCACGGGCCTGATCCGCGCGTCGCTCGCGGCCGTCCCGAGCCGCCTGCCCGTCCTGTGGTCCAAGGCCGGCCTCTTCACGGCCGTCGCGTTCACGGTGTGCTTCGTGACGAACGTCGTCACGTTCCTCGTCGCCCAGATCTGGCTCGCCGGCACCGACAAGGAGCTGTCCCTCACCGACTCCGGCGTGCTCGGGGCCCTCGCGACCAGCGCCGCGGCCCTCACCCTGCTCAGCCTCGTCGCGCTCGGCCTCGGCGCCCTGTTCCGCTCGGTGCCCGGCGCGATCGGCGCGTTCGTCGGCGCGGTCCTGATCCTGCCCGAGATCCTGACGATGATGCCGGTCAGCGCCGTGGACACCGCCGTGAAGTACTTCCCCGCCCAGGCCGCGAGCGCCCTCGGCTCGGTGACCCGCGTCGAGAACACCATCGCGCCGGGCACGGCCCTGGTCACGCTCGTCCTCTGGTCGGCGGCGGTCATCGCCACGGCATCCGTACTGCTCAAACGACGCGACGTATGACGCCCACGCCGTCAACTCCTGTACGAGGATGAGGCCGTGACCGAGCCACATCCCCTCACCCAGCTCCTCCAGCGTTCGACGCAGCGGGTGCGCGCCTTCGACAGGCGGCGCCCGCTCGTCTGGGACGTGCTGGTCACCGGCTTCTTCGTGGTCGCCGCCCTCGTCGACGCGAGTGGCGGCTGGCGCAACACCGCGCCGAACACGAGCGTGCCGGGCTGGCTCGTCGTCCTGCTCAGCACCACGCTCTCGCTGCCGCTGCTGTGGCGGCGCCGCCGCCCGATGGCGGTCCTCGCCGTCATGGTGGCCGCGAGCCTGGTCAGCAGCTGGTCCGGCGCGATGCTCCAGGCCTCGCTGATCCAGATGATCGTCCTGTTCAACATCGCGATGCGGCTGCCTCTGCCGACGCTCGGCCGGGCGGGCCTCATGATGACGGCACCGCTCGTCGTGGGCAGCTTCCGCTATCCGGAGGACAGCTGGGATCAGCAGATCATCCCGTACGTATGGGCGTACGCCATGGTCGCTCTCCTCGGCATCGCGGTGCGCTCCCGCCAGGATTACACCCAGGCCCTCGTCGAGCGCGCCCGCCGGCTGGAGGTCGAGCGGGACCAGCAGGCCCAGCTCGCCGCCGCCGCGGAACGCACCCGCATCGCGCGGGAGATGCACGACATCATCGGCCACAACCTCTCCGTCATCACGGGCCTCGCGGACGGCGGTTCGTACGCCGCCGCGAAGTCCCCCGAGCGCGCGGCCCAGGCCCTCGAAGCCATCGGTACGACGAGCCGCCAGGCCCTCGGCGAACTCCGCCGCCTCCTGGACGTCCTCCGCGACGACGCCCCCGCCACGGCGGAACTCGCCCCGCAGCCCGCCCTCACCGACCTGGGCCGGCTCATCGACGGCGTACGTGCCGCGGGCCTCCCGGTGCGCAGCACGGTGCACGGCCGCGCGGACGCGGTCCCCGCGGGCCGCCAGCTCACCGTCTACCGCGTGGTGCAGGAAGCCCTCACCAACACCCTCAAGCACGCCGGCCCCGGCGCGCAGGCCTCCGTCGATGTCATCTACGGCGATGACGGCGTGAGGGTGGAGGTCACGGACACAGGGGTGGGGGCGGGCGCGGGAGCGGACGGCAGCCGCCGCCCAAGCACCGGGGGCGGCCGCGGCCTGACCGGAATGCGCGAGCGAACGGCGTTGTACGACGGCACACTTGAGGCGGGGCCGCTGCCTCACCCGCCGGGCGGCTGGCGGGTCCGTCTCCACCTCCCGAAGGACAGCGAAACACCGTGACGACCGTGCTCATCGTCGATGACCAGCCCATGCAGCGCTTCGGTTTCCGCATGCTCCTGGAGAGCCAGGACGACATGACGGTGGCGGGAGAGGCCGGCAACGGCAGCGAAGCGGTCCGCATGACGGCCGAACTGCACCCGGACATCGTCCTGATGGACATCCGCATGCCGGGCCTGGACGGCATCGAGGCCACGCGCCGCATCGCCGCGACGGGCGCCCGCACCCGTGTCCTGATCCTCACGACGTTCGACCTCGACGAGTACGCCTACGACGGGCTGCGCGCGGGCGCGTCCGGCTTCCTCATCAAGGACGCGCTGCCCGAGGAACTCCTCTCCGGGATACGCGCGGTCGCCTCGGGCGACGCGGTCGTGGCCCCGAGCCTGACGCGCCGGCTCCTCGACGCGTACGCGGACCAGCTGCCGACGGCCGGTTCCGCATCCTCGGACCCGGCGAAGCATCCGCGCCTGGCCTCACTCACGGACCGGGAACGCGAAATCCTGACGGTCATAGGCCAGGGGTGGACGAACGCGGAGATCGCGTCCCGTCTGCACCTCGCGGAGTCCACGGTGAAAACCCACGTGGGCCGCATTCTCGCGAAGACGGGAGCGAGGGACAGGGTGCAGGCGGTGATCCTGGCATATGACACGAAATTGGTGAGCCCGTCGTGACCCGTAAACGACTCTGAATGGCCCTGAACGCAGAAAACCCCCGCACCATAAGGTGCGGGGGTTTCCCATCCAAAAGGAGTTCGGCGGCGTCCTACTCTCCCACAGGGTCCCCCCTGCAGTACCATCGGCGCTATGAGGCTTAGCTTCCGGGTTCGGAATGTAACC